>JBGVPD010000014.1:0-64642 GCA_045126815.1 Eubacteriales bacterium
ATGGCCGGTTCTTGGGAACATATCAAAGGGGAATACTTCTTCGCAATTATAACCGAGTTCTTTAAACCATTTTACGTCTCTTGCTAACGTGTCGGGAGAGCAGGAAACGTATACGACGTTAGAAACGTTACTTTCTGAAATCTTTTCTGCAAGTTCTTTCGTTATTCCTTTTCTGGGGGGATCAAGAATAACAACGTCGCTGTTTTGCAAAACGTTGTTCTGTGTGTCAGAACTGTCTGCGCAAATAAATTCAGCGTTAGAAATATTATTGATTTCTGCATTCAGTTTTGCGTTTTCAATAGCTTCGGGAACAATTTCAACCCCGAAAAGCTTACAATCTTTTAGCTTTGATGCCACCGTTAGCCCGATAGTACCCGTTCCGCAGTAAAGGTCGGTTACTCTTTCGCATTTGCCTTGCTTTACAAGTTCGTAAACTTTGTTGTAAAGAAGTTCGGCGCAATCGTGGTTGATTTGATAGAAAGACGCGGGTGATATTCTGAAGGTCAGACCGCATAGCTTGTCCTCTATATATTCTCTGCCGAAGAGGGTAATATATTTATCTCCCAATATAACGTTAGTGTTTTTTGTGTTAACGTTAAGGGTGATACCTACGATTTCTTTGATCTCTTTGAGATTTTCTACCAGCTTGTCGGAATGGGGAAGTTTGTCTCCGTTTATAACCAAACAAACGTTGATTTCTCCCGTTTCTTTTCCTTGGCGAATGTAGATATGGCGAACAAAACCTTTGCCGGTTTCTTCGTTATATCCTTTCAGGTTGTATTTTATCAGGTGTTTTTTTATTATATCGGTAATGCGTGAGAAAGCGGCCGGCTGAAGAAAACAGTCCGGATTTTCACAAACTTTATGTGTTCTTTCGGCATAAAAACCTATTCCAAAATCAGGACTTACGGGATATTGCGCTTTGTTTCTGTAACGCGACAGTTCCTTTACAGAAGTAACGTTATTTACTTTTATATCAAAATTGACCTTTTTAAATTCCGCTTCAACAAACGCCTTTTTTAGTTCAAGCTCATGTTCGTACTTTATGTGCCTGAAAGTACAACCACCGCAACTTTTGAATACGGGGCAGTCCTGCTCCTGTCTGTGATGTGATGGGGAAATGATATTCTCAATTCTGCCGATGCAGTAGTTCTTATTTGCTTTGATTATCTTAATATCGACCACGTCGTCAGTAACGCCGTTTTTTACAAAACAAACCATACCGTTGATACGGCAAACACCGTAACCGAGGTTGTTTATACTGTCGATTTTTGTTTGATATATCTTGTTTTTCTCAGGCATATTTTTCTCCGTAAAAATAAAAATGGTGCAAAATAAACTTACCTATATATTATATATCATTTTTTGTTGCTTGTAAATACGTATGTAAAAAAATAGAAAAAAGGTGTTGACAAACACGATATGCCGTGATATAATGGGACTACCTCTGCGGAGAGGTCTTTTTTTGTCGCGTATTTCTTCGTGTGAGGGAGATAAAATTTTAGGAATACAATGTATTCTGTTATCGGGAGGTGTCTCTGAATGGCTCAGGGAAATAGAGTTAGAATTACACTGGCGTGCAGCGAATGCAAGCAGAGAAACTACGACACTATGAAGAACAAAAAGAATGATCCCGACAGACTTGAAATGAACAAGTACTGCCGTTTCTGTCGTAAACATACTCTTCATAGAGAAACAAAGTAAGGAGGTAGCGTAATGGCAGATCAGATCAAAAAAGAAACTGAAAAAGCTAAAAAGGCTGCCCCCAAGAAGAACAAAGTTGGCTTCGGTCAAAGAATCAAAAAGTTTTTCAAAGATTATAAGAGCGAACTCAAGAAGATCGTATGGTTGTCACCCAAGACGACTTTCCAGTACACAGGTATCGTATTGGTTATGGTTATTATAGTAAGTGCATTCATAGGATTGCTTGACTTTTCATTTTCACAGCTCTTAATGTTTATTTCGAGGTTGGTATAATATGAGTGACCTTAACGATATAAGCCGTCAGGCGTGTTGGTACGTAGTACACACGTATTCGGGCTATGAAAACAAGGTAAAAGCTAATCTTGAAAAAATCGTGGAAAACCGTGGACTTCAGCATTTGATATTTGATTCCATAATACCTGTTGAGACAGTACAGGAAGGAACTGAAGAAGATGCAAAAGAAGTTGAAAACAAGATCTTCCCAAGTTACGTTCTCATAAAGATGATAATGTCTGATGAGAGTTGGCACGTGGTAAGAAATATACGCGGTGTTACAGGATTTGTAGGTCCCGGCTCCAAACCGGTACCGCTCACTGATGAAGAAGTTGCGAGTATAGGCATTGAAACACGTGCTATAACACTTGATTACAACGTAGGCGACAGCGTAAAGATCAAGAGCGGAACGCTCAGCGGATTTATTGGTAGAGTTGAAGAAATTTCCGAAGATAAGAAAAAGATCAAAGTTATGGCAACGATCTTCGGAAGAGAAACGCCTGTTGAGCTTGACTCTGACAGCGTTGAAATTTTAGAGGTTTAATTAAATTAAACGTCCTTTGCTTTAAGCACGTATAGATATGTACGTGTATCGTGGGAGGGAGAAAATTTTATTACTTTAATTCTCCCGATTTAGAACCACATTCGGAGGTGTATAGAAATGGCAAAGAAAATACAGGGTTATATCAAACTTCAGATTCCCGCCGGTAAAGCTACTCCTCAGCCCCCTATCGGTCCGGCTTTGGGTCAGTACGGTGTAAGCATTCCTAACTTTACAAAGGAATTTAACGAACGCACAAAAAATGATATGGGTCTCATCATTCCTGTTGTTATTACAGTTTATGCAGACCGTTCATTCTCATTTATCACAAAGACTCCCCCCGCACCCGTTCTTATAAAGAAGGCTTGCGGAATTGAAACAGCATCTGCAGCACCTAACAAGACAAAGGTTGCAAAGCTCACAAAAGAACAGGTTCAGAAAATTGCTGAAACAAAGATGCCCGACCTTAACGCAGCTTCTCTTGAAGCAGCAATGAGCATGATCGCCGGTACTGCACGCAGTATGGGTATCACAGTTGAGGAATAAGGAGGGTACAAACAATGAAAATGGGAAAGAAATACAGCGACAGCATTAAGCTGCTCGAAAAAGCAAAGCTTTACGATGCAAACGAAGCAATCGCACTCGTTTGCCAGACAGCAAAAGCAAAATTTGATGAAACAATTGAACTTCACATTCGTCTCGGTGTTGACTCTCGTCACGCTGACCAGCAGGTAAGAGGCGCTATCGTTCTTCCTAACGGTACAGGTAAAAATGTAAAGGTTCTCGTATTCGCTAAGGGCGACAAGGTTCAGGCTGCACTTGATGCAGGTGCTGACTATGCAGGCGCTGAAGAATACGTTGAAAAAATTCAGAAGGAAAACTGGTTCGACTTTGACGTTATCATCGCTTCTCCCGACATGATGGGATTGGTTGGTCGTCTCGGTAAGGTTCTCGGTCCTAAGGGACTTATGCCTAACCCCAAAGCAGGAACAGTTACTCCCGACGTAGCTAAAGCTGTTAAAGAAGCTAAGGCAGGTAAGATCGAATACCGTCTTGATAAGACAAACATCATCCACTGCCCCATCGGTAAAGCTTCATTCGGAGCTGAAAAGCTCACAGAAAACTTTGATGCTCTTATTGGTGCAGTTATCAAGGCTAAGCCTGCTGCAGCAAAAGGTCAGTACATTAAGAGCTGCGTTATCGCATCTACAATGGGCCCCGGCATCAAGATTAACTACGCTAAGCTTGGTTAATTAGATAAAATTTTAAGGTGTATGGTTTCATACACCTTATTTTTTGTCTATATATTATATTAATTATTGAAAAACAGCATAGAATGTGCTACAATGTTTTTTAGATATATATAATAGGATTACAAGGGGGATCAATAATTATGAAGGTACTTATGCTTAACGGAAGTCCGAGAAAAAATGGAAATACGGCTATTGCTTTGAATGAAGTTAAAGGTGTTCTTGAGCAAGAGGGAATTGAAGTTGAAATAATTCAAGTTGGAAATATGGAAATAACAGGTTGTAAGGGATGTTTGTATTGCAAAGAAAAGGGCAAGTGTGTTAAAGACGATATAGTTAACGAACTTGCGGCTAAACTTGAAGATGCAGACGGACTTGTGGTTGGAAGCCCTGTGTATTATGCTTCTGCAAACGGAACTTTAGTGTGTTTGCTTGACAGATTGTTTTACAGTTCAAAGTTTAATAAGACGATGAAAGTAGGCGCGTCTGTTGCCGTTGCAAGAAGGGGCGGTTGTTCTTCAACGTTTGATGAACTCAATAAGTATTTTACTATAAGCGGTATGCCTGTATGTTCAAGTCAGTATTGGAACAGCGTTCACGGAAGAGCACCGGGCGATGCTGAAAAAGACGAAGAGGGACTTCAAACTATGAGAACTCTCGGAAGAAATATGGCTTTCCTTATGAAGAGTATTGCACTCGGTAAAGAAAAATACGGTATTCCCGAAAAAGAAGCGGGAGTTATGACAAGTTTTATAAGATAAGATATAAAAAACGGTAGATGAAATTAAAATCTACCGTTTTTATTAGTCTTAAAACAAATGACGGCACATGGGTTTTGCCCCTGTGCCGTCTTGATCATATACAAAGTTTTAATGTATAGAAGCGCCTCTTGCGGTAACGCCGTATTCTTTCCATACTTGTGTGTATTTGTCGTAACGTTTCTTGTCTTCTGTAATATCATAGAAGCTTTCGCCGTGTTCGCCAAAGAAGTGTCTGTATAACTTGTATGATCTGCCCGACATACTGTTAAGTGTTTCTTTAGCGCCTTCAACTCCGAGTGTATATTCTCTCATCATTATACCTTCGGCCTTGCAAAGATCTTTTGTGCGTTCAAAATAGTTTTCCATAAGGAAACGAGTGTACATTGTAAGTCTGAAGTTAGCCTGTACACGATACTCTCTGCTTCCGTTGGGATCTTTATAGGTGTGCAATACAGGGGCTGTCATACCGTTTTTAATTGCTTCCATAATATCTTCTCTCGTGTTGTCTTTAGCAAAAACGATAGTGTAAATATTAGCAAAACGAAGCTTAGGGTCGTTATAGGTCTTATGAGCGTCACTACTTGCGATAACGGGCATTTCAAAACCTGTGCTTCTGAGAGTGTTGAAGTAAGAAATTGAGAGGTCATTACCATTAGGAAGCATACCGCCATTGATTTCGTATGCATCAAACCAACCGCTCTTGAAGAATTGTTCAAGAAGGGGGAGAGAGATGTTGTAGGTGCTGGTTTCTGTAATCTGAACCCAGAAAGGATGAGGCAATATAGCCAATCCTCCGGCTTCATGAACCTTTTGTGTTGCCCATTTAGCCATAGCGAGACGGCGTGAATCGGGGTTGCCTGCAAATTCTTTTTCGATCTCGTCTACTTCTTTGTTGTATTCGTCTTCGTGTTTTACGTAATATTCTGTAACACTCTTTTTACCGCCGAGATGTACAATATGAACGGTACTTCCGGGAGTGTGAATTTCCTCACCCAAAACAACGTTAAGGTCATATTTTACTCCGTCTAATACCTCTTTAACTTCAACAGAGGGGAAGTAACGGTTATGGTCGGTTACGAAAATAAAATCATAACCCTCACGTCTGAAGTTTGCAACTATTTCGCCCGAATAGTCGTCGCTGTCAGAACGGGGAGTATGAATGTGCATATCGCCCTTCAAAGGACGGAGAGTATACAAATCTTCTTCCAAAGCGTAAACTGAAGTGTGGTGATAAACAGCTTCAGGCGAATCTTTGAAACGGATTTCATATTCGCATTCGTGTTCGAATTCATATTCAAAAGTGAGTTTTCCACCCTCTGCTTTTACAGTAAGATCGGGTTCGTTTTTAGGAAGTTTACGGTCATAGCACATAGGCACAACAAATACCATATACTCTTTTCCGTCTTCAAAATACAACTGCCCCTTGAGAGGAATAACCGAAACTTTTGATTTCTTTTTTACCTGGAAGATAACAGGCTGAGCAATATATCTTGACATATTATCTAACATAGCGTTTTATACCTTTCTGATTAATAATATACTAAAAATATAATAAGTATGCAAAAAAACTGAAACAATGCTGTGCCCAAGTATTTGGACACAGCATTATAACTTTTATCTGTTAAGAATAAGTTTTGTGAGTTCAACGGGTTCAACTATCTTGCCGTCTTTATAAACACGCATATTACCGGATGCGATTTCGTCGATAAGTATAACTTCGCCGTTGTTATAACCAAACTCAAATTTAATATCCCAAAGATCAAGACCGATAGTCTTAAGGTCATCAGCAACGATCTTTGTGATCTTGAGAGTCTGTTCTTTCATGCTCTTGAAGAGTTCTTCGCTCATAACGCCCAAAGCTGCCAAGCCTTCTGATGTAACAAGCGGATCGCCCTTTTCATCGTTTTTAAACGTACATTCAACGTAACCGCCTTCAAGAACGGTACCGTCTTCAATATATTCGCCGTATCTGCGGATGAAGCTACCGGTTGCAACGAGTCTGCAGATAACTTCAAGTCCGTGGCCGAATACTTTTCCGGGGAGAACTTCCATTGTTGCATCATCAATGTTTGCGGATACGTAATGAGTTTTGATACCTGCAGCTTTCAACATTTCGAAATAATAAACTGAAGTCTGGAGATTAGCTTTTCCGATACCTTCAATGGTAAGACCTACTGTGTTTTCACCGGGATCAAATACGCCGTCTTTTCCGGTGCAATCGTCTTTGAATTTAAGCATAACGTTGCCGTTATCAAGTGCATATACGTCTTTTGTTTTTCCTGTGTAGGTTAATTTCATTGGTGCTTTCCTTCTTTCAATTATATTGTTTGTCTTCTATATTTAATTATTTTTGTTCAGCTTTGATCTTCGCAACGAATTTTTCCATTTTTTCGAGAGCTTTTTTGATGTGCTCAACGGAATAAGCATAAGAAATTCTTGCAAAACCTTCGCCGCATTCACCGAATGCTGTTCCGGGAACAATAGCAACGCCTTCTTCACGCAAAAGTCTCTGGCAGAATTCATCACTTGTAAGACCGAACTTGCCAATGTTGGGGAATACGTAGAATGCGCCTTCTGCTTCGAAGCATTCAATGCCGATCTTGTTGAGACCTTCAATGATTGCAACGCGGCGTCTGTTGTATTCTTCAGCCATCATTTTAACGTCTTCGTCGCCGTTCTTGATAGCTTCAATAGCAGCGTACTGGCTTGTTGTAGGAGCGCACATGATAGCGTACTGGTGAAGTTTCAAGATCTGTGTTGTGATAGGAGCGGGAGCTGCGATGTAACCCATTCTCCAACCTGTCATAGCGTAAGCTTTTGAGAAACCGCTTGCGATGATCGTTCTTTCCCACATGCCAGGGAGACTTGCAAATGAGCAGTGGTTTCTGCCGTATGTAAGTTCGCCGTAAATTTCATCAGAAAGAACGAGGATGTTTGTATCGCGCAAGATTTCAGCGATAGGTTCAAGGTCTTCCTTAGTCATAATAGCACCTGTGGGGTTGTTGGGGTAAGGAAGAATAAGCATCTTCGTTTTGGGAGTAATAGCTGCTTTAAGCGCTTCGGGAGTAAGTTTGAATTTATCTTTTTCTGTTGTATTGATTATAACGGGTTTACCGCCTGCAAGTTCAACCAACGGAGGATAGCAAACGAATGCGGGGAGGGGAATGATAACTTCATCGCCCGGGTTGACACAAGCGCGGATAGCGTTGTCGATAGCTTCGGAGCCGCCGACTGTAACGATAACTTCTTTCAAAGCTTCGTATTTGGTATTGAAACGTCTGTCGAGATATTTTGCGATTTCTTCACGAAGTTCGGTCATACCGCTGTTAGATGTGTATTTAGTAGATCCGTCTTGAAGACTTTTAATAGCAACGTCGCGAATGTGCTGAGGGGTAACGAAGTCGGGTTCGCCTACTGTAAGAGAAATAACATCTTTCATTTCAGCTGCGATGTCAAAAAACTTTCTAATTCCTGAAGGCTGTATCTTTTGTACCTTCTGTGAGAGAATATTCTGGTAATCCATTGTGAGAATGCTCCTTTCAAGCACTAATTTTCAAATCACAGATATTATAACATTTTTCTATTGGTTTTGTCTACACAATTTTGACAATATTATAAAAAAATTAAACATTTTTTCAAGAAAAATACTTACGATAATTAAAATGTTTCGAAATTGTAAACATATCAGATGACGTCTTTATTTTTTTATTAAAATATGGTAAAATACATAGGATATTTGATATAAAACAAAGGAGTTGCAAACAATGAAAAAACTCAGTTTATTATTTGTTCTTTTGCTTATCTGCACGATAGTTTTTGTCGGATGCGGAAAAGAGGAAGAGACACCCTACGACTATGATCTTAAAGAATACGTTACTTTGGGAAAATTCCCGAATGTAGAATATGACGCTGATGCCGTTCAGAAGGCTGTTGACGAAAAAGTAAAAGAAGTAGCTTCCAAGCATAAGGTTACTACCGAAGTTGAAGGCAGACCGGTAAAAAAGGATGACGTTGTAAATATTGACTATGAAGGCAAGATCAACGGCGAAGTTTTTGAGGGCGGAAGCGACCAAGGTTTTGATCTCACAATAGGATCGGGCAATTTTATTGCAGGATTTGAAGACGGACTTATCGGCAAGAACAAGGGCGAGGTTGTTGAACTTAACCTCAAGTTCCCTGAAAACTACAAAGAGTCAAGCGTTGCGGGAAAGGACGTTGTATTTAAGGTTACTATCAATAAGATATCCGAGCCTACGATTCCTCCGTTGTCTGACGATATGGTGAAAAATGAAAACAGTGATGACTACGTAACCGTTGATGAGTTTTTGGCATATCACAGAAAGAATGAAGCTCAGACTCTTATTTGGGAAAACTACCTTAAATCATGCGAAGTTATTAAATATCCCGATAAAGAAACAAAAGAATACTACAATTCAACGATAGATATGTACAAGATGATGGCGCTTAACTATTACGGCAAAACACTTTCAGAACTTGTTACAGCGTTTGGTTATGCGACAATGGATGACTTCTTTTCTGAAACTCTTCTCAATGCAAGAAAAGATGTAAAAGAAGAAATGATAATCTATCAGACAGCGAGAGCTAACGATATTACGATCTCCGATGAAGAGTATAACGCTAAGGCATCAGAACTTGCAAAAGAAAACGGATATGAAACCGTTAAGGAATTTGAAGAATCGGTAGGCGCTGATTACGTTAAAATCGAAATCTACAAAGAGAAGATCATTACTAAAGCTCTTGAAGCAAACGGTATAAACAGCAACGGTTACGAAATAGACGAAGACGCTGCTGATTAATATGAATAAAATTAGCTGTACGGTATATAATTGCTGTACAGCTATTTTTTTTTTGGAAAAATTTCGTAAAAACCTATTGACAAGTATTCCTTATTGAGATATAATATCGATAGAGAAAAGCAAGAGGGAGAGTGATTGTGATAAAAGAAAGAAATACTTATCAAAAGAATTTGATAAAAGAAACTGTCTTGAATATGTGCACACACCCCTCGGCAGATTTAATTTTTGAACGTGTCAAGGAAAGCTGTCCGAATATAAGCCGAGCAACAGTATACCGTGTACTCAATCAGCTTGCAGACAAGGGTGAGATATACAGAGTAAAGGTTATAGACGGACCTGACAGATATGACAAGACTCTTTGCAAACATTACCACGTAAAATGTTCTGACTGTGGCGAGGTTGCCGATGCTGAAATTACCGTGTTTGAAGACATGGAAGACAGAGCATCAAACAGTTCGGGGTACAGAATAACGGGACACGATATAGTGTTTAGTGGTATATGCCCTAAATGTATAGCAAATAATAAATAAAAAATAACTATATAATCAAAGGAGAACAATTATGAACTTGAAAGGTACAAAAACAGAAGCTAATCTTATGGCTGCATTCGCAGGCGAATCTCAGGCAAGAAACAAATACACATATTTTGCATCTAAGGCAAAGAAGGAAGGCTATGTTCAGATAGCTGCAATCTTTGAAGAGACAGCAAAGAACGAAATGGAACACGCAAAAATCTGGTATAAGCTCCTTCACGACGGTGTAGGAACAACAGCAGAAAACCTTCTTGACGCTGCTATGGGTGAAAACTATGAGTGGACAGATATGTACGCTACATTCGCAAAAGAAGCAAAAGAAGAAGGCTTTGACAGAATTGCATACCTTTTCGAAGCTGTAGGCAGAATTGAAAAGGAACATGAAAACCGTTACAGAAAGCTCCTTGAAAGAGTAAACGGAGAAGTAGTATTCTCAAGAGACGGCGAAGCAATTTGGCAGTGCTCTAACTGCGGACACATTCACATCGGTAAGAAAGCTCCCGAAATGTGCCCCGTTTGCGAACATCCCAAAGCATATTTCCAGGTTAAAGCTGAAAACTATTAATTCAAAAATAACTTTAAAAGCCCGTGTGTTCACGGGCTTTTGTTTTTATACTTATTGTAAAAACAGATAAAGTGTGATATAATATGATAAATTAAAAATATTGTTTGTGGAGACGTTTTTATATGAAAATAACGGTGCTTGATGCTGATACGTTAGGTAGAGATTTGTCACTTGAACCTCTAAAGGAAGTCGGGGACGTAACAATATACAATTACAGTAACGTCGAAGAAGTGAAGGAAAGAATAGTTGACTGTGACGTTGTTATTATTAACAAGATAAAGCTTAATTCAAGTAACCTACCGTTTGCAAAGAATTTGAAATTGATATGCATAGCGGCAACCGGTTATGACAACGTTGACGTAGAATATTGCAGAAATCATAATATAGGTGTATGTAACGTTGTAGGGTATTCAACCAACAGTGTTGCGCTTTTAACAGTCTCTATGGCTCTGTCTCTTGTAACTCACTTGCGTGAATATAACGATTATGTCGTGTCGGGAGAGTACACAAAGAGCGGTATACCGAATCGACTTGAACCTGCATTTCATGAGCTTGACGGAATGACGTGGGGAATTGTAGGTTTAGGTAATATAGGCAAAAAGGTAGCCGGAATAGCTGAAGCTTTTGGGTGTCACGTTTTGGCAAACAAGAGATCTTATGAAGAGGGATACAATATCGTTTCACTTGATGAATTGATTGAAAAATCGGATATCATATCAATTCATACTCCTTTGACCGAGCAAACGAAAGGTCTTATCTCGGCAGAAAGAATTGCCAAAATGAAGAAAAATGCTATCGTTATTAATGTAGCACGTGGAGCTGTTTGCGATGAAGCTGCCTTAGCAACTGCAATTAAAGAAAATAAGATCGGCGGAATTGGTATCGATGTATATTCAGTCGAGCCTTTTGGAACAGACCATCCTTTTTATGAAATAAAAGACAAAAGAAATGTACTGTTGACTCCGCATAATGCGTGGGGCGCTTATGAAGCGAGAAAACGCTGCCTTTGTGATATTATCGAGAATATCAAATCATTCTGTGAGGGCGGAAAAAGAAGCAGAGTTGATATAAAATAAGCTGTTGACATTATAAAAAAATAGTGATATAATACATTAAACAAAAAGTGTATAAGGCTATGACGGAAAGAGTAGTTTATCTCAAGTTTCACAGAGAGGGAAGCGTTGGTGGAAGCTTTCTAAAATGAGTAAAACGAAGACCGTTCCCGAGCTTCAATCTTGAAATTACAGTAGAGGTTGACGTAGTTTCTGCGTTAAAGAATACGGTTTTGACTGTAAGAAAAGTGAAAAATCAAGGTGGAACCGTGCAAGTGTTGACTATTTGCACCCTTGACAGTAGGTTATATTATTACCTATTGTTTTGGGTGCTTTTTGTTTTTGAAAAAATATATTTAAAATAAAGGTGAAAAGAAATGAAAGTTATTTACAATGACGGCAGTGTTGACGTATGTCCTGTTGAAATGGAACTTGAAGTGCTTCGCCATTCGGCAGCGCACATTATGGCTCAGGCGGTAAAAAGACTTTATCCCGAAGCTATCTTTGCATACGGACCTGCAACTGAAAAAGGTTTCTATTATGACGTAGACCTTGGCGAAACAAAGCTTAGCGACGAGGATCTCCAGAAGATCGAACAGGAAATGAAGAAGATCACAAAAGAAAATCTTCCTATAAAACCTTTCTCGCTTCCCAGAGCAGAAGCTATCGCTCTTATGGAAAGCAGAGGCGAAAAATATAAGGTTGAACATATCGACGATCTTCCCGAAGATGCTACGATTACATTCTTCCAGCAGGGCGACTATATTGATATGTGTGTCGGTCCTCATATTTGCTATACAAAGGCTCTTAAGGCGTTTAAGATTATGGGACTTTCGGGTGCATACTGGAAGAACGATAAGAATAACAAGATGCTTACAAGAATTAAGGGTACTGCTTTTAATAACAACGAAGAACTAGAAGAACACCTCAAAGCTCTTGAAGAAGCCGAAAAACGTGACCACAACAAACTCGGTAGAGAACTCGGTTATTTTACTACTGTTGAATCAATCGGACAAGGTCTGCCTGTGCTTTTGCCTAAAGGCGCAAGAGTTATTCAGCTTTTGCAGCGTTGGGTAGAAGACGTTGAGCAGAAGCACGGTTATCTTCTTACAAAGACACCTTTGATGGCAAAGCGTGATCTTTACCGTATTTCAGGTCACTGGGACCACTATCTTGACGGTATGTTCGTTCTTGGCGATCCCTATGATGAAGAAAAAGAATGCCTTGCTCTCCGTCCTATGACTTGTCCTTTCCAGTATCAAGTATATTTGAATCAGGCAAGAAGCTACCGTGACCTTCCTATGCGACTTGGTGAAACGTCTACACTTTTCAGAAACGAAGACTCGGGCGAAATGCACGGACTTATCAGAGTACGTCAGTTTACAATTTCCGAAGGACACCTTGTTCTCCGTCCAGATCAACTTGAAGAAGAATTTAAAGACTGTCTCGGACTTGCGAAATACTGTCTTGATACAGTAGGACTTCTTGAAGACTGTACGTTCAGATTTTCTCAGTGGGATCCCAACAATACAAAGAAATATGAAGGAACTGCTGAACAGTGGGAAGAAGCTCAGGCTACTATGGAAAAGATACTCAATAACCTCGGCGTTGAATACGAAGTAGGTATTGATGAAGCGGCTTTCTACGGACCTAAGCTTGATATCCAGTATAAGAACGTATTTGGAAAAGAAGATACAATCGTTACTATCCAGATAGATATGCTTCTTGCTGAAAAGTTTGGTATGTACTATATAGACAGCGACAGCCAGAAGAAACTCCCCTATATCATTCACAGAACAAGCCTTGGATGTTATGAAAGAACACTTGCATTCTTGATTGAAAAGTATGCGGGTGCACTTCCTACGTGGATTGCGCCTGAACAGGTAAGAATTCTTACTATTACTGACAGAGCGCTTGAACATGCAAAAGAAGTTAAAGACAGACTTGATAATCTTAACTACCGTGTAACACTTGATGACAGCCAGAATACTTTGAAATATAAGATCAGAAACGCACAAATGGAAAAAGTACCTTATATGATCATTCTCGGTGACAAAGACGTTGAAAACAAGACCGTATCTGTACGTCACAGATCCGGCGAAGATTTGGGTTCAATATCTCTTGACGAGTTTGAAAAAGTACTTGCTGACGTTGTTGGAAACAAGCTCAAAAAGTAATAACAAAAAAATAAAAGCTCTCGGATTTCCGAGAGCTTTTTGTGTGCTTATATCTATTTTTGTGTGGGAGCCTATAACTGATTAAAAAACTATGTTTTTTGAAGTTTTGGTGGTGTCAAGAGGGCGCTTTTTTAAAAGCGCGCCTTTTGTCAGGGGTGCGGGGGCGAAGCCCCTGACAGAGTGTGTCTTTTAAAAAAACTCCCCTCAAAACTGAGGGGAGTTTAAATATAATTTTTATGCCAAGGTTGCCGCCATAACGGCTTTTATTGTGTGCATACGGTTTTCCGCTTCGTCAAAGACGATGGATTTGTCGCTTTCAAATACTTCGTCTGTAACTTCCATACAGTCAATGCCGTATTTTTCGTAGATCTCCATACCCATTTTAGTTTTAAGGTCATGGAAAGAGGGAAGACAGTGCATAAAGCGACACTGTTCACCTGCTATATTCATAAGCTTTGTCGTAACTCTATAAGGTGTTAAGTCTTTAATTCTTTCTTCCCAAACGTTAGCCGGTTCACCCATTGAAACCCAAACATCAGTATAGATAACGTGAGCATCCTTTACTGCAATTTCGGGATCTTCAATAAATTCAAGTACAGCACCGGTGTTCTTTGCTATTTCAAGACACTGGTTTACAAGGTCGCTTTCGGGGAAGTATTTCTTGGGAGCACAAGCAACGAAGTGCATACCCATCTTAGCACATCCAACCATAAGAGAATTACCCATATTGTATCTTGCATCGCCCATATAAACGAGTTTTTTGCCTTTAAGACTGCCGAAATGTTCTTTGATAGTCAAAAAGTCTGCAAGTATCTGTGTAGGATGAAATTCGTTTGTAAGTCCGTTCCAAACGGGAACACCTGCATATTTTGCAAGTTCTTCTACCAATTCTTGACCAAATCCACGGTATTCAATTCCGTCAAACATTCTGCCCAAAACTCTTGCTGTATCTGCAATACTTTCTTTTTTTCCTATTTGTGAACCCGTAGGATCAAGATAAACGGGGTGCATACCAAGGTCAGAAGCCGCAACTTCAAAAGCGCAACGTGTACGGGTGCTTGTTTTTTCGAAAATCAAAGCGATATTTTTTCCCTCACAAAGACGGTGGGGAATACCGTTCTTTTTCTTAGCCTTTAATTCGGCAGCATAATCTATAAGATAATCTATTTCCTCAGGTGTAAAATCTAAAAGTTTGAGGAAATGCTGATTTTTAAAATTCATAAAATGTCTCCTTAAGATGCTCAATAAATGAGAAACTTTAAGCCTATGTGTTTATGTTATTCTTCGATCGCGGCTTTAATAACCTTAACTGCTTTTTCAAGCGCTTCCATAGGAATGTTAAGGGCAGGTAAAAGTCTTATCTTATCTTTTGCAGTAAGACAGAGAACGCCGTTTTCCATACATTTTTTCAGAACGTCAGAAGCAGTTTTTTCAGAAGGCTTAATACCAACCATAAGTCCGAGACCGCTTACCGATTCAACACCCTTTGTGTTTTTTAAGGTGTTAAAAATGTATTCGCTTTTTGCCTTAACTTCAGCTAAAAGTTTTTCGTCAATTCTTTCAATAATGCTTACAGCACCAGCGCAACATACGGGGTTACCGCCAAATGTTGAGCCGTGATCGCCGAAGCCGAGTACGTTTTGAACCTTTTCTCCGAGAAGAGTAGCGCCGAGAGGAAGTCCTCCGCCGATACCTTTTGCCGTTGAAACAACGTCGGGAGAAATGCCGTAATTCATATATGCATAGAGTTCGCCCGTTCTTCCGTTACCCGTTTGAACTTCGTCTATCATAAGTACGATATCGTTTTCTTTTGCAAACTTTGCCACGCCTTTTACAAATTCACCGTCAAGGGGAAGAACGCCGCCCTCACCTTGAATAATTTCCATCATAATTCCGGCAACCTTGTTTTCTTTTACGGTTTTGATAAGAGTATCAAGGTCGTTCGCAGGTGTGTGCACAAAACCGGGAGTCAAGGGTTGGAAAAGCTCGTGGTAATGCTCCTGACCTGTTGCAGAAAGTGTTGTCAACGTTCTGCCGTGGAAACTGTTTACAAGTGTTACTATTGTAGAATACTCGCTTCCTTTTTTATCGGCTGCATATTTTCTTGCAATTTTAATAGCGCACTCGTTTGATTCAGCTCCCGAATTGCTGAAGAAAACCTTCTTCATACCGGTCTTTTCACAAAGAAGCTGTGCCAATTTTACGCAAGGCTGTGTGTAATAAAGGTTTGACATATGCTGAACTTTAGAAAGCTGTTCTTTGATCGCTTCCTGCCATACGTCATCGGAAATACCAAAGCTTGTAACGCCTATTCCCGAACCCATATCAATATATTCTTTGCCATTTTCATCGTATACGTAAGAACCTTTACCCGACACTATTTCAACGGGAAAACGGTTGTATGTGTTTGCAACGTATTCTTTGTCTAATGTTTTTATGTCAGTCATTGTTATCTCCTACTACCATCGTACCTGCGCCCTCGTCGGTAAGTATTTCTACCAATATAGAATGAGGAACGCGTCCGTCCATAATGATTACTTTCTTAACGCCTTCAATAATAGCCTCGATACAGCAGTCAACCTTAGGAATCATTCCGCCTGAAATAACGCCTTTTTTATAGAGCTGTTTTGCTTCGCTTACCGTTATTTCGGAAATGAGTGACGTGGGATCATTTACGTCGCGTAAGAGTCCCGCTATATCGGTCATCATAATAAGTCTTTCAGCGTGTAATGCGCCTGCTATATATGCAGCAGCAGTATCTCCGTTAATATTATATGAATTACCTTCAGAGTCACAGCCGATCGTTGAAACAACGGGAATATAACCTTTTTCGAGAAGGTCGTTGATAGGCTCAATGTTGATCTTTGTTATTTCGCCTACGTAACCTAAAAGCTCGTTCTTCATTTTTGCTTCAATAAGGTGACCGTCCATACCCGAGATACCGATAGCCTTGCCGCCCTTTGTACCCAAAAGGTTTACAAGGTTTTTGTTGACCTTACCTGCAAGAACCATTTGAGCTATATCCATAGTTTCGCTGTCTGTAACGCGGAGACCGTTTACAAATTCAGCTTTTTTGCCGACTTTGCTCATCATTTCGCTTATTTCGGGGCCGCCGCCGTGAACGAGAACGATCTTTATTCCGATCAAAGAGAGAAGAGCGATATCTTCCATAACCTGCTTTTTTAGTTGCTCGTTTATCATAGCGTTGCCGCCGTATTTTACAACAACGATTTTTCCGTTATATTTTTTAATATAGGGAAGAGCTTGTGTAAGCACTTCTGCGCGTTCCAAGTTTGAAATATTATTATTCATTAATTTAACCACCTGTTATTTTTATATTTAATAGCCGATAGGTTTCAAAAAAATATTAAGTACGGTAATCTCCGTTAATTTTTACGTAATCGTAAGTTAAGTCACAGCCCCAAGCCGTTGCTTTTCCGTTTCCGTCACCTGCTGTAATAAGGATCTCGATTTCTTTTTCGAGAAGTATATCTTTTGCAAGTTCTTCTGAGAAATCAATTCCCGCGCCGTTCTTACATACGTCAAGTGTGCCCTTGCATGAACGGAATGAAACGTCGATCTTGTTTATGTCAACGTCAGCACCGCTGTAACCGATAGCGCAGAGAACACGTCCCCAGTTTGCATCAGCGCCGAACATAGCCGCTTTGAGAAGGCTTGAGCAAATAACGCTCTTTGCTATGATCTTTGCATTGATCTCGTCTTTTGCACCGGTAACATTACATTCGAGAAGCTTTGTTGCGCCTTCGCCGTCACCTGCAATCATTCTGCTGAGGTAAACGTTAACAGTGTTAAGAGCTTCCATAAATTTATTAAAATCTTCACCGTCGGTTGTGATCTCTTTGTTTCCTGCTTGTCCGTTTGCAAGAACCGTTACCATATCGTTGGTAGAGGTGTCTCCGTCAACGCTAACCATATTAAAGGTCGTTTTTATATCTGTAGAAAGAGCTTTTTGAAGCATTTCTGCTGAAATAGCAACGTCAGTCGTGATAAATACGAGCATAGTTGCCATATTAGGATGTATCATACCGCTACCCTTGGCAATACCGCCCATACGGCAAATCTTACCGTCAAGTTCAAATTCAACTGCGATCTCTTTCTTTACAAGGTCGGTAGTCATAATTCCTTCAGCTGCATCGTCGCCGCCGTCTTTTGACAATGCTTCAACGAGAGGCTTAACGCCTGAAGCAATAGGTTCAAGGGGAAGGGGCTGACCTATAACGCCGGTAGATGCAACAACGATATCGTTTGCGTTTATTTTGAGTTCATTTGCGATAAGCTCACTCATTTTTTCTGCAACTTCAATGCCGTTTGCGTTACAAGTATTTGCGTTACCGCTGTTACAGATAACAGCCTGTGCCTTTCCGTCTGAAATATGTTTCTTTGTAACTGTAAGGGGGGCGCCCTTTACAAGATTGGTAGTATAAACAGCAGCGGCTGTCGCTACGTTTTCACTGTATATCAAAGCAAGGTCTTTCTTTGTGCGGTTTTTTCTTATTCCGCAGTGAACTCCGCTTGCCTTAAATCCCTTTGCAGCACATACGCCGCCGGTAATTGTTTTCATAATCATTTAACCTCCGTAATCTTTAATCCCGTTGTTTCGTCAATACCCATAAGAATATTCATATTCTGGATAGCCGCGCCCGAAGCACCCTTGCCTAAATTGTCAAATCTTGAAACAAGCAGGATCCTGTCTTCATTTCCTTTAACAGATATCTGCATATCATCAACGTCAGAAAATCTTGTCGCTGACATAAAACCATTTTCTTCATCTTCTTCGTCGTAGTGGAGAAGAGGGGAAGTGTATATGCTCTTATACAATTGTTTAATATCTTCTATATTTCCCTTTATATCTTCGGCGAACAAGGGAACGGTAACTTCCATACCGCTATAAAAGTCGCCTACTATCGGACAAAACGCGGGAGAGTTCTCAAGTCCGCATATTGCCACCATTTCTTTTAAGTGTTTATGCTGTTGGGTGAGAGCGTACTGTCTGGGCCCCTTTAGAAGTGGTGAGCGTTCAGCTGACTCATAATCTGCAATCATTTTCTTTCCTCCGCCCGAATAACCGGTAAGAGAGAAAGATGTAAGTTTTGCGTTTCTTTTAATTATACCCGCCTCAACTAAAGGCTGAACCAAAGCAACAAATCCACTTGCGTGGCAACCGGGGTTTGCAACCCTTTTTGATACTGCAATTTTTTCTCTTAAATTTTTAATTTCGGGGAAACCGTACGTGAAGTCACTGTTTGTTCTGTGCGCCGTTGAAGTATCAATAATAGACGTATTATCATTTTCGATCAACGTTATCGCTTCTCTTGCTGCGTCGTCGGGGAGACAGAGGAAAGCAATATCGCACGAATTAAGAGCTTCTTTTCTGTATTTGTTGTCTTTTCTTTTTGAGTCGTCAAGAATAATAAGCTCAATATCTTTTCTTTCGGACAGTCTGTCATATATACGAAGACCGGTCGTTCCGGCGCTTCCGTCAATAAATACCTTAGTCATTTGCCAATACTTCCTTCGCATATTTTATCTGTGCTTCCACAGATTTTACAGATGTTCCGCCCTCGCTTATTCTTTTTTCGACACATGTTCTTAAGTCGATTTCGGAATACAGATCTTCTTCAAATACTTCACTGTATTTCTTGTATTCGGAGAGGGGGAAGGTTTCAAGAACCTGATTTTTCTCTATACACTCTGCAACGATACTTCCCGATATCTTGTACGCCTGTCTAAAGGGCATACCTTTTTTAACGAGGTAATCCGCAAGGTCTGTTGCGTTTATAAACCCTTTTTGAGCCGCTTTAAGCATATTATCGGGTAAAGCTTTCATTGTTTCGATCATACCCTTTGTTATGTCAAGGCACATCATTACCGTTTCAACAGAATCAAATACACATTCTTTATCTTCCTGCATATCCTTGTTGTATGCCAACGGAAGTCCTTTTAATGCGGTAAGGAGTGTCATCAGATCGCCGTAAACTCTGCCTGTTTTACCTCTTACAAGCTCTGCCATATCGGGATTCTTCTTCTGAGGCATAATTGATGAGCCGGTGGTGTACGAGTCTGAAAGTTCAATAAACTTGAATTCCCAGCTTGACCAGAGTATAA
The DNA here is from genome assembly GCA_045126815.1 of Eubacteriales bacterium. Taxonomy (GTDB): domain Bacteria; phylum Bacillota; class Clostridia; order Oscillospirales; family CAG-272; genus RGIG1995. Next base: position 19,800 of record JBGVPD010000014.1, read on the forward strand.
GCTCTTCGGAAAATCTTGATAAGTGCATCATAATGAGGGAGATAGCGCTCATAAGTTCAACGCTGAAGTCTCTGTCCGATACTCCGTCGAGGCTGTTCAAAGCTATTCCGTCAAAACCCAAAAGTTGTGCTTCGTATCTGCGGTCGGTAGCGTAGGTCGTTCCCGCAAGTGCACAACAGCCGATAGGGGAGATGTTCATTCTCTTTCTGCAATCGCGAAGTCTGTCAACATCGCGTAAAAGCATCATAGCGTAAGCCATAAGATGATGACCGAACGTAATGGGCTGTGCTCTCTGCAAGTGTGTATATCCGGGCATTATAGCTGATTTATATTCTTCTGCTTTGTTTGTAAATGCTTCGATAAGGTTGTTTGTCTTTTCGATAATTATGTCGGTCTTTGAGCGGAGATACATACGAATATCAAGGGCGACCTGATCGTTTCTGCTTCTTGCTGTGTGAAGCTTTTTACCTGCATCGCCTATTCTTTCTGTCAAGACCTGCTCAACAAACATATGAATATCTTCGCAGTTAGGATCAAAATCAAGAACCCCGTTATCTATGTCGTTTAAAATACCTTCAAGACCGGCGATGATAGCATCAACGTCGCATTTTTCTATAATATTGCATTTTAAAAGCATTTTCGCATGAGCTATACTGCCCAAAATGTCTTCGCGGTACATTTTGCAGTCAAATCTTATTGATGAGTTGAAGTCATCGGCGAGTTTTTCAGTTATACCGCCTGTTCTTCCTGCCCACATTTTTGCCATAGAGATAAATTCACTCCTATCAATTAAAAAAGGGTATAAGGGACTTTCGTTTTTTCGACAGTCCCTTATTGTATATTAATTTAAAATTAGTTTTCTTTGTTCTTCTGGTTAACAAGTGCCTGGATTGTAACGGGGAGACCGAAGAGGTTGATAAATCCGTCAGCGTCTTTCTGGTTGTAGTCGCTTTCTCCGAACGTTGCAATTTCTTCGCTATATAATGTGTATGGACTCCATACACCTGCGTTGATCATATTACCCTTGTAAAGCTTGAGTTTAACTTTACCTGTAACTTTTTCCTGAGTCTTATCAACAAATGCGCTGAGAGCTTCTCTGAGGGGAGTGAACCACTGACCGTTGTAAACGAGTTCAGCAAATGTTATTGAAAGTCTCTGTTTTTCGTGAAGTGTCATCTTGTCAAGGCAGATGCTTTCGAGAACGCTGTGAGCCTTGTAAAGAATTGTACCACCGGGAGTTTCATATACACCGCGGCATTTCATACCAACGAGACGGTTTTCAACGATGTCAATAATACCGATACCGTTTGCTCCGCCGATTTCGTTGAGCTTGAGAATGATATTCTTAGCGGACATCTTTTCGCCGTTAAGAGCTACGGGAACACCCTGTTCAAAGTCGAGTGTTACGTATGTGGGTGCATCGGGAGCTTTAATAGGAGATACGCCCATTTCAAGGAAGCCGTCTTTTTCGTACTGAGGTTCGTTTCCTGTATCTTCAAGATCCATACCTTCATGAGAAAGGTGCCAGAGGTTCTTGTCTTTTGAGTAGTTTGTTTCTCTGTTTATCTTAAGAGGAATGTTGTGAGCTTCTGCGTATTCAATTTCTTCTTCACGAGATTTGATATCCCATTCTCTCCAAGGAGCGATGATAGTCATATCGGGAGCGAAGTGTTTGAATGTAAGTTCAAAACGAACCTGGTCGTTACCCTTACCTGTGCAGCCGTGGCATACAGCATCAGCGCCTTCTTTGATTGCAATATCAACGAGAGCCTTTGCGATGCAGGGACGAGCGTGGCTTGTTCCGAGGAGGTATTCTTCGTAAACAGCGCCTGCCTTCATACAGGGAACGATGTAGTTATCAACGTAGTCGTCTGTAATGTCAAGAACGTAAAGCTTTGATGCGCCTGTCTTGAGAGCTTTTTCTTCAAGACCTTCAAGTTCGTCAGCCTGACCTACGTTTGCTGAAACTGCGATAACTTCGCAGTTGTTGTAATTTTCTTTTAACCACGGAATGATGATCGATGTATCAAGACCGCCGGAATATGCAAGTACTACTTTTTTGATATCTTTCTTATCTTTCATAATATATAACTCCTTATTGCGTGAATAAATATTCACTTGAATTCTTGTTTATGCACACATTATACACAACTTATGCATATTTGTCAAGGGCAAAAATCACATATTTTCTAAATTCATAATTTGTTTACAAAACCGTTGTGGTAAATGCATAATAATAACCAAAAATGTAAGTAAATAAGCATTATTTTTATTGTTTTTGCTATATTCCCCAAACGTTTTATTGTAAGATAGAAAAAACGTGTTTTTTGGCTTTATGCATAAAAGTTGTTTTATGCATAAAAATATGAATAAAGTGAATAGAATTAAACAATTAATATGCTAAAAAACACCAATAGGGAGACTTTAGAGCTAAAGTCTCCCGTATTGTATTTATTTCATATCGTGTTTTTGGAAATAGAGGTCCTGAAGTCTCTTTACAAGTTCGGGGTTCTTTCCGCCGACAGCTTTACCGTCAATTTCATTTGCGGCAAGAATAACGCTGGTCGTACTGCCTATCATAATTTCATCGGCAGCAAAAAGTTCGTCTAAAGTAAATTCTCTTTCTTCATAGGGAATATTATTCTCTTGGCAAAGCTCAAGTACGTGCTTTCTCGTAATACTCGGAAGAATAAGATTATCAAGAGGGTGAGTAATAACAACGCCGTCTTTTATAATAAATGCAGCCGTATGCGAACCTTCGGTGACGATATTACCTCTATGGAAAATAGCCTCGTCGCAACCTGCCTGTTTTGCAGCTTCACTTGCAAGGCAGTTGGGAATAAGGTTAATAGTTTTTATGTTGCAGAAATAAAATCTGTTATCTTCCTGCGTTAAGAGTTTAACCTTTTTTGACTGGTCGCCTATTTTCTTGGGTATGATGTAAGCAAAAAGGGAAGGCGTCTTATCATCGGGGAATATGTGGTTTCTGTATGCCACTCCTCTTGACATTTGCCAATAAAGAATAAAATCATTTTCGTCTTTGTCGGCTTTTTCAATAAGAGATAAGAAAATCTGTTCCAATTCTTCTCTTGTTTTGTCTATTTCGATCTTCAAAAGCTTACAACTGTTATAGAATCTGTCAAGGTGGTCGTCAAGGTCAACGGGTTTTCTGTTGTGGATAAATGCAACGTCATATACACCGTCGCCAAAGTAAACCGCTCTGTCTAAAGCAGATACTTTTAATTCTTCAAGCGGAGCTATCTCGCCGTTATAGTAACCAACTTTTTTCATTTTTTATCTATCTCCTTTTATGCTTATTAAATATATGTAAGTAAATTTAAGAAAAATATTTTCTGTCGAGAGAACGAAGCTGTATCGCTTCGGCAATATGTTTAAGAAGTATCTTGTCGCTGTTGTCGAGGTCGGCAATAGTGAGAGCAACTCTTAAAATACGGTCATATCCTCTTGCAGACATTCCGAGTTTATCAAATGCGTTTCTGAGAAGAGCATGAGCATCGCTGTCTAAAACGCAGTATTTCCTTATAAGCGTACTTGTCATATCAGCGTTTGAATATATCGGTTTTCCCGAATACGTTGTTTCGTTTTTGAAACGTTCAACTGCGCGTTTTCTTGCTTTGTCAACTCTTTCTCTTATTGAATCTGAACTTTCGGCAACGGTCGTGTCCGATAATTCATTGTATGATAAAGATGACACCTCAAGCTGAATATCAATTCGGTCAATAAGAGGACCGCTTATTTTTGAAATATATTTCTTTATATCTTCAGGTTTGCAAGTGCATTTTTTCGTTGGGTGTCCGTAATAACCGCATTTGCAAGGGTTCATAGCGCACACAAGCATAAAGCTTGACGGAAACGTAAAGTGACCTGCTGCCCTTGTTATCGTAATACTTCCGTCTTCAAGCGGTTGACGCAAAACCTCGGTCGCATTCTTGTTAAATTCGGGCAATTCATCAAGAAACAGTATTCCGTTATGGGCGAGAGAGAGTTCTCCCGGCATAGGAATACGTCCGCCGCCCGATAGGGCAGCCGCCGACATCGTATGATGTGGTGAACGGAAAGGTCTTTCCACTATAAGCGAATCTGCGGGGAGAGTACCCGATATTGAATGTATTTTTGTTGATTCTACTGCTTCATCAAAGGTTATTTTCGGCAGAATGGAAGGTATTCTTTTCGCGAGCATACTTTTACCCGTTCCGGGAGGACCGATAAGTAAAACGTTATGGTTACCCGCCGCTGCAATCTCAAGTGCTCGTTTAGCCTTTTGTTGACCCTTTACGTCGGAAAAATCCATTTTTGTATTATCTCTTTGTTTTTCAAAAATGTTTTGGTCAAAAGTGACGGGGGTAATAAGTTTTTTGCCGTTTAAATGTTCAATAAGTTCACGTATGTTATGAACGGGGTATGCAGTAATTCCCGAAACCACCGATGCTTCCTTCGCGTTATCGTATGGAACGAATATTTCTTTTTTACCCTTATCTTTGGCGCATAAAGTCATTGACAAAACGCCTCTGATGCTTCTGAAATTACCCGACATTGACAATTCGCCTATAAAACACTTATCTTCAAAAGTAAGGCTTTTCTTAACAATTCCGCCGCTGTGAAGTATAGCCGTTAAGAGCGCCATATCGTACGTTGAGCCCTCTTTTTTCATATCTGCGGGGGCTAAGTTGATAACTATCGCGCTGTCGGGAAAGGTGAAACCGCTGTTTTCAATAGCCGCTTGTATTCTTTTTTCAGCTTCTTTTACTGCTGCATCGGGGAGACCTACCATTTCAAAGCAGGGAAGTTTATCTTGCATATTACATTCAACGGTTACTTCAAATCCGTCGATGCCCATAATACCCGATGAGTATACAGTAGAAAGCATATATTTTCACCTCTTAATGTCTATTAAACTAAACATAACAATTATATCATATCAAAGTGACTTTTGCAACAATTTTATGTGACGGAATTTAAAAAAACTAATAACAAAAAATTATAAGCCGAATAACAATATAACGTAATGAATTTTTGGGGTTGTATAAACACAAAAATAGTGATATAATATAAAAAGAATAAAAAATATGAGAGGTGAGAATATGGACGGTAGTAGCGCTCGAAGTATGGGCTTGGTGTGTATATGTAGTATATGTAGGCTATTTGCCGTCATGTTCTAAGATATACGTGCCATTGTCCGTTACATGAGTATTTCAGAAAGTTAGAAGATCTTGTGTGTGCGATTGTATTAGACAGTGGTATTTTTATACCTAAATTTAATGTGTAAGATCTTTACTTTCTGAAACTAATATGCATATTATAAGGTAAGGAGTAAAGGATGATGGATGAGAAAAATATTATAAACGAAAGCGCTTCTTGTGTTTTGCATCCCGATTATAAATCGGAGATACTTAATATAATTCGCAGTAATCTTTCGCCAAAGGTAATGAAAGAAAAAATTCTTGACTATCACGAGAATGATATTGCGATGGCATTTGAATTGCTGAAAAAAGAGGAAAGAAATAAAATATATACCCTGTTTAGTGCAGATATACTTGCGGGAATTTTTGAATATTGTGAAAGCCGAAATGAATTTATAAGTGAATTGCCTTTAAAAAAGAGGTCGTCGATACTTTCATCTTTGGATATTTCCGTTGCGGTCGAGTATCTGCGCGAACTTCAAAAAGAAGAGAGAAAAGTTATTATTGATTTTCTGGAAGAAGATCTAAAGAAGGAAATAAAACTTTTTAACTCCTTTGATGAAGATGAAATAGGCAGTAAAATGACAACGAATTACGTCAGTATAAAAGAGGGACTGACAGTAAGACAGGCGATGAGTGAGCTTATTGCTCAGGCTGCTGAAAATGATAACATCTCGAAAATATACGTTACTGATAATGACGATATATTTGTCGGAGCTATTGACTTAAAAGATTTGATCATAGCGCGGCAGAATACTGAACTTTCTGATATAATGGTGACGTCATATCCTTACGTTTATGCAAATGAGTTAACCGATGAATGTATAGAGAGAATAAAGGAATATTCGGAAGACTCGATCCCGGTTCTTGATTCTGACAATAAATTGAAAGGCGTATTGACTTCTCAAGACCTTACCCATCTTATTGATGAAGAATTTGGTGATGACTATGCAAAACTTGCAGGTCTGTCGGCAGAAGAGGAGCTGTATGAACCCTTAAAAAAGAGTATAGGCAAACGTTTGCCGTGGTTAATTATACTTTTGGGATTGGGATTGATAGTATCAACTGTTGTAGGTGCATTTGAGACAGTAGTTGCGCATTTGGCTATAATAGTCAGCTTTCAATCTCTCATACTCGCTATGGCGGGTAACGTTGGAACACAGTCACTTGCTGTAACTATCCGAGTGTTGATGGATGAAAATTTAAATACGAAACAAAAATTATACCATATAGGTAAAGAAGCGCGTATCGGAGTTACCAACGGTATAATATTGGGTATTGTATCTTTTGTTTTGATAGGATTATATCTCGTTATGTTTAAGAGTCAACCGACAGCCTTTGCCTTTTCCGTTTCGGCTTGTACGGGTATGGCACTGATATTGGCTATATTTCTTTCAAGTATATCGGGAACCGTTATACCAATGGTTTTTAAAAGGTTAAATATAGATCCGGCAGTAGCATCGGGGCCGTTGATAACCACAATAAATGACCTTATAGCCGTTATTTCATATTACGGTTTTGCTTGGGTGTTCTTGATAAAATTCTTATCTTTTTGATGATTTTTACGAATAAACAACGTAAGAGAGTTAGTGTATAAATTACGCTAACTCTCTTATGTATTTAAAAAATTAAAAACCCTTTCAGAATAAAATCTGAAAGGGTTTAATTTGTTCAAAGTAAAATGTTTTTTATTTAAATTATTTGAACTTGCGCTTACGAGCTGCTTCTGATTTCTTTTTGCGTTTTACGCTGGGCTTTTCATAATGTTCTCTCTTGCGGAGTTCAGCAAGAACGCCTGACTTAGCGCACTGTCTCTTAAATCTGCGAAGGGCACTGTCAAGAGATTCATTTTCTTTAACTTTGATTTCTGCCATTTTGTTTTCCCTCCCTCCATACTATGGAAAAGAGAATGTCACCATTCCTAACGAATATTATACTCTTTTACCTTAAATATGTCAATAGTTTATTTAGCATTTTTTCTCAAAACTTGCAAATATGTTTATTTTACAACTAAGTTAACGAGTTTTTTGGGAACAAAAATTTCTTTGATGATCGTCTTCCCTTCAATGAAGGGCTTGATCTTTTCATCGTTCTTTACGGTTGCCAAAGCATCTTCTTTGGAGATCTCTGCTGAGATCATGATCGTTCCTCTGAGCTTACCGTTTATCTGAACTGCAATCTCAACGGTGCTGTCAACAGTCTTTGCTTCATCATAAACGGGCCAGCTTGCAAGTGAGCAGAAGCCTTTTTCGCCTAATGTTTCCCAGATCTCTTCGCAGAGGTGGGGAGCAAAAGGACAGAGAAGCTTAACAAACGTCAACATTTCATCTTTTGTAAGACTGCCTTTGTCGTAAATGTCGTTCGTTAATGTCATCATAGCCGCAATTGCAGTGTTGAATTTAAGTTCTTCAATATCGCTTGTAACTTTCTTGATAGTCTTATGGAAAGCGCTTTCAAGTTCGCTTGTTACGCCTTCGCCTTTTATAAGATCGGTCATAGCAGCTACTCTGTCAAGAAATCTCTTACAGCCCTTAACGCTGTTTTCGGACCAGGGGGCAGCGCTCGCATAGTCACCCATGAAGAGAATGTACACTCTGAGAACGTCAGCGCCGTATTCGTCAACAACGGTGTTGGGATCAACAACGTTTCCTTTTGACTTACTCATCTTATCGCCGTCAGGGCCGAGGATAAGACCTTGAGCCGTTCTTTTTGCATAGGGTTCTGCCATAGGAACTGCGCCGATATCATAAAGGAACTGATGCCAGAATCTTGAGTAGATCATATGTCTGGTTACGTGTTCCATACCGCCGTTGTACCAGTCAACAGGCATCCAATATTCAAGCTTTTCTTTGTCTGCAAATGCATTGTTGTTATTAGGATCGATGTATCTTAAGAAATACCATGAAGAACCTGCCCACTGAGGCATAGTATCTGTCTCTCTCTTTGCCGCCATACCGCACTTGGGACAAGTACAGTTAACGAAAGAATCTATCTTTGCAAGGGGAGATTCGCCGCCTTCTCCGGGAGCAAAATTGTCAACGTCGGGAAGTCTTAAGGGGAGTTCTTCGTAAGGAACAGCAACCATTCCGCAGTGAGGGCAGTGAATGATCGGAATGGGTTCGCCCCAATATCTTTGACGGTTAAATGCCCAGTCTTTCATCTTGTACTGAACGCCTTTTTCGCCAATACCTTTTTCTTCAAGATATTCAAGAACTTTTGCTATTGAGTCTTTCTTATTGGTCATACCGTTAAGGAAATCGGAGTTGACCATCTCTCCGTCACCGGCGTAAGCGGCTTCTTCGATATTTCCGCCTTTGATTACTTCTATGATATCGATTCCAAACTTCTTAGCAAAGTCGTAGTCTCTTTCGTCGTGCGCGGGAACTGCCATAATAGCGCCAGTACCGTAGCCCATCATAACGTAGTCGGAAATGTATATCGGAATTTCTTTATTATTTATGGGGTTAATCGCAGAAAGTCCGTCGATTTTTACACCGCTCTTGTCTTTTACAAGCTGAGTACGTTCGAATTCCGTCTTCTTTGCGCATTCTTCCTTGTATGCGTCGAGAGCGTCAATGTTTTTTATCGAATCTCTGTATTTTTCGATAATGGGATGCTCAGGAGCAATAACCATAAAGGTTACGCCGTACAAAGTGTCAGGACGTGTCGTGTAAATACGGAGAGTATCTTCTTTGTCTGCAAGTTTAAAGTTAACGAAAGCTCCGGTAGACTTACCTATCCAGTTAACTTGCTGCATCTTTATGTTGGGAAGATAATCAACTTCTTCAAGTCCTTGAAGCAGCTTGTCTGCATATTCTGTAATACGGAGATACCAAACGTCTTTTGATTTTTGTACGATATCGGTGTGGCAAATATCGCATTTACCGCCCTGAGAGTCTTCGTTTGAAAGAACTACCTTACAGTGAGGGCAGTAGTTTACCAAAGCTGTATCTCTGAAAACGAGTCCGTTTTCAAACATTTTGAGGAATATCCACTGAGTCCACTTGTAATAATCTTCCTGAGTTGTGTCAACAGTTCTTGACCAGTCAAAAGAGAAACCAACTCTTTTGAGCTGTTCGGTAAATTTTACAATGTTGTTGTCCGTAACCTTACGGGGATGAATACCTGTTTTAATGGCATAGTTTTCAGTAGGAAGACCGAATGCATCAAAGCCGATAGGGAAGAGAACGTTGTAACCTTCCATTCTTCTTTTTCTTGAAACAACTTCAAGACCTGAGTAAGCTTTGATATGACCAACGTGCATTCCCGCACCGCTGGGGTAAGGGAATTCTACAAGACCGTAGAATTTCTTTTTTGATTTATCCGAGTCATCGGCGTGAAAGATCTTTTCGTCTTCCCATCTTTGTTGCCATTTCTTTTCTGATTCCGAAAAACTGTATTTCATAATCGGTGTCACTAACCTTTCAAATGTTATTTATCTTTATGTTATATAAGCAAAGCTGAAATATCAATGTTTTCAGCATCACTCCATAATTTTTCAAGTTTATAAAATTCTCTTGTTTCTCTGTTGAAAATGTGAACTATGACCGAGCTGTAATCAAGAACCGTCCACGTAGCTTCGTTGTAGCCTTCAATGTGGTGGGGCTTAAGGTCAATTTCTTCGAGCTTTTCTTCAACTTCACCTGCAAGAGCTCTTACCTGGGTATTGGAGTTACCGCCGCATATTACAAAGTAATCTGCAAGAACGGTCTTATCATCAATGCGAAGAAGCTTTATATCCTTTGCTTTCTTTGCATCAAGTATCTTTACAATTGTTTCTCCGAGTTCACGGGGAGAAAGTTCGTTCGTTTTGTTTTCCGTATTCATATTTAGCCTTTCATATTTGTGTATTGGTATCTTTAAGCTTTTGGAATATCAATAGAATCCTGATTAATGTCTCCTGCCGATTGCGGTTTTCCGCCTAAGACGTATGCAGGATCACATATATAATAGGGATTAAGGTAAGATGCATCTGTTGTGCTTGTAAATATTTTGTACTTATCAAACACCATATCTGTTACATCTTCGTCGTAAATGTTGAAATATGTGTTTACAACATTCAACATACCCCATCTGTTCATAACATAGTACCAAGCGCCGCCGTTAGGTGGTGTGGGGGAGTAACCGGGCATCGTAAGGAACAGCATATTGCTTAAATCTACTTCAAGAAGATTTTTTGCAAAGTACATAAGTTCTTCAAGTTTCAAATCGGTCTCAACGTACTTAAATACTTGTGTTGCAAGCTGAACGATGGTTGATGCGTTAAAGTTGTTCGTAACAGATCTGAGAAGGGCGCTTATGAAAATTTTCTGTGCGTCAATTCTTCCGATATCTGCCTGTAAATAACCTGCTCTGTAACGGATAAAGTATTCTGACATCTCACCGTTGAGAACCTGTTTACCCTTTTTAAACGATGCGATCAACGTTTTAGAATCATCATAATAGTTTATATCGTAAGGAATGTCGATCTCAACACCGCCTAATATATCAACTATATTTCTGAAGCCTTCAAGATTTATCATCGCAGTATAATGGATGTTAATACAGATGTTTTTTTCAAGAGTTTCAGCAAATCTTTCAAGAGCATATATTTCCGGATCATCAGCTTTATTATTTTTTGCTTCTCTTAAAAATATGCTGTACATACTGTTTATCTTGTGGCCGACGTTATTGTATTTAATATAAGTGTCGCGGGGGATATGCATTAAACTTATATTTTTTTCTTTTACGTTATAGCTTATCAACAAAATAACGTCTGTATTTTCCGCAACTCTATCCTTGCCAACAAACAAGAAGTTGAACATTTCGTCTTTGTTGATATTGATGTTTGTGTCGCCTGTATTGTTCTTTATTGAGTCGGGGAGAGGAAAGTCGGGATTTACCAAGCTTGTATCAAGAGTAACCACGTCGTCGGTATTTTCGTCAAAAACCTTTGTGTCGTCTTTTTCATTACTCGGAGCCTGCGCATTATCCCACTTGATCTTAAACCAAACCGCAAATGTACCTACTGTTAATATTAAAACAGATAATATCGTTATAAGGGTGATCGAAAGTATTTTTAATGTTTTCTGTTTTTTGGTTAATGGTAAATTTTGTTTTCCGCTGTTTTTCATTTTGTTCTCCTAAGTTATATTAAAAGAGGTTATACGTGTGGGATTGAAATTGAATTGTCGTTTATGTTGTCCGCGTTATACGGCTGTTCTGTCACTATATCCTGTCTTATATAGTATTTATGGAAATGAGGATAAATCGTTTTGCTTGTAAATACCATATTTTTATCAAAAATTCCGTCTGTAATGGGAAAATCGTAGATGTTGAAATAGGTGTCTATCATCTCGCGCATATTTTTTCTTACCATAACATAGTACGAAAGACCACCGCCCGTAGGATAACTCCATGCGCCGCAACCTAACATTGACATGAACTTTATTTCCGACATATCAACACCCAAAAGCTGTTTTGCAAAATAAACTGCGTCGGGTAAGCTTACATCGGTTGATATATATTCAAATGCATTTTCGACAAGCTTTGATATTGTTGTAAGGTTAAAATCACTCTTTACTTTCTTTATAAGTCCGCTAACGAAAACTTTTTGTGCATCGCCTCTACCAATATCTGCCTGCAGATATGTGCCGCGATGACGTATAAACTGTTCGGCTTGTTCTCCGTTGAGGGTTTGAAGCCCCGCAGGTATAGTAACATATTTTCTTTGATCAATATCAAAATAACTTATAGTTGACGGTACGTTTACTTCGACACCGCCTAACGAATCAACAATGGCTGTAACTCCGTCTAGATCGATGTAGGCAGTGTTATGGATTTTTATACAAAGGTTTTGTTCTAAAGTGTCAGCAAGGAGTCGCAAAGCAACTTTAGAATCATTTTTATTTGTCAAGTAGTAGTATGCAAACAGGCCGTTTATCTTGCCGTTGTAATAACCGAGCTGAATGTACGTGTCTCTCGGTATTTGCAAAACGGCAATTTTTTTGGTTGATGTGTTGAAGTTTATCAACATTATAACGTCTGTGTTTAGTGCAACTCTGTCTTTGCCGACAAACAAAAAGTTATATATATCCTGTTCGCTTCTCGGAAGGGTGTTAGGATCAACGGGCTCTGTTGTGGATTCTTCGGTGTTTGCTGAAGTATCCGTCGTAAGAGGATCTTCGCCTTCGGGGAGGTCGTACAGTCCGTCTATCGTTTCGTCGAATCCCTGTGTATCAAATACCGGAGGGGAGTTTGCTCCGTTATCCGGTTTGTGTATAAATCCTATATAGATACCAACTGCTAAAATGGCAAAAATGAGGGTGAGGATAACAGAAAGTACGATTTTTTTAATACTTTTCTTTTTTGTCTGGGTATCGTTTAAGGAAGTGTTATTATCATTTGTAATGTTTTTGTTATCCATAATTACCTCCCGATATTATTTTGAATGTAATTATAAGCGCTGACAGTTTTTGGGTGGATAAAAGCTTTTTTATCCAGAAGGTCGGAGATAGTAAATTTCAGCGCTGTGAAAATCGTCTCGTCAAGAGTTTTGTACCAATCTTTCGATTTATTGTTGTAAAAATATTCGCGCAACAATTTGCAGTCGTCAAATTTTCTTTTAGGTTCAATGTAATCGGCAAGAAACAAAAGCTTTTCACACAGTGACATATCCTCTCTTCCCGTTGTATGATATGTAACTGCATCAACTATATCTTTAGTATAAAATTCGGGAAAATCCCTCTTTATAACAGCGGGAGCTGTAAAAGCGTGAAGAGTCTTTGGGGATGATATACAGTCAGAGGGGATCTCGATTTTCATTTCTTTACATATATCAAGCTGTTCTTTTAGATCCAATTCTTTCGATATGTCGTGCAAATATGCGGATACAACCAAAGTTTTGTTGTCTATATTAAAAAGTTTTGCCAATTCTATACACTCGTTAACAACAGATATCGTGTGTTCGTATCTGTATTCCGACATATATGAAGCAATTCTGTTTTCTAAATCAAACATTATCTTCACCGTAAATATTATAGTTATCAATAAAGTTTCTTACGTCTTGCGGTATAAGCGTAGAAGTATCTTGCTTGTTTTTTATCCTATTTCTTATTTCGGTAGACGAAATATCAATAGGCGCCATAGGAACGTCAACGATTTTTGCTTGATACTTTTGTCTGTATTTTTCTTTTGCTTCGAGTGTTATCTGTGATTCGTCGTAGGTGTTAGGTCTAACGATATGAGCTATTTTTGCAAGACTAAATATCTTTTCAAACTCTTTCCAGTTTTCAAGATCAAGAAAGCTGTCCGTACCGCAAAGAAAAGTCAGATCGTCTGAAATAAATTTAAAGTGTTCAAGCGTTTTATAAGTATAACTGATTTCTTTTTGGCGCATTTCATAATCGGATACGATTATCTTATCGTTGTAAAAGGGAAGGGGAGCAAATGCTATTTTTAACATTTGAAGCCGTAATGAAGGATCATTTCCCGTTAAAAGTCTTTTGTGCGGAGGAATGTAGTTCGGCATAATAAACAGCCGGTCAAGTTGACAGGCTGTTAAGAATGCATAAGCAGATCTGATGTGTCCCAGATGAACGGGATCAAAAGTTCCTCCGTATATACCTATCTTAATGTTGCCCATAAGATTTTACACAAGTTCGATCTTTTTGTTCTTTTTTGATTCGCGGTAGAGAACAAAGCGAGTTCCTACCGTTTGTATTACCTCTGCACCTACAATTTCGGCTATTTCTTCAGCGGCCTCTCTTGAGGAGTATCCTGAGTTATCAAGAACGCGGAGCTTTATAAGTTCGCGTGCTTCAAGTGCGTTAGAGATTTGTTCGGTCATATTTTCGTTAATGCCGCCTTTGCCTATCTGGAAAATAGTATCAATATGAACGGCAAGGCTTCTGAGATATGCTCTTTGTTTTGATGTTAACATTTAAATTTTCCTTTTTCAGTCAAGATTGTGTTGTTTTGCAAATTTGATAAGTTCTTCAGCAAACTTTTTCATAGCTTTACCTCTGTGGCTGACAGAGTTTTTCTCTTCAGCTGTCAACTGCGCAAAAGTCTTATTGAAGGGAGGATAGAAAAAGTGAGGATCATATCCGAAACCGTTATCTCCCATTCTGTCGTCGGTAATGTAACCTTCGACCTCGCCTTTCGTTACTATCTCTGTATTCTGTTCGGGGAAAATACAAACAACGTTGGTAACAAAACGCGCAGTCCTTTTTTCTTGAGGAACGTTTTTTAGTTTTTCGAGCAACAGCTTGTTGTTTTCATCGTCTCCGCCGCCCGAAAATCTTGCAGAATGAATACCGGGTTCTCCGTTTAATGCATCGACACAGAGACCTGAGTCGTCGGCTATTGTGATGTAGCCTAACTTTGCACCTGCTGAAGCTTTTATTCTTGCGTTTTCTTCAAAGGTAAGTCCGTTTTCTTCGATATCTTCGGTAACGCCGATATCATCAAGGGAGAGAACCTTTATTTTTATATCTTCAAGACAAGCCATCATATCTTGAAGTTCTTTGATTTTCTTTTTATTTCTTGATGCCAATACTATTTCCATAAAAACACCTTATTCAAACAAAGCTTTAACAAATTCATCGGAAGAGAAGGGCTGAAGGTCGTCAATTTTTTCTCCGACACCGATATATTTTACCGGAATGTCAAGCTCGTTCTTGATCGAGAATACTATACCGCCTTTTGCAGTTCCGTCGAGTTTTGTCAAAACAAGTCCGGTTATATTAGCCGAGTTTTTAAACTCTTTAGCCTGACGCACGGCGTTTTGTCCCGTTGTCGAATCGAGAACCAAAAGAGTTTCTCTTGCAGCATCGGGCAATTCGCGTGATATAACTCTGTCGATCTTGCTGAGTTCGTCCATAAGATTTTTCTTGTTGTGCAGTCTTCCTGCGGTATCAACAATAAGAACGTCAGCTTTACGGCTTTTTGCGGCAGATACAGCGTCAAAAACGACTGCTGCGGGATCGGATCCCTCGTTGTTTTTGATAATATCAACGTTGGCTCTGTCCGCCCATATCTGAAGCTGGTCAATGGCTGCTGCGCGGAACGTGTCTGCTGCCGCCAATATAACCTTTTTGCCGTTTGATTTTAAATGATGTGCAATTTTTGCTATGGAAGTCGTTTTTCCTACTCCGTTTACACCTATTACGAGAATAACGGCAGGTTGCGTAGAGAGGTTAAGCTCCTCTCCGCTTCCGATCATTCCTTTAAGGATCTCAATTAACGCATCTCTTGTTTCTTCAACACTGGAAATACGCTCGTCTTTTATTTTGTTTCTTAATTTTTCGATAATTTCTTCGGTGGATTCAAATCCAACGTCAGCGGCAATCAAAAGTTCTTCAAGTTCCTCGAGCAGTTCTTCGTCAACCCTCACAAAAGCTTTGAAGAGGTTGTTGACCTGACCGAATATAGAAGATTTTGTCTTTGAAAGTCCATTCTTTAATTTTTCAAAAAACGACATATTTTATCCTTTCGGTAATTGTAGGAATTCTTTTGGCGGATACTATTCGAGTTTAACACCGAGTTTATCTTCAACGTCACGAACGTTAACCGTGAGCACTTTTGAGATACCCTTTTCATACATTGTAACGCCGTAAAGTGTGTCAGCCGATTCCATAGTACCTCTACGGTGGGTGATCATGATAAACTGTGTAGCATCGGAATATTTTCTTGCGTATTCCGCAAATCTGACAACGTTAACTTCGTCAAGCGCTGACTCGATCTCGTCAAAAATGCAGAAAGGCGTGGGATTAACTTTAAGTATTGCAAAGAAGAGGGCTATGGCAACAAACGCCTGCTCACCGCCCGAAAGAGAAACGAGGTTTTTAATTATCTTTCCGGGAGGTGCAACGTTAATATCGATACCACTGGTCAATACGTCTTCGGGGTTTGTCAAAACGAGTTCTGCAGTACCGCCGCCGAACAATTCTTTGAATACCGTCTTGAAGTGCATATTGATATCCTTCATAGCCTGTGAGAAACGTTCGCGCATTTCAATTTCAAGCTTGAATATGATATCTGTAAGCTGCTTTTCTGCAGCCTCAAGGTCGGTGATCTGACTGTGCATAAAGTCGTATCTTTCTTTAACGTCTTTGTATTCGTCAATAGCGCTGACGTTTACGTGACCGAGACCTTTAAGTTTACTCTTGTATTCGGAAAGTTGACGGAATATTTCGTTTCTGTTTTCCGAAGTAACTTCGGGTAAATTGAGTTCGGTTGCGGTAGTATACGTCAACTCGTACTCATCCCAGATGCGTTCGCTTGATTTGTCAAGATCAGTCTTTAACTGTTGGCAAAGACTTTCGAGCTTTGTATATGCGCGTAAGATCAAATCTTTTGAATTTGTCTTTTCTTTGATCTTAAGACGAATATCGTTCATCTTCTTTTCGTATTCGTCGTTCTTTTCGGAGAAGTCGCCCTTTTCCTTTTCAAGTTCTTTTATATATACCAAAACGTTTTCAAGATCTATTTTTATGTTTTCTTGTTTCGTTTTAGCATCCTCTTGTTTTTGGTTAAGGGTTTCTACTTCGTTGATTCCTAAAGCTATACGCTCGTCGAGTGAGTTAAGCATAAGGGAAGTCGACTCAACCGTTTTTTGCAAGTTTTCGGCATCTTTTTTGTTTTCTGTAAGGCGGATAACCGAAGAACTGTTTCTTTCTCTTAAATTCTCAATCTCTTTGTTCTTTTCGGAAATAACGTTTTTCTGTTTTTCGAGCTCGCTTTTACCCGCTTCGATAAGAAGATTGATATTTTCAAGTTCTTTTTCAATACCCAGTTTCTTCTCTTTGTAGAAATCGTCTGCTTTTTCGAGCTGTTCAATTTCATTCTTTAATTCTCCCAATGTTTTTTCATCGGAGGCAATCTGAGATTTTAAAACTTCGTACTGGGTATTTTCAGCGTTAAGTAAAGAGGTTAGAAGAGAAGCGTTACCGAGATGTGAGTCTATGGTTTTGCTCAACTTTTCTTTTTCTTTGTTAAGTTCTTCAATAGACGAATTAACTTTATCCGCATCGGATGAGAGTTTTTCACATTCCTTTTGAAGTCTTTCGATTTCGGTTGTTCTTGTAAGCATACCGCTGTCTTTCTTAGCTGAACCGCCGGTATATGAACCACCTGCATTTATAAGCTGTCCGTCAAGCGTTACGAGTCTGACCTTGTAGTTCAAGGTTTTAGCTGCAGAACTTGCGTTGTCTATCGTATCAAAAACAACTGTTCTGCCGAGCAAGAACTCGCTGACGATTTTAAATTTACTATCGCATTCGGTAAGGTCGCTTGCGATACCGATGTAACCTTGAAGGCTCGACAAGGTATCTATATTAACGTTAAGCTTTTGTACCTGAATTGACGTCAAAGGATAGAACGTAGCGCGTCCCATATTCTTTTCTTTCAAAAGTGCAATAGCTTTTTTTGCCGAGCTTTCATCTGAAACGACTATATTCTGCAAGTTTCCGCCGAGAGCTGTCTCTATTGCAACGGTGTATTTTCTGTTAACGTTAATAAGCTTTGATACGGGACCGTAAATGCCCGAAAGAGTGTTCTTCGAGCTTTCGGTCATAACAAAACGTACGCTGTTTGCATATCCCTCGAAATGTTCTTCCATTCGTTTCAATGCATCGGCTCTTTGTTTCTTTGATGCCATATCAATATAGAGCGTATTGAGTTTATCGTTAAGCTCTTTATGCTTTTCGTCAAGTTTTGAAAGTTCGGTTTCAGCGTTCTTTGACAATTCTTTTGCTTCGTCGCTTTTTTTGCGATAGCCTTCAACCGTACTTTCGGATTTTTTTGCGCGTTCCTTTAAGATCGAAATAGTTTCTTGTAAAGCTTCGATCTCGTCTTTTAAGGTTTCGTATCTTTGGTCTTGTTGGCTTCTTGAACCGGAGAGAGAAGAGAGTTCGATCTGTTTTGAAACTGTATTTTCTTCCTGTTCTCTGATTATCGCTTCAGTCTGTTCCAATGACTTTTCAAGTTCAACGAGTTCGAGGAGTGAATTTTCAAGCAGGTTATCTGCCGTATTTCTTTCTTCCTCGGAAAGAGATAGTTCATTTTGAAGCTTTGTAAGTTCATCTTTTGCTGTATTTAAAGCTTCTTCGGTATTCTTTCTCTCTTCTTTTCTGATGGAGAGTTCGTTTTCCGACTGTATTTTGAGCTGTTTAATATGCTCGATATCATTTTCAAGAACTTTTAAAGTACTTTCAAAACCAAACTTTTTCTCGTTTGCGGACTGAAGCTCGGTTATGTTCTTTTCGGATTTTATCTTATTTTCCTGAGAAGACTCAAAAAGTCGTTCGCTCTGGTTTTCCAAAGATTGAATAGCTTCGTCAACTATTTCAAGTTCCTTGCCCGACAAAACGTAATCGTCTTCGCTTTTTTTCAGCTTATCACGTATTTCTTTTGTGTCGTAAAGCCAAAGTGAAATATCCGAAGTCTTTTTCTTGTCATATATTTCAAGATATTTCTTTGCCTTTTCAGCCTCTTTTTCAAGAGGACCTATTCTTCCTTCAAGCTCGAATTTTATATCGTTTAATCTCAAAAGGTTATCGTTGGTCGAATTAAGCTTACGTTCAGCCTCGTTCTTTTTATAACGGTATTTGGAAATACCTGCCGCTTCTTCAAAAATATTTCTTCTTTCTTCGCTTTTTTGAGAAATAATTTCAGCAGCTTTACCCTGGCTGACAATAGAATAACCCGTCTTACCCACACCTGTGTTCATAAACATCTCGTGAATGTCTTTTAATCTCGCGGGACGTCGGTTTATCATATATTCGCTTTCGCCTGTACGGTAATAGCGTCTTGTAACCTCAACTTCGTCGTAGTCAACATCAATTCTGTTTCCGTCGCCGGTGTTGTCAATAAGCAGAGAAACTTCGGCATAACCCATAGGACTTCTTGATGAAGAACCACCGAAGATAACGTCTTCCATTTTTGTTCCTCGAATGTTTTTGCTTGACAGTTCGCCGAGAACCCAGCGCATAGCATCGGAAATGTTTGACTTACCGCTTCCGTTAGGGCCGACTATGACAGTCATGCCACTATCAAAATTTATGGTAGTCTTATCAGGAAAAGACTTAAAACCGTGAATTTCAAGTGATTTCAATCGCATATTGTCAATAGCCCCCTTTCCAATTTTTGTATGTAAAAATCATAGTATGTCTAATTCTATATTATATCCTATAATGTCATTTTTTTCAACAACTTTTATATATTTTATATTATAATTTTTTATTAATTTTATTTTATTGATCTTTTTCTGACCGATAACTTTTGATGTTGCACCTTTAGGACAATAAATAACAATATTTTGGTTTAAATAAGCCTCTTTATCGCTGTCAATTATGTTGCATATTTTTTTATAAAAAACATAATTTTCGGCAAGTTCTCCTATAGCTGGGTGATAATCTCCGCCGTATACTATATCGGGATCATACAGCTCGTCGCCCGACTGCAGACCTATTCTTATAACATCTTTGCCCTTTTTTTCAAACACAAGCAAGACCTCGCCTGTTCTCTTGATCGCATCGTCAAGATTAAGGGGAGTGTAAAGTCCTGATCTTGCCATTGAACAAAGCTCTGTTTCTTTTAAAACTACGGTAGGATATACCCTGGCGCCATCGCACAGGGAGGCGATAATTTCAGCTGTATAAAGCTCTTTTTCGGGAGTTGAAGAGGGAAGTCCTATCATCATTTGTCCGATAAGGGAGAAATTATGCTCTTTAATCATTATACAAGCATTTACGGCACATTCCTTAGTGTGACCGCGCTTACATGCTGACAGCACCTCGTCGTCCATAGATTGAAGTCCGAGTTCTATAGTTTTAACTCCGTAACTCTTTAAAATTGATAAAATTTCGGGGTTAATATAATCGGGACGGGTAGAGAGTCTTATTGAAGAAACGAGTCCTTTTTTGATGTACTTATGGGCGATATTGAGCAGATAGATCATATCCTCTCTGTCGATTCCCGTAAAGCTTCCGCCGAAAAATGCTATTTCGGTTTCAGAAGAGTCAGTATCAATAGTTGAAAGAGCATTTTCAATAATATTCTCTATGTCATATTTGTTAAAAGAAGATGTGCCCGAAATGTGTTTCTGATTACAGAAAACACAGTCATTCGGGCAACCTAAATGCGGTATAAATACCGGTATATTTACGTGTTTCAATTTATTTCTCCGTTTATTTTAAGCAAAAATTATTATGCTTGTCCAAAAAGAGCCAGAGCCTCTTTTGCGGCATTTTGTTCGGATTCGCGTTTGCTTTTTCCGATACCTTTTCCGATAATGTTGTTGTTTAAATAAGCATTTGTCTCAAATATTCTGTCGTGCGCAGGGCCCGATTCATTAACAAGCTTATATTCAAGTACGTCTCCGTGTTCCTGCTGAACAAATTGTTGGAGCATTGACTTATAGTCTTTGGTGTTTCCTCTGGCTATAATATCTTTGATCTCTTCGGTCGTGAAGGGCAGTAAGAAAGATTTTATAGGTTCAATACCGCCGTCGATATACATAGCCGCCAACAACGCTTCAAAGGCATCGGCAAGTATAGACGCTCTTTCTCTGCCGTTGGTTATCTCTTCTCCGTGACCGAGGAACAGATAGTTGCCCAAAGATATTTCTTTTGCAAATTTTGCCAACGCTTTTTCGCAGACAGTACCTGCTCTTACTTTTGAAAGTTCGCCTTCAGGTAAGTCGGGATAGTTCGTATAGAGATATTCGCTGACTATCAGTGAAAGTATGGAATCACCGAAAAACTCTAAACGCTCGTTACATTCCGACTTGATGTTTTTCGATTTTAATTCGTTCGAAAAAGATGAGTGCGAAAGAGCTTTTATGAGTATCTGTTTATCCTTAAATGTGTATTTAAGTGACTTTTCCAAAGCTTGAATTGCGTTTGTTATTTCGTTTATATTGTTTGTGTTCATTTTTCTTCACCGGAATTTGAAGGTTCTTTTTTGGTAAGTGTTGATGTTTGACGGGCAATTTCTATGATTATTCCCGTATTAACAAAGTAGATCGCCTGTTTAATAGCGTTTTTTACGGCTTTAGCATCTGACGAACCGTGAGCTTTGATTACGGGTTTTGAAATACCGAGAAGGGGAGCTCCACCGTATTCGGAGGCATCAAATTTTTTCTTGAACGCCTTTAAAGTACCCTTAAGAATAAGGGCTGATGCTTTTGACACTACGTTTGTCGTAAAGAGGGATTTTAACTGTTCGATCATAAAAGAGCCAAAGCCTTCAGTCATTTTAAGGACGACGTTTCCTGTAAATCCGTCGGTAACGATAACGTCGGATTTAGCGAAAGGTATGTCTCTGCCCTCAATGTTTCCGATAAAGTTGAGGTCGGATTCGGAAAGCTTTTGATAAGCTTCTCTGTGAAGGTCGGTACCCTTTGTCGGTTCTGATCCGTTATTTAAAAGTCCAACTGTGGGTTCTTGAATACCGTGAAGTTTTTGCATATAGATAGAACCCATTTTTGCAAATTGTTCAAGGTTTTCGGCAGTAACGTTTATGTTAGCGCCGGAGTCAACAAGAAGTGTAGGTCTTGCAAGGGGGAGTATAGTTCCTATTGCTGCTCTGAGACCTCTTATTCTTCTTACGATAAACGTAGCGCCCGCCAAGAGTGCACCCGTATTTCCCGCGCTTACAAACGCATCGCCTTTACCTTCGGCAAGGAGTTTAAGTCCTACATTCATAGAAGACTTGTTTTTTTCTTTGACAACACTCATAGCCGAGTCTTCCATAGTTATAAATTCGGGTGCATCTACGACTTCGATCTTATCCATAGACCAGCCGTTTTCGCCGATAGCCGAAAGTATCTGTATTTCGTCGCCGACAAGTGTGATATCACAACCGAATTCTTTTACCGCCATAACTGCGCCTTCTACAAAGTATTCGGGGGATTTGTCAGCTCCCATAACATCAAGTATTATTCTCATAAATAATCTCCCTTTAAAGATTTGAGGAATGATTAGATTTCATCTTTTATAGAGTTTATGTATTCAATAGAGCGATTTGCCAAAGCTTCGTTTCTGAAGCGCTTTCCGCCTTTAACCTTTTGTTCGAGGTTGGCTACAAGTCCGAAATTAGCATTCATAGGTTGGAAGTTTACGACGTTTTTATCGCTAATATAATGAGCCAAAGCGCCTATTGCCGTTATGTTGGGGAAGTCAATAAGCTCTTCGCCTTTTGCATATCTTGCGGCGTTAACACCTGCAACAAAACCGCTTGATGCAGATTCAACGTAACCCTCAACGCCCGTCATTTGTCCTGCAAAAAATATGTTTTCGTAATCTCTCATTGAGTAGAATTGATTTAAACACATAGGAGAGTTTATAAACGTATTTCTGTGCATAACGCCGTAACGTAAAAAGGTAGCGTTTTCAAGACCGGGGATCATTGAAAAAACTCTTTTTTGTTCGCCGAAAGTCAAGTGGGTTTGAAAACCAACGAGGTTATACATAGTTTTTTCAGCATTTTCTTGACGAAGCTGAATAACCGCATAGGGTTCTTTTCCTGTTTTGGGGTCAGGCAATCCTACGGGTTTTAGCGGTCCGTATCGAAGGGTATCGTAACCCCTTTTCGCCATAACTTCAACGGGCATACAGCCTTCAAAAACGTTCGGTTTGTTTTGAGAATCGGAGTCAAACTCTTTAAGTTTTGCCTCTTCTGCGTTTATAAGAGCGTTATAAAAGGCGTCATATTCGTCTTTTGTCATAGGACAGTTGAGGTATGAAGCTTCACCCTTGCCGTATCTTGATGCAGCATATATTTTATCCATATCAAGAGTAGAATAATCAACTATGGGTGCCGATGCATCAAAAAATGACAAATGAGACTTACCCAAAAAGTTTTCAAGATAAGCCGAAAATGAGTCTGAAGTCAAAGGTCCCGTTGCTACGACTGAAATCTCACCGTCGGGGATTGACGTGATTTCTTTTTCGACAACTGTTATAAGAGGATTAGATTTAATTGCATTTGTTACATATTCGGAAAACTCATGTCTGTCGACAGCCAAAGCACTTCCTGCTTCGACCTGTGTCGCGTAAGCCGCCTTTATAATAAGAGAATCCATAAGGTTTAACTCTTCTTTAAGCAAACCGACAGCATTGGTTAACACGTTGCTTCGAAGAGAGTTTGAGCATACGAGTTCCGCTAAATTGTCCGAAGTGTGAGCCGGCGTTTTTTTATTGGGCTTCATCTCGAAAAGGTTAACTTTAACCCCGCGTTTAGCTGCTTGATAAGCTGCTTCGCAACCTGCTAAGCCGCCGCCGAAAACGTTAATTTCATTATTCTTCATCATTTGTTTTTTTAGCTTTTGAGCTTGTGTCTTCGCGGGTATAGTTACACTTTTCGTTTCTGCAGTATACGAGTTTTTTTCTTTTTTTCATAAGAAGAACGTCACCGCATTCGGGGCATTTTTCGTTAGTCGGCATATCCCAAGATGAGAAGTTACATTCGGGATATTTCTCGCAACTGTAGAAAGTAATGTGTTTCTTTCCGCCTTGTTTCGTTACTATTTTTGAACCGCAAAGAGGGCAGGTAACTCCCGTGTCTTTTACGATCTGTTTTGTGTTGCGGCATTTAGGATAAGCTGAACAAGCATAGAATGAGCCGAATTTGCCTGTGCGGATAACCATTTCCGAACCGCATATTTCGCATATCATACCTGTTTTTGCTTCTTCTTTTTCTACCTTTTCTTTCTTTTCCTCTTTGGGCTTACCGTCCTTGTCAAGAGGTTTGGTGTTACGGCACTGGGGATAGTTGGGACAAGCGGCAAATTTGCCATATCTTCCGTTCTTAACTATCATTTTAACTCCGCAGTGTTCGCAAATGATATCGGTTTCTTCCGGCGGAATTTCAATTTCGCCTCTCTTTGCGGCTTCTTCTGCTTTTGCAAGACATTTTTCAAAACCTTCGTAGAATTCGGACAATACGTGTAACATATTATCGTTTCCGTTTTCGATAGAGTCAAGTCTGTCTTCAAGTTGAGCCGTAAATTTGTAATCTATTATTTCGGGGAAATTTTCGATTATAAGTTTTGTCGTCATTTCGCCGAGGTACGTGGGTTTAAGAGACTTACCCTCTCTTGTTACGTAATCTCTGGCAATAATGGTCGTGATAATAGGTGTATAGGTACTGGGGCGTCCGATGCCTTTTTCTTCAAGCTGTTTTACCAATGAAGCTTCGGTATATCTGGGGGATGGTTCTGTAAAATGCTGTTCGGGAAGAACCACATCTTTTGTCAAAGTTTCACCCTCGTTGATCTCAATGGGTTTGGTCTGTTTTTCGGTGTCGGAAAATTCACTGTGATCTTCCGGATCGTAAACCGAAAGGAACCCTTGGAATTTAACGTTATATCCGCTTGAATGGAACATATAACCGTTGGATTCTATCTCGGCATTTACCGTGTTGAGTTGGGCAGATGACATCTGTGAAGCCAAAAATCTATCCCAGATAAGCTTGTAAAGTTTATATTGGTCGTTTGAAAGATATTTTCTGATATTATCGGGAACAAATTTCATTGAAGAGGGACGAATAGCTTCGTGCGCATCCTGAGAATTTGATTTCGATTTATAAAATCTTTTTTGCTGAGGATAGTATTCTTCTCCGAAGGTTTCTTTGATATAAATTTCAGCATTAGCTGCGGCTTCCTGAGAAATTCTGAGCGAGTCTGTACGCATATAGGTTATAAGACCGTGTACGCCGCCGTTTTCACTGCCTAAATTTACACCTTCGTAAAGTTCCTGTGCTATCTGCATTATCTTCTGCGAACGGAATCCGAGCTTTTTAGACGCTTCCTGCTGAAGTGTTGAAGTTGTAAAGGGAGGTGCAGGATTACGGTTTTTAACGGCTTTTTTTACGCTCGTTACTTTGAAATTCGAGTTGTTTACGAGTGCAAAAATTTTATCCGTTTCTTCTTTTGTGTGAAGCTCGATCTTGCCGTTGTTATCACCGAAAAATACAGCCTTAACGGGCTTACCTTCCGAATTAAGAAGTTTTGCCGTAATAGTCCAATATTCAGTAGGGACAAACGCCTTGATCTCTTCTTCTCTTTCGACGATAAGACGTGTTGCAACGGACTGAACACGACCTGCGGAAAGTCCGCTTTTAAGTGTCTTCCAAAGGAAAGGACTTGCCTTGTAACCAACTATTCTGTCAAGAATTCTGCGTGTTTGCTGTGAGTCAACAAGGTCCATATTAATAGGCTTAGGGTTCTTGATCGCAGCCTTTACAGCGCTTTTTGTAATTTCGTTAAAAGATATTCTTTTAGCCTTATCGGGATCAATACCCAAAGCGTTTGCAAGATGCCACGAGATAGCTTCGCCTTCGCGGTCAGGGTCAGTTGCGAGGAAGACTTTGTTGGCATTTTTAGCTTCTTTTTTTAGTTCGCTGATGAGAGGACCTTTGCCTCTTATGTTAATATATCGAGCTTCAAAGTTGTTTTCAATATCAACGCCCAAAGAACTCTTGGGAAGGTCGCGAACATGACCTTTTGATGCGGTAACTTTGTAGCCGCTTCCAAGATAGCCTTTGATCGTATTAGCCTTAGCGGGAGATTCCACTATAACGAGATTTGACATATATACACCTCATAAATTATGGGATTATTTATTGTTTTTGGGGGGATTTCAGTCTTATGCAAGAACGAAGCTTCCTCCGGGTACAGCCTTTACTATACCTTGTATTTCAAGAATTGTCAATGACGACATTATATCCGAAACGGAAATATGTGTATTGTTTGCAATTTCCTCGAGCGATTTTGGAGTGCTTTTTGAAAGTGACTCGCAAATCAGTTTTTGTTCTTCTGGAAGATGATCAAATGAAGCTGAGTCTTCTTTTTCGATCATATCTTCAAATGTTATCGATAAATCAGGTACGGTTTTTAATTCTGCTTTTTTCTGCGGTATTATAACCGTATTTGTGTCGTCAAAGGGGTTGTTTTTCTTAACCTTTTTAGTG
Organism: Eubacteriales bacterium; assembly: GCA_045126815.1. Lineage (GTDB taxonomy): Bacteria > Bacillota > Clostridia > Oscillospirales > CAG-272 > RGIG1995. Next base: position 45,956 of record JBGVPD010000014.1, read on the forward strand.
CCGGACAGTTTTATTTTTTCGGGATACAGGAATTCGTATTCTCTTAAAATATCTTCAGCACTTTGAATGGCTTTAGCACCCGATTTTATAAGGCTGTTTGGGCCTGTGCTGTTATATTCACCGAGTCTGCCGGGAACGGCAAATAAATCTCGGTTTTGTTCAATAGTTTTGTGCGCTGTTATCATAGCGCCGCTTTTAATTTGCGATTCAACGATAAGTGTGCCCAAAGAAAGACCGCTTATTATTCTGTTTCTTTGAGGGAAAGAATAACGAGTAGCTTTTGTTCCGGGCGCGTATTCTGAAATGATCGTTGCGTTAGAACAAAGTCGTTTGTAGATGTCTTCATTTTGTTTAGGGTAGATAATGTCAACACCGCATCCCAATACAGCAACGGTTTTTCCACCTGCGTCTAATGCTGCGGTATGGCAGACCGAATCAATTCCCATAGCCATTCCGCTTATAACGTAAGCGCCGCTTAAAGATAGGTCAAAAGCTATCTCGTATGCACAACGGCAGCCGTACGAAGAGGGAGTACGCGTACCTACAGTACCTATACAAACCTCTTTGTCAAATTCGGGAATGGTGCCTTTATAATACAGCAAAACAGGAGGGTTCTTGATGGTCCTCAGTCTTGTTGGGAATAGCTTATTTTCATAGGTTAAAATACCTATGTTTTTCATTTGACACTCTTTCAAAATATTTTCTGCTTTTTGTGTGTCCTTGTTAGAGAGGGCTTTGACCTGCCCTTTGGTTAAACTGAACACGTTGTTTAATTCGTCTTCGTCAGCGTTAAATATCTTCTCAGCCGAGCCGAAGGTGTGGTATAAAACACTGAATAACGGTGTGTCGGGAGAACATTTTTCGCTTAACCAGATCCAATATATTAAATTATCCATATTGACTTTTTACCTGTAAGTTTCCCAAAGCAAAACAGAGGCAGCCGATGAAACGTTAAGAGACTCGGCGTCTTTTTCCATAGGAATTATGACCGTTCCCGAACATGCTTGAATGATATCATCATCTAAACCGTGCCCCTCGTTGCCCATAACGAAACAACTGTTTTTTATATCGGAAACGTTCTGAACGGGAATAGCTTTGTCGGTCAACGCGGTTGCGTAAACCTTAACCCCTGATTTCTTGATTGTTTCTATTGTATTACACAGATCATTCGAGGTGTACGTTCTCATTCTGAACATAGCGCCCATAGATGCTCTGATTGTTTTCTGATTATAAATATCGGCGCTGTCGCTTGAAAGAATAAGCGTCTTTTTGCCGAATGCAGCCGAAGTTCTTGCGATAGTACCTAGGTTACCGGGATCTTGTATACTTGAAAGTATAAGACAGGTATCTGATAGGTCGATATTGTCGGTGTTTGTATATGTTTTGTGGAGATTATCAATGTATTTTGCTACACAAATAATTCCCTCGGGTGAAAAATTCTCCGACATTTTTTCGCAAACAGATTCGGATATAAGTATAGTTTTACTGTGTTTAGCTATATCGGGATATTTTTTATAACACTTTTCTGTCATAAATATACGTTCGATCTCAACGCCGAACGATATAGCTTCTCTTGTTAATTTAATACCCTCAAAAAGAAAGGCTCTTCTTTTTTCGCGGTATTTCTTTTCTTTGAGTTTGGCTGTTTCAACAACAAGAGCGTTGTTTCTGCTCGTTATAATATCCAAAAATAAGAGCCCCCTTTTTCAGTGATTTACATATATTTTTTATGCTTGTTTGACAAAATAACACAAAATACAACTTTGCCTTTTGTAGCACAAAAACCCGGGAAAATCCGGGTTTTTGGTAGTATTATAACTTATTTAAGTGCTGCTTTAGCTTTTTCTACGATTGCTGCGAAAGCTTCCTTGTCGGATACAGCAATTTCAGAAAGCATCTTTCTGTTAAGGTTGATGCCAGCAAGCTTAAGACCGTGCATAAGCTGTGAGTAGTTGATTCCGTTAACCTTTGCCTGAGCAGAAATTCTGGTGATCCAGAGTGCACGGAAATCTCTCTTCTTCTGTTTTCTTCCGATGTATGCATAGTTGCCACTCTTCATTACAGCCTGTTTAGCCATCTTGAAGTGTTTGCTCTTTGCGCCCCAGTAGCCTTTAGCGAGCTTGAGGATTTTATTTCTTCTCTTACGAGTCATCATAGCGCCTTTAACTCTTGCCATTGTTTTGTCCTCCTATTTTTCAATCAATTTATCAATTATTTAATGAGTGTTCTAACTGTCGGTGCCATAGATTCGCTGAGGTATCCAGCTTTTCTCAAGCTTCTCTTACGCTTTGCGTTCTTAAGACCGAGGTTATGACGGTGATGCGAATGGTTGATTTTTACTTTTCCGCTCTTTGTAAGAGTAAATCTCTTAGCAGAGGCGCTGTGTGTTTTCATTTTTCCCATAGTAATGGACTCCTTTCTGGTTTTATGCGTCATTGTACCGATTTGTTTCGGTACCGCAAAAGTCAATATATTTTGTGTATTATTTTATTTCGAGTTCTTGGAGGGAACTATCATCATAGACATAAATCTTCCTTCGAGAACGGGCTGTTTTTCAACAGTTCCGAATTCCGAACAAGCTTCCTTGAATTGTTCGAGTAACTGCTTACCGATATCCAAGTGAGTCATCTGACGGCCCTTGAACTTGACAATAACTTTTACTTTGTCTCCGCCCTTAAGAAATCTGTGGGCGTGATTAACTTTAGTGTTGAAATCGTTAACGTCAATTCTGCACGAAAGTTGAATTTCTTTTGTTTCAATAGTCTGTTGTTTTTTTCTTGCTTCTTTTTCGCGTTTGTCGCGTTCGAAGCGGAATTTGCCGTAGTCCATGATCTTGCATACAGGCGGATCGGACTGAGCGGACATAAGCACAAGGTCGAGTCCCTTGTCATAAGCATTTTCCAAAGCGTCAATAAAGCTCAACATACCGAGCTGTTCGCCTTCGTTGGAAATAACTCTGAACATCTTTGAATCGGAGCATTTGAGCTCAGTTTTGATGTCTTCGTTAATAATGTTGTCTTTGGCGTTCGTGTTTTTTATTATAAAACACCTCCACATAAAAATAAAAAAATGCACGAAATCAAAACAACTCCGTACAAAAGTATGTATAGCAAAATAAACCACACATCAATCATATTAACCTATGTCAGTCTGTGCTGCAAAGGTGAGAACGGAGAGTTCTGCTTCTTTTCTTTCGAGTAATTATATCACGCACTCCCTGTATTGTCAAGGGCTTTTTTAAAATATTTTTGAGAATTGGTGTTGTAGTTAAACTATTGCATTTTTGGGGGCGGTATGATATAATATATAAAATATAAATGAACGTTCTTTTTGGGGAAAGTGGGGTGAGACAGCGTGGCAGACTTGAACAAGAAAAGCAAAACAGACGGAAATATGCACAAATTTAATAAAAATGCGCCTATGTCAAGGGGCAGGACGTCCGCGGGAACTTCGAATGTCGGAACGAGAATGAACATAAAAGAACAAACCGTTTCCCAAAGACGAAACGCTAAGGAAGCAAAAAAGATAAACCCCGATGCACCCGAAATAAAACGAAGCGCAAAAAGAGCGCAGGGCTACAAGATAAAAAAGAAGAAAAAGAAGATAAGCAGAGAAACCGTTCTTTTCGGAATGATGTTTTCTTTGATATTTATTGTTATTGCAACGGTATTTTGCCTATCCTTTTACGGTAATCTTGTAAAAGTTGACAGTGTTGATTACGGTAATCTTAAACTTAAAATGGGGTTGTCGTATGAGCTTAACGAAATAAAAGGGCAGAAGATAAACCCTGAAGAGTATATGCGTGGCGGAGAAATGTACGTTAATATGACCGCTATGGCAGAAAAGTTTGGGTTCGTTATTACGGGCACAAGCGACTGTCTCAGATTTATTACGGATTTGAAAACGGGAGAAAACGTACGTGTTTACGTTGATACTCCTTTTGTTGAAATAAACGGCACAAAAGTAAGACTTAATTCGAAAATTACGCAAAACGGAGACAGTATATTTATTCCGGCGGAGTTTTTTGCAGAATACGTTAGCGGGATAGAGATTGCTTATGACGAAGAAAAGTCAGTTATAAGCGTATTGCGCAGTACGGAGATCAACGAAAACGGTCATCTGGCCGAGCAAAATATTACTTTTACGCTTAAGGCGATAAAAGAAAGCGTATCTTTGCCCGAAGAAAATTTGACCGACGAGGAAAAGGCGAAAACATTCTTTCCTTCGTTATCAACTCCTGCAAACTAAAAAACACAACGATTTTTCAAAATAATTATAGGGGATAGCGTATGGCAAGTATTAAGTGCAGAAAATGCGGAAATGTATTACATTTTAATCCGGATGCAACTAAAGTTATTTGTAACAAATGCGGAAGCGGTTACGTTCTTCAAAAAAAGTCAAATAGCGCATCGAATAAAACGCAGATAAACAGAAGAAGCCTATCTTCAAAAAATTATAATAACCGTCCTATAAAGCTTTTCATACTTTTGCTTATTGCTTTGATTACGATTGGAATTGTGATCATAGTTTCAAGAAGTGCCGATGCAGGTAAGACGGGCGGTAATAAGCAGGATCCTTCAAAAGTTACCGATATTGAACAGAGCACGAAAGACGTTACTACCAAAGATCAAAGCGACGATACTACTGATGATACTACGAAAGAATCTGCTGATGATACTACCGTACCAACTCCTCCGATATCTCAACAGCCGACGGAGGTTATACCGACTTTTAATGCAGACCTTTCCGAGTATGAAAAGTATATGAATCCGACAGGGAAAGACAGAGATGCGTATCTTATACTTGTAAATCCTGACAATCCGTTAACGGCAAACGATGTTCCGACCGATCTCGTTTCCGTAAAGAGTACACGAAAAGACGGAAGAGCAACACAAAAGCTTCGTGAGTATGCAGCAAAGGCGCTTGAGGCGTTGATGCTTGAGGCAGAAGCGCAGGGCGTTATAAAAACAAATACGCCGAGCGGATATCCACTCTCTGTTATGAGTGCTTACAGAACGTATGAATACCAAAATCAGCTTTTTAACACGTATGTTAACCAGGAAATGTCGAGTAAGGGAATATCTCGTGAAAAAGCTGAGGCTATTGTTGTAACGTATTCTTGCAGAGCGGGAACAAGCGAACATCAAACGGCTCTTTGCGTTGATATGCATACCTTGTGGTCTGCGGGAGTTGCCTTTAAAAATGAAGCTGAAGCTAAATGGTTAGCCGAAAACAGTTATAAATTTGGATTTATACTGAGATTCCCCGAAGATAAAACAGACATAACGAAAATAACGTACGAGCCTTGGCATTTCAGATACGTGGGCAGATATCATGCGACAAAGATGCATGACTTGGATATGTGTTTGGAAGAATATACGGAATATTTGAAGAAAAACGGTTAAAGTGAGGATTAGTTCTATGGATGCTATGGAATGTTTACTTGAAAGAAGAAGTGTCAGAAGTTTTACTGACAAAGCTATTGATAGAGAGTCTCTTGAAAAGATAGTAAAAGCCGCATACCATGCACCCAGTGCTATGAACAGGCAAACGTGGCAGTTTACGGTTGTGCAGAACAAAGGTGTGATCGAAGAACTTGCTCAGTGTATACGTGTTCAGCTTAACAGAGACGCGGGATACAATTTTTATAAACCCGATGTATTTATTATATGCTCGAACGAAAGGGAAAACCCACATGCAATAGAGGATTGTGCCGTTGCTATGGAGAATATTATGTTGGCGGCACACAGTCTCGGAATTGCATCTGTTTGGATAAATCAGTTTAAGGGAATATGCGACGAACCGCAGGTACGTGAAAAACTGAAAAAGATAGGTATACCCGATGAACACTTAATTTGGGGATGCGCGGCGTTAGGTTATGCGACCGAAGATGCAAAACGTAACTTTGTTAAAAATCCCGACGTTGTAAAGTGGGTAATGTAAAAATGGTATAAAAAAGCCCTTTCAAAAAAAGAAAGGGCTTATTTTTTTTGCAATTAAAACAATTATAGCAAAACTTTGTTTTATAAAAAGTTTTGGTGGTGTCAAGAGGGCGCTTTTTCAAAAGCGCGCCTTTTGTCAGGGGTTCGGGGACGAAGTCCCTGACATGATCTCTTCTTTAAAAAACGCGTTAAAGTTTTTTATTTTATTGCATTTTTTAGATATTCTACTGCAAGACCTATATTTTCTTTCGGGTCAAGTCCTGCTTCTCTTTCGACTACAAGGAAGCCTTTATATCCAACTTCTTCAAGTGCTTTCAAATATGCAGGGAAGTTAACTGCGCCCTCTCCCAACGGTCTTTCTTCAAAGAATCTCATCTGTTTTACTTCGGGAGGAATGGGGTGAACAACTCTGTATATAAATTCGGGGTTACCTTTAGTCAGCATAACACCGTCTTTTGCGTGGGTATGAACGATATGTTTTGCGAGGTTTTTAACTGCTTCAATCGGGTCTTCATCTAAAACCATACGCAAGTTTGCAGGGTCAAAGTTGATCGCAACGCCCTTACTGTCAAGTGATTCAATAAATTTAAGAAGTGTAGTGGACTTTTCGGGGCCTGTCTCGATCGCAAAATACGAGCCGTTTTTTTCTGCGTAATTCGCAAGTTCAGCACACGCTTCCTGCATGATCTTAAATCTTTCGTGATTTGTATCTTCGGGAACAACGCCTATATGTGCAGTTACAATGTTAGTACCGAGATCGTATGCTAAGTCAAGTATCTTTTTCAGTTTTGCTATAAGTACAGGGTTTCTTTCTCTGTCGCCAAATCCCATACCCAAATCACCGCAGAGTGAGGAAAAGACTAAACCTGCATCGGCTACCTCTTTTTTTAGCGCCTTTCGTGCTGACATATCCATATTCTCAGGGGCGTTAACTCCCTTTGTTGCAAACATCTGTATGCCGTCTACACCCATTTCGGCTGCGGTTCTTATCGCTGTTGAACGGTCAACTTTAAGACCGTCTATGATTATTCCAATCGGAAATTTGTACATATAAATTATTTCCTTTCAGTTAATAAAATACACGGGCTGTTTTTTTGAAATAACAGCCCGTGTGTGTTTTTAGTGTTTAAAGTGTCTCTTTCCTGTAAATACCATTGAAATTCCGTATTTGTTACAAGCATCAATGGATTCCTGGTCTCTGATACTTCCGCCGGGCTGGATAATAGCAGTTATTCCTGCTTTGTGAGCTGCTTCAACGCAGTCAGCAAAGGGGAAGAATGCGTCACTTGCCATAACGCTGCCCTTAACTTTCTCGCCACCGTATTTGATAGCAAGTTCGAGAGCTGTAATTCTGTTTGTCTGACCGGGGCCTATACCTACTGTAGCGCCATCTTTTGCAAGTGTAATACCGTTTGATTTTGTATGTTTTACAACCTTCATAGCAAACTTCATATCGCGAAGTTCTTCTGCAGTAGGAGCTTTTTCTGTAACTACTTTAACGTCACAGTCGTCGTACATTTCAGTGTTAAGTTCCTGAACGAGCAATCCGCCTGCAACTTTCTTCATATCAAACATTTCTTTTCTGTTAGGAGTTGCAATTGCAGGGAGACGGAGAACGCGTAAGTTCTTCTTTGTGCAGAGTATCTGCAAAGCTTCTGCATCATAATCGGGAGCGATAATGATTTCAAGGAAGAGTTCTGCGAGTTTCTGTGCGGTTTTGGAATCAACTGTTCTGTTAAAAGCAACGATGCCTCCGAATATTGAAACGGGGTCAGCTTCGTATGCTCTCATATATGCTTCGTAAACGTCTTTGCCGATACCAACACCGCAAGGATTTGCGTGTTTTAATGCAACGCAGCAAATATCATCGCTAAACTCTTTGATAGTGTCAAGAGCGCCGTTTGCATCATTTATATTATTATATGAAAGTTCTTTGCCGTTAAGCTGTTCAGCCGCCGCCAAAGTTCCTTCATAACCCTTTCCGACTTCACGGTAGAAAGCTGCAGCCTGGTGGGGATTTTCTCCGTAACGCATTTCGCTTACTTTTTCGTATGTCAAAGAAAGTTTTTCGGGGAAGGCAGGCATTCCGCTTTCTTTTCTTAAGTAGCCTGAGATAAGTGTATCGTAAGCTGCTGTGTGTTCAAATACTTTATAAGAAAGTTTAAGTTTTGTTTCTTTTGAAACTTCGCCGTTAGCTTCGAGTTCGCTTGTTACCGTATCGTAATCAACGGGATCAACGATAACAGCAACGTCCTGCCAGTTTTTAGCGGCAGCGCGGAGCATTGTAGGACCGCCGATATCGATGTTTTCAATTGCATCTTCTCTTGTAACGTTATCTTTAAGGATTGTTTCCTTAAAGGGATAGAGGTTAATAGCAACGATGTCGATAGGAGCAACACCGAGTTCTTCGATCTGTTTCATATGGTCGGGATTTTCTCTCATAGCGAGGATACCTGCGTGTATCATCGGGTGAAGAGTTTTTACTCTTCCGTCGAGACATTCAGGGAATCCTGTAACGTCGGATACGTTTGTAACTGCAATACCGTTATCAGTGAGGATTTTTGCAGTTCCTCCGGTAGAAAGTATTTCATAGCCTAATTTTTCAAGACGACTTGCGAATTCAACAACGTTTCTTTTGTCCGATAAGCTGATTATAGCGCGTTTTTTCATAATTGTTTCACCTTTCTGTGTTAGGTTTTATCTGAGATTATTTTTACAATGTTGTTTTCAACCGAAAGCTTTTCGTTGCAAAGTAAGTCAAGCGCTTTTGGGAGTATTTCCCACTCTGCATTTTCCATAACTCTCTTTTGGAGTGTTTCAGGAGTATCGGTTTCTTCGATGTAAACGGCTTTCTGGAGTATGATCGGTCCTCCGTCGGCGATTTCGTTTACAAAGTGTACGGTAGCTCCCGTAACCTTAACGCCTTTTTCAAGTGCAGCTTTATGTACTCTTAATCCGTAAAAGCCTTCGCCGCAAAAAGAAGGAATAAGTGCAGGGTGGACGTTAAGTATTTTGTTACGGTATCTTTCAATTATCTTTCCGCTCAAAATGTGCATAAATCCCGCAAGAACGATAATGTCGATTTTGTATTCTTCAAGTTTATTCAAAATGGCGTCTGAAAAAGCTTCTCTGTTATCGCCTTTTTGAATAACACATTTGTCAATGTTGTTTTTTTCAGCCCTCTCCAAAGCGTAAGCATTGGGGTTGCTTGAAAGAACAAGAGCAAGTTTTCCGTTTTTGATTTTTCCTGCATTATACGCATCTATAATTGCCTGGAGATTTGTTCCGCCGCCCGAAACTAAAACGGCAATATTTTTTGTCTTCATATCAGTTTTCTCCCGGAACGTGTAAAGGATAGTTGCCGGTGAAACAAGCGTCGCAGAAGTCGAGGTCAGTATCTTTAACGATCTGTTTTAGATCGTCAACGGCAAGGTATGCCAAAGAGTCGGCGCCGATCTCTTTTCTGATTTCTTCAAGTGTCAAACGACACGCAATAAGCTTGTCTCTTGAATCTATGTCCGTTCCGAAATAACAAGGATTAAGGAAAGGAGGGGAGGATATTCTTAAATGAACCTCTGTTGCTCCTGCATGGCGGATGAGAGCAATAAGGTTAGCGCAAGTAGTACCTCTTACTATTGAGTCGTCAACGACGACAACTCTTTTACCCTTTAATACCGAAGGCATGGGGTTAAGTTTGAGTCTTACGAGGGTTTCTCTTTCTCCCTGCTGAGTCTGTATAAACGTTCTGCCGATGTAACGGTTTTTATTTAAGCCTACGTTATAAGGAATACCTGATTCTTTTGAGTAACCGAGAGCTGCATCAAGTCCGCTGTCCGGTACGCCGATAACTATATCCGCTATATCTTTTGAGTCTCTTCTTGCCAAGCATCTTCCTGCTTCTTGTCTTGCAAAGTGAACGCTTTGTCCGTCTATTATTGAATCGGGACGGGCAAAATAGATGTGTTCAAAAATACAGCACGAAGTTTTTTGACCGCATTTATCTGTGAGCGAATATACTCCGTCTTGTGTTATTGTTACTACTTCGCCGGGCTTGATATCTCTGATAAATTCACCGCCGACAGCGTCGATAGCGCAAGATTCTGATGCGAAAATATAAGCATCTTTGAGTTTACCCATACAGAGAGGTCTGAAACCTTTAGGGTCTCTTGTTGCTATAAGTTTATTCGGAGTCATAATAACAAAAGAGTAAGCTCCGTTTATACGGTCCATTATGTTTATAATAGCCTGTTCGGTCGAAAGTGTTTTAAGTCTTTCTCTGGATATCATATAAGCTATAATTTCAGCATCGGAGTTAGTGTGGAACATAGCGCCTGCATCTTCAAGTTTCTTGTGCATTTCAGCAGCACCTACAAGTGATCCGTTGTAGGAGATGGCGATCTGTCCTTTAGTGTACTTTGAAACGTAGGGGAGGTTATTTTCTCTTCCTTTGTTTTCTGATGATGCGTAACGAACGTGTCCCAAAGCGATATTACCTTTGAGATAGTTCAAGATCATTTCATTAAAAACTTCGTTGAGAAGTCCTTCGTCGTTGTGACTGTAGATCTTGCCTTCGTTGTTAACTGCAATACCGCAACTCTGCTGACCTCTGTGCTGAAGAGCGTACAGACCTGCGTATGTTGTTTGTGTTACGTTTATTGTTTTTGCGGGGTCAAATATACCGAACACACCGCATTCTTCATGGATATTTCCGAACATAAATTGTGTTTCCTCCGGTCTTTTACGAAAAAAGGTTATATATTTTTAATTTCTTCCTGAAGTTTTGCGTCTTTTGCTCTAACGCCTTCAGCCATTTTGATCTTTTCCTGTGCGAGTTTTTCAGCTAATTCGTCGTCGGTGAGAGCGATGATCTGAGCTGCAAGAATAGCAGCATTTGCGCAACCGTCGATAGCAACTGCGGCAACGGGAACTCCGGGAGGCATCATTATTGTTGAAAGGAGCGCATCCATACCGTCAAGCGCGTCGCTCTTTATCGGTATTCCGATAACGGGAAGGGTAGTGTAAGCTGCAAGAACACCGCCGAGATGGGCAGCCTTACCTGCTGCGCTGATAATAACTCCGAAACCGTTCTTTTTTGCGTTTTTTGCAAAAGAAGCTGCTTCATCAGGCGTTCTGTGCGCTGAATAAACGTGAGTTTCAAACGGAATTCCGAAATATTTCAGTTTTTCAAGACAATTTTTTACTTTGGGGAAATCGCTGTCGCTTCCCATGATTACGGCTACTTTTAACATAGTTATCCTCCGGTGATTTTAAGTTTTTTGCATTTTATAAAACACAAAAAGGACATTCTGTTTCGTGAATGTCCTTATAAGATTATTTTCGCATTGGGGCGTGAAGAATGAGCAGCGCTGCAAAAAAGTGCGCGACAGAGCTGATCTGATAAACAAGGTTTGTTATTGAGCTTGTTTTCTCTTACAACTTCTGTCATAACCCGATCCTCCGACGATTTTACAAAATACACTATTATTATACATATATATAATTAAGTTGTCAATCGCTAACATCACATTTTTGTGATATTTTTATTATTTTTTTGCCTACCACAACTCCGAAAAGCGCTACAGACTTGTAGTGCAAAAGAAGAGGGAGGGAAGAATATTTTTGATAAATACTTTACAAAATTGAAAAAATGTGTATAATGATATAAGAATAATAATGCGATGAACGGGAAAATGCCGTCAAAAAAGGTTATATAGGGTTCAGAGACGTGCGTCAAGTTTGGTGAAAGATGCATACCCGCCGAGACGGAAGTGCGCCCGTGAGCAGGTGCTAATCACACCCGTCTTGTCAGCGATAAAGGACACGCAAGTTATAAACCGAAGTGGAACCGCGGAATGTACCGCCTTTGAGTAAATCAAAGGCGATTTTTTTGTTTTGAAGGGAGACATTGTGTAAATGAAAAAGAATTACGGAAAAGATTTATTTGATTTGATTTCTGACGTTTCTTCAAATGAATACGTCAAAATTGCCAAACAGTATTGTAAAAACAGCAAGACCGCAAAGTGTATTAAAAATATAAAAGAAACGGTTTCAGAAGACGTAAAGACAGTAAAAGAAAGAGATCCTGCGGCATCGGGGACGGCTGAAGTATTGCTTTTGTATTCGGGACTTCACGCAGTTTGGGCGCATAGGATTTCTCATAAATTATACAAGAAAAACCATAAATTTTCCGCTCGTATGATAAGTCAGGCGGCAAAAGCGGTAACAGGAATAGAAATACATCCCGGAGCTACGATCGGTAAGAATTTGTTTATCGACCACGGTGCAGGAGTTGTTATCGGTGAGACTACCGAAATAGGTGACAACTGTACGTTATATCAGGGAGTAACGCTCGGCGGTACCGGTAAAGATACGGGCAAAAGACACCCCACTTTAGGAGATAACGTTATGGTGGGTGCGGGTGCAAGAGTTCTTGGTCCTTTTAAGGTGGGAGATGGTTCAAAAATTGCCGCAAACGCAGTAGTTCTTGACGAGGTTCCCGAGAACTGTACTGCCGTAGGCATACCTGCAAAGGTGGTAAAAAGAAACAATAAAAGAGTTGCCGACGATCTCGACCACATTCATATTCCCGACCCTGTGGCTCAGGAGATAGCCCGTTTGGAAGCAAGAATAAAAGAGCTTGAAGAAAAATCGGGGAAATAAGAAGCAACTTTTTAAACAACGAATAAAGAATATAATTTACTTGAACAGGAGATAATAAAAAATGAAACTTTACAACACGTTAACCAGACAAAAAGGCGAGTTTACTCCGCTTAAAGACGATACTGTAAGAATATATTCGTGCGGTCCCACTGTTTACGGCTATGCTCATATCGGTAATATGAGAACGTATGTATTTATGGACTTTTTGCGCAGAACTTTGCAGTGGAACGGATATAAGCTTCTCCACGCTATGAATATTACCGACGTAGGACACCTTGTAAGTGATTCGGACGACGGTGAAGATAAGATGAACAAAACAGCGCGCGAACAGAAGAAGACGCCTTGGGAAATTGCCGAATATTATACAGGCGTATTCCTTCGCGATATCAAGAGACTTAACATACAGGTGCCCGAAATAGTTCCGAAAGCTACTATGCATATTCAGGAAATGATCGATTTTGTTCAAGGTTTGCTTGATACGGGTTATGCTTATGAGACGAGCGACGGTATTTACTACGATATCAAGAAGTTTAAGGATTACGGTAAACTCTCAAGAATGAACTTTGACGAAAACCAAGCGGGCGCTCGTGTTGAAGTAAACAGCGAAAAAAGACACCCTGCAGATTTTGCGCTTTGGAAAAAGGCAGATCCTACTCATATTATGCAGTGGGAGTCTCCTTGGGGGATGGGTTATCCCGGTTGGCATATAGAATGTTCGGCTATGGGACTTAAGTACCTCGGCGAAGAATTTGACATTCATACAGGCGGTGTTGACCATATTCCGATACACCATGAAAATGAAATAGCCCAGACTTGCGGACTTTTGGGACATCCTGCGGCAAAATGGTGGATACACGGCGAATTTATGCTTGTTGACGGTGGTAAGATGTCAAAAAGCTTGGGCAATACTTATACTCTTGATCAGCTTCAAGAAAAGGGATATTCACCTATGGTGTTCAGATATTTCTGCTTGAATGCGCATTACAGCCAGAAGCTCAACTTTACTTTTGAGGGTATGGATTCGGCTAAAAAGTCTTTGAAGAATCTTAAAAACCAAATCAAGAAACACAAGGGTGCTGAAGGTAAGGTAGATAAGGAAGTTATTGATAACTTTACAAAAGAGTTTGAAGACGCGATAAACGACGACCTTAATATTCCTAAGGCTTTAGGCGCTGTATGGAATATGGCAAGATACGAAACGAAGTCAAACGATCTTTATGAGCTTATAATCCGTTGTGACTCTATTCTCGGTATAGATCTTGACAAAGAAGATGTTGAAGAGGAAGTACAGAATACCGTTGACAGCGAACTTGACAGAGAGATCAAAGAGCAGATCGCTTTAAGAGCAGAGGCTAAGAAAGCAAAAAATTATGCTGAAGCAGACAGAATAAGAAACGAACTCGCAAACCGCGGAATAATATTGACCGATACGAAGGACGGCACAACTTATTCCATAAAATAAAGATGAAACAAGAGGAAAACAGATGTTCAAAAAGTTATTGATCGTATTTTTCTTGCTTTTGTTTTGCATAGTAAGTATGACATCGTGTTTTGTTGTTGTTAACAAAGATAACGTTAATAAAGACAGTGATAGCGGTAAAGAGACTACACAAACTACAGAAAAGCCGCAGAAGGTATCTCCTTTGCCGGACGTGCTTGAAAACGCTGTGAATAAATCGGAAGAAGCGTTAAGTAAAGCCTTTGCTGATAAGAACTTCCAAAATCAAAGCTTTACTGTAACTATGGCTCAGGATACGTTTGTTAAGACGAGCTTGAAAGAGCAGACGACTTTTTTACGTGCGCTTCAGCTGCAGAGTAAAGTGATATCAGAGAGATTGAATTGTACTTTATATGTTAACCGTTTCCCGTATTCGTCAATTTTGAGTGATACCAAAACTGCAATAGAAACCGGCGCTTTTTATGCTGATCTTTTGATAGTTCCGCAAAAGAGCATAGGTTACTTAAGGCAGAACGGTGTTTTATACGATTTAAAAGAATTGTATGACGATGCTTTGGGGGAAGACGATTGCGACGTTGCCAACACCTTGCAAATGCTGGGCGGAAACAGCTTGTACGGGGTAGTAGGGAATGGCGTACTTTCTCCGGGGGCATACTACTGTGTGTTTTTTAACAAAGATATTACTAATTCTTTTGGTCTGACGTCGGAATTGTATGAAAATGCCAAAAACGGAAACTGGACTTTATCTTCTATGGTTGAAAGCGGAAGAGAATGTGTAAGCGGAGATGTCTTCGTAACGGGTTCCGAGAAACAAGAGGCGTTCATTGAGGCTTTGTTTTCTGCTTCGGGAATGAAGTATTTTAATACTGAAAACGAAGGATTGCCTACGGTTAAAGATAACGGTGACAGATTTGGTGATTTCGTTGAATATATGAGACAGTTAATTGTATCAGGAGAGTTGATTATCGGTGACGATGCTTTTGATATGTTCAAAAACGGTAAATCGGTTTTCTATATAGATACGCTTGACAAGGCTTTGGAGCTTAATAATAATTTTGGTATTCTTCCTTTGCCTAAGTATGATGCAGAACAGGATAAATATTATACTCATACATCGGGGGAGGCTTTGGTGTTTACCGTTCCGAAAACTAAGGCTAAGACCGAATATTCTTTAGATCTGATAAAAGCTTACAACAGAACGTCAGAACTTATAGAAGATGCTTTTGCAAGAGATTTTCTTGATGACGTGCTAAGAGATTCGCAATCATATTCTATGTTAAAGATAATATTTGAAAGTGCATCTTACGATTTTGCGTATATGTACGGAGAATTATATCCGTCAGTGGCGGATATAAGTTATAACGCTTTGATAAAAGCGGTAAACGGGGATGACACGTTTGAAAATTACGTAAAGGCTAATCAGGGACAGTTTGATAAAGATATGAAAGCTTTGTTTGCAAAGTAACATATGAATAATGAGTGTGATTTGTAAACAAAATGTTAAATGATGCGAAATGCTTTACAAATAAGGAAAAATGTGTTATATTTGTAGAGTATGTAAAACGCGAACTCGGTTTTTGGATAAAGTGCAGACGAAGAAAGTTTGCAGCACCTCCCCCAATTGCTGAAGTTTGGCGAAAATAAATTATGAGGTGAAAGATTATGTTGAAAGAACAGAAACAGCAGATTATTGAAGCTAACAAGCTTCACGACGGAGACACAGGATCCCCTGAAGTACAGATTGCTATCCTTACAGATAGAATCAATACTCTTACAGAGCATCTTAAAAAGAATGCAAATGACCATCACTCAAGACGTGGTTTGCTTAAGATGGTAGGTCGCAGAAGAAACCTTCTCAACTACCTTACAAAGAAGGATATCAACCGCTATCGTGCGATTATCGAAAAACTCGGTATCCGTAAATAAAACACGCTTAAAATGGGGCAGAATTTTACGGTTCTGCCCTATAGGTTTATATACCAAAAAATAAAAACAAAAAGGCATAGTAAATTTTAGCAATTAAACAAGTGCCCGATAAATGTATGTCGGACATAGGTTTAAGTGCTAAAACCTATGCCGTAGTAATGAAAAAACGGAGGAAGAAAATGTTTGAGAATTTTAAGACATTCGAGTATGAATTGTCAGGCAGAAAGCTTGTAATTGAAACAGGCAAAATGGCAGGACTTGCAAACGGTTCTTGCTTGGTTCGCTTTGGCGACACGGTAATACTTGCGACCGCAACAGCAAGCGCGAAACCCAGAGACGGTATTGACTTTTTACCCCTTTCGGTTGATTTTGAAGAAAGACTTTACGCTGTGGGAAGAATTCCCGGCGGTTACCTTAAGAGAGAGGGTAAGCCCTCTGAAAAGGCTATTTTGACATCACGTGTTATTGACAGACCTATCAGACCTTTGTTCCCGAAGGATCTTCGTAACGACGTTAACCTCAGCCTTACAGTTCTTTGCGTTGATAACGACAACAGCCCCGAAATTGCAGGTATGATCGGTGCATCTATTGCGCTTTCAATATCCGATATTCCGTGGAACGGACCTATTGCAGGTGTGTTTGTAGGTTTGGTTGACGGTCAGGTTGTGCTTAACCCCACTGTTGAACAGAGAGAAAAGAGCGACCTCGAACTTACAGTTGCAGGTAGCCTTAACAAAGTTGTTATGATCGAAGCGGGAGCTAAAGAAGTTAGCGATGACGATATGTTTAACGCTATTATGACAGCTCACGAAGAAATCAAGAATATTTGTAACTTTATCAACTCAATCGTTGCAGAGGTTGGCAAACCTAAATTCGATTATCCTTCATGCGAATTTGACCATGAGATGTTTGATAAGGTATTTGATTTCTGTGAAAAAGACGTTATGTTTGCTCTTGACACTGATGACAAGAACGTTCGTGACGAAAGAATGCAGCCTATAACTGATGCTATCGTAGAAAAGTTCAGCGAAGAATATCCCGAAATGCCCGATATTATCGGCGAACTTATTTATAAGATCCAGAAGAAGATCGTACGCCGTTGGTTGCTTGAAGACGGCAAACGTGTTGACGGAAGAAGAATGGATCAGATCAGACCCTTGGCGGCTGAAGTTGGTTTGTTTAACCGTACACACGGAAGCGGTATGTTCACACGTGGACAGACACAGGTTATGACTGTTGCAACACTCGGTCCTATAGGTGATGCGCAGATCCTTGACGGTATTGATACAGAAGAAACAAAGAGATATATGCACCACTACAATATGCCCGGATATTCCGTTGGTGAAGCAAAATCATCAAGAGGTCCCGGCAGACGTGAGATCGGTCACGGTGCTTTGGCAGAACGTTCACTCGTTCCCGTACTTCCTTCTGTTGAAGAATTCCCCTACGCTATCAGATGCGTATCTGAAGTTATCAGCTCAAACGGCTCAACTTCACAGGCATCAGTTTGCGGTTCAACTCTTGCTCTTATGGATGCAGGTGTTCCGATCAAAGCGCCCGTTGCAGGTATTTCTTGCGGTCTTATTACTGAAGGCGAACGTTGGATGACAATGATCGATATTCAGGGACTTGAAGACTTTTACGGCGATATGGACTTTAAGGTAGCAGGTACACACAAGGGTATCACATCAATTCAGATGGACCTTAAGATCGACGGTTTGACACCTGAAATTATTAAGAACGCCCTTGAAGTAACACACAAGGGAAGAGATTATATCATTGATGAGATTATTCTCAAGGCTATTCCCGAAGCAAGAGAAGACGTTTCCGAATACGCTCCCAAGATGCTCACAATGCATATCGATCCCGACAAGATCAGAGAAGTTATCGGTTCGGGCGGTAAGGTTATTCAGAAGATTGTTGCTGACACAGGCGCTAAGATCGATATCGAAGACGACGGAACGATTTATATTTCCGCAGTTAACAGAGACAGCGCTTATGCCGCTAAGACTATTATTGACGGTATAGTATTCGAGCCCGAAGTAGGTGCAATCTACACAGGTAAGGTTACAAGAATTATTCCTATCGGCGCATTCGTTGAATTTGCTCCCGGTAAGGAAGGTTTAGTTCACATTTCAAAGCTCGATTATAAGAGAGTTGAAAAGGTTGAAGACGTTTGTAACGAGGGTGATGTAATTACCGTTAAGTTTATGGGAACAGACGAAAAGGGCAGACTTAACCTTTCAAGAAGAGATACTCTTCCCAAACCCGAAGGTTATGAAGAGAGACGTCCCCAGAACAACAGACCCAGAACAAACAATAACGACAAGTTCAGAGAAAACCCCAACAGACGTCCTTACAACAGAGAAGAACGTCAGGAAAAAGCTCCCGTTCAGGAAGTAAAGGTTGAAGAACCTAAGGTTGAAACACCTGCGGAAACTGAAACTGAGAGCAAGGGCTTGTTCGGTTTCTTTAAAAAGAAATAAGAACTAAAATGCAATAAAATCAGAGAGACACTTCAAATAAATGAGGTTGTCTCTCTTGTTTTTTTACTATTTAATAAGATCGTTGGTGGCTTTGCCCACCAACTCTCTATTGTGTTTAATATGAAAAAGAAGTACATTCATTTTTAGGTGAATGCACTTCGATTTTTTAGTGTTTCGTTAAATATTAATATTCGAGTATAACGTCTTCGATAGG
>JBGVPD010000015.1:0-6836 GCA_045126815.1 Eubacteriales bacterium
AACAATGCCTCCCGTCTTTCCATACATTTCTTTTGTATCAATCATCTGCTGTGCAGCAATGTCAGGGTCACAGTTAATACCGTCAACAAGAAGTCGCTGTTCACTTTCAAGATTTGTTTTATCCTTGTCGGCGGCATAGTGGAGAGAAGAAACGAGGTCAGAGTATTTTGACAAGTCGGTTTTGCTTTTATTGGCAGCGTAAGACACAACCTGATGAATGTTGCCTCTTATGGGCCATATTCTTGTAACTGCCATTAAACAAATCTCCCTTTGCCCGGTTTAAAATATTTTGCGATATCCGATTCAAGTGAACGTACCTCAGATAAAACCTCTCTGCATTCAGCACGGTCAATGAAACCGATTGCATTAGCTTTGGCTGTAAGCTGATTAAGATTAGTTCCGACTCTGCGAAGCTCAATGATAAATTGTTTGTAATCAACAGGCGGAGCTTCAACAAGCCTTGTACCTAAAATCATTGCTCTGATAATTTTGCTTCGGTCGGTTTTCATAACAGCACAAAATTTGTTTAATATTTCATTTTCTTCTTCATTAAGATACACATGAAAATCAATTTCACGTTTACGTTTTGACATAAGGGTTCTCCTTTCTTTGATTTTTGTGTTGGGGTGTGGTGGTAAAAACGCTCTGTTTTTACGGATTTGCGGATACAAATCCAATGCTTGCTAAACTTCGGACCAAAATCCAAAAAGCAATAGCAAGCTTTGATTTGTCCTCGTTTAATTAACTGCCGCATAAGAAAAGGCGAGCTGTTTAGGCTCGCTTTTCTTGCTGTTAATTATCTTACCGGGACCAAAGGGTAGCTCTTCATCATCAGAATCTTCATCCTCATCGGGCGGTAAGCTTTTGTTAAATGCTTCCTTTGAAATGCAGATAAGCCTCTTTGGTGTACCGAACACTCTGACATTTCTTGTACATTCTCCCTTTGAACAGATACTGATACCTTCATTCTTCAAAGCTTTAATTAAGGCTTTCTGTGTTAAAGGGAAATGCTCACCGACATCGTTACAGGATTTTATAACCGCCGCATAAGCCACATCAGATTCAAAGTAAAAGTTTTCATCGTCATAATAACCGACAAGGTTTCTCGGCATATCAATAGGTCTTATCACACGCTCAACAAGATTTACTTTACCCACATCAATCAGACAGCGAAGCTTACGGATAAATATTTCTGTCGGCTGTTCTGTTTCTGTCAGTGACTGCTGTGTTACAGCGAGCCGCAATAAAATTTCATCAAGTTCGTTTAACATTTGGGCTTTCTGTTCGGCAGTGATACCTTCATAATAGAAAAGAGTTTCACAGTAAAGCTCAAAGCCTATTCTTATATTTGCAAGGTCATCACATAATCTCGGTCTGATATGAAAATTCATTTCATCAGCTTTGGATTTATAGAACCTTCTGTTTGAAAGAAAACCGCTTTTAAGTTTTTCCAAAAGCTCATTCACTCCGTTTTCTTTGTCAAGAAATTTTGCCTTCAGCATTTCAGTTGCAAGAAAAGTAAAGTGTGATAAAGTTCCTTCCTCGGCTTCCTTCTGATAATTTGTAAGCTCGTTAAGGTTAATGTCACCGGGTTTGAGCTCAAGAGAAAGGAATCTTGCCACACCGCTTTCACCCACATTTGGAAGATACTCTGCAGTCATTATCACATTGCACTGCGGTCTTTTGGCTGCTCTCTGTCTTCCGCTTTTATCAAGAGCACCTCTTGCTTCTCTGTTACAGATACCACGGATAAGAGCCTGAGTGGTTGCATCCTGTGCTGACTGTTCTCTGCCTGAGCCGGGATGGTAGTCGTCAATGATAACTGCACAGTCCTTAAGAGTGAAACAATAGTTCAGAATGCTTTTCGGTGTGTCACGGAAATTCATCGGAATATTATCTTCATTGAACCTGCCGAAAAGGGAATTAATCAAAAGTGAAAGCGTAGTTTTCATTGAGCCTGTTTTGCCGTAAAGCATAATAACGGTTTTCGTTTCCTTACCCGCCTTTGCCATAAAGGTACCGAGTATGCTGACTAATGTGTAAGCGAGCATAGGGAACATAATTTCTTTCGGTGCAACGGAGTACGGTAAGACTTTCATCAGGTTCATTGTTTCTGTTACATCAGCATCAGTTTTAAATGAATAACCCTTTGTCTTTTCCGTCAGTTCAACCTCTGCGTTGCTGTTACCGGGCATACAGAACTGCCAGCCCGTTGCAGTTTCCCACCAGCCTGTTGTACCGTAAATAGTTTTTGCCTCTGCATATTTTGCCGTTGACTGAATAGCCTGACGGAGATTATCACGGTTGCCGTAGCCTGACTCGATAACACAGTTGATACCCCAATACTCCTGTGCCCAATCGAGCTGTGCAAAATTTTTCAGGGGTACTGTGATTTTGCGAAGGTCTTTTCCTTTTTCATCTGTGCCGACAATAGAAAGATATCTTTCGTTCTCGGCTCCGTTGGTGCAGGTAATATCCTCTGTTAGCCTTGCAAGGAAATTGCTGAGCTTGATGTTTACCGGCTTGCCGTTTATAGTCTTTTCAATATACAGCGAGTTGTTATATGCAAAGAACGGGTCTGAATAGTATAAATAGTTTTCCAAATTTTTACCTCTTTCTTGTAATGATTTTCCGAACATCCGTACAGACATTACAAATACCTACTAACACAAAACATTTAACTGTTCGGGTATTATCCGAACAATGTGCCACACTGTTCGCAAAAAATACGAACAGCACAGAGCAGTAATACTGGACAGTGCGGTCAGTTGTTCGTTTGTTCGGGTTTCAGATTTTTGTTGTACAATGTTTGCCAATTGTGTGGATGTTTTAAAATGCAATAACATAAAAGTATATTGCCTCTGTCTTTCTGCCGTTTTTGAGCCTTTATTTTGGCGGCTTCGGGGCATCATAAACATCCACCCGTGACCTTTTTGCAGACATATATTCTGCATTTCTCTGTCGCTGTTTCTTCTTTGCACAGTCGGGACAGAGCTTCTGATTTCTACCTGTTCTCTCAGTTTTCTTACCGCAAAGAGAACAGACCATCATTACTACCGACTCACTTCTTAAATCTTTCAACAACATCTTATCGGCAGGGAAAACTGCATCAAGAAAATATCTGCAGATAATATGGCTCGGTGTTATGAGCTGCGGACAGGTGTGAGTGTCACCGTCATCAAGAAGCAGACAGTTGCCCTGATAACAGTTACAGCATCGGCTTTTAATCATTGTCTTGATTTCTGAGAACTGCTTAAGGGTAAGGTTGATTGTTTGCATAAGGGGTACCTCCTTTCTTTAAAAATTTAGTTGTACTGCGAAAAAAATGTGACGCAGTATTCATATTCCCGAATTCACGGTTTTGGGTATAAAAAAGCACCTGCTACTTTTGGGGTAACAGGTGTATGTAAACGGATTGAAATTTGTGGTGGTGATGTGGTATAATGGGTTCGACAAATAAGAATTTGAAGGGAAGATTTTATTATGAAAAAATTAACTGCAATAATTTTAGCACTTTTATTTGTATTGATGTTAACTGCCTGCAATAATGTGAAGCAAGAGCAACTTGTTGTATATTCATTTTATGGAGAAAGCGATTGCTTTGAAATTTCAAACGGCACCATTATTTTGTCAGATTCCGAAGACGTTTTTTATGGCGGTAATTTGAAAGTCAATCAACCTGAGTCTATTCAAAATATAACTTCGTATAAAGCGGCATTTTACACAATGATAGATGGTCAGCAAGAAACCATACTTATTGATGAATTAAACAATGTTTCATCAACAGAGTTGTTAGGTGTTGACTTGGGTAAAAAGGTTAGCAATAGTTCTGAAATCAGTAATCAGTTCAGGAACATTGAAGATGCAAACGGAAAATTCTGGTGTGAACTGAAAGTAACAGACAAAGAAGGCAATAGCAATAGTTATAAGATTGAGTTGAACTTGATTAAAATTTCACAATAAACATTGTCATCTGTTATGCCAATTCCAATTTGTCGGTCAGTTTAATAAATATACGAACACCTTATGACTTTGGTCATAGGGTGTTTTTGTTTATGATGACGGGACCCTTTTGGGTCCCGGCTAATTTTATGCCTTTTCTTGATTTTTATTTAAAACTTTGTCATGCTATATTTGTATTCAATAATACAACGAAGGAGCAATATTAGAGAAAAAATGAAGGAGGAATATTTTATATCTTTGAAAATCACACAAACAAGAAAACTACACACATTGAAAACCAATCATGTGTTGTGTGCCGCCGCTTGACTGCAAACGAAATCTCAAAGGCACACCACCATGATGTTCAATCTTAAAAATGTATATCGGCATTTTTGGTTGAACACCCCGACCGACGTTTCGTCGGTTTATCGGCGATACGATATATCGCTGTTTTTGGATAACGGGGCGACGGCACCGTTATCTTTCATCTGAACAAATACGATACATATATTATTTTTAGGGTGTCGGTCAATGGGTCGGCACCTTAAAAATTACATAAATTATGTCGCCATTAACGGCGCGACGCTTGCGATCGCGACGACAATGGCGACAAATACCAAGAAAGGAGCGACATACAATGTCAAAATCATTATTCTATCAATTCAACTCTGCTCTGGATATGTGCTTTGTTTTGCACTTTGACAAGCATAGCGACAAGCACAACCCACAATCTGAGAGTGACCATATTATAAAATCGCTGTCCGCAAAGAGCAATCTCAAAGACTTTGCTCACGATTTCGCCGCTTTTATCAAAAGCGAATACGGGGTCAAACAAGTAAAGCAAATAACCCCCGATATGTGTCAATCCTACATTGAGCGAAAGTCAGCTGAAGGTTGCTCGTTGAAAACGATTAAGACCTACCAAAGCAATCTGCTCAAACTGTCAAAGTGTGCAAACAAGGCATTTAACATTTGCACCGATTACTCGGTATCGGTTGACGAAAGCAAGATTGAGAAAACCGAAACAATAAAGCAATACTCTTTTACCCGTGCAGAAATGGAAAAGATACTTGCTGCACCTCGTTCTTGCGATAGTCTTATCGCCCTTAAATTCGCATATCAAACGGGTGTAAGGGTCAACACCCTTGAACGACTTGAAGTCCGTCACATAGACTTTAAGAACAAAGAAATCACTATTTTCAAAGATAAGGGTAATAGAACAAGGGTGCTATCTATGAGCGAAGAAACGGCCAAACTGCTCCGTGAACAAATCAAGGGCAAGAACCCACAAGACAAGGTTTTCGGTGTCAAGAAAGGGTCGGTCAATCGTTATCTTCGCCGCCGTTGTGAAAAGTTGAATGTACGAACACCGAGCGGCGACTTAAAATCGGGTGTGCATGGGATTAGAAAATTATGGGCCGAGCAATTTGCCGAGAAAAACGGGGTACCAAAAACAATGGTCGCACTCGGTCACGGCGAAGATAGAAAAGACCTTGAAGATACATATTTGCATAGTAAAAAATAATTTTAAAAAATTATAAAAAAGAGGGCAAAAATACTTGCAATTTATTTTTTTATAAGTTATATAGTTATATATACTTAACTTTTAGGTATTATAGGTATATAACTTTTTTAAATTGTATAGATAATAACTTACTATAAGTTATTAGGTAAATCACTTAATAATAAGGTATATAGGTAAATCTCTTAAACAAGGGTAAATAGGTGGATTACTTTGAAGAAGGTTTTAGTTATAACCCTTATAGAAAGGCTTTATTTAGATATATAACTTAATTGGGTTGAGAAGTTAAATACCTTACAACAGAGAACGAATATACTCCTTTTAGATTAAAAAAGTTTAAGTAAATAAATTAAAAGGAGTGTTTGTATTTATGCTTACACAAAAATTAAAAAACAAATACGAAAATTATTTTTTAGGTGGTTACATTTCAAACTTGATTGATAACCCCGACAAATCTTACGTTTCTATTTCAATGAAATCATTTAACGATGAAAGTAGCAAAACCATTTTTATTATGGTTTACAGAAAAGCGGGATATGGCGATAATAAGTATACAAACCCAATGGTTAAAATCGTTAAAGATGCCTTTGAAAAACACATCCCAATTTGTTGTGTCTATTATAACGACAATGGAAAAGGAAACAAAATGTCCTGCTGCTATGCAAACTTTTCGGCAGATAAATATGCCGAAGTTTCCAACGACGGCGAAATGCCTTTTTAATCAACGAAAGACTGTGCGATAATGCACAGTCTTTTATTATTTTGCTATATGCACAATAAAAATCTTATTTAGGTACAGAAGAATTAGCGCACATGGAAATAATAGCGGCAATAGTTCATCAGCTAACCCGTGACCTCAGTATTGACGAGATCAAAAAATCGGGCTTCGATGCATATTTTGTTGACCATACGACAGGTATTTATCCCGTATCGGCTGCAGGCGTTCCCTATACAGCAGCATATTTTGCTGTTAAGGGCGACGTATTTGCCGATTTGAACGAAGACTTAGCTGCCGAACAAAAAGCAAGAGTAACTTATGACAATATTCTACGTCTTTCCGACGACCCTGATGTATGCGACGTAATAAAGTTCTTAAGAGAAAGAGAAATCGTACACTATCAGAGATTTGGCGACGCTTTGCGTATATCGCAGGATAAAGCTTGTGAAAAGAAGAATTTCTATATGTATAATCCTGCATTTGATAAAGCCGGTCTTGACTGCTGTAAAGACGATAACAAAAATAACGGCTGCGGCTGCAGATAAAAAATAATAACGGGAGTACCAAGGCACTCCCCTACCTACTCCAACCTCATTGGGTGCAGTAGGGGAGGGGCTTGCTCCTCCCAAATACCAAAGGGGACTTTTTGTTAAA
>JBGVPD010000016.1:0-2046 GCA_045126815.1 Eubacteriales bacterium
TTTCAGATAATCGTTTTCCGAAGCAAACACCGGGCGAAAGAATTCGTCGAAGGCGTCGAAAAAGCTGATAGGGTTACTTTGTCTTTGTAAATAGTTTTTCATAATAAAAACTCCTTTAAAAATTTTTTTTGATTGGTTACTTCGTTCGCCTTTCTACACTTATAGTATAAATCACTTTTAAACAAATTAAACACACATTTTTACAAAATTTTTCAAATAGAAAATTTCACAAAAAACGCGCTTATTTTCACAAAAAAAGGGGTATATATAAATGGGATACGCAACAAAAAGACAGTTTGCAATAGGTGCGTCACTCATAGGGATTTTTTAGACATTATAAAAGGATAGCAAAATTTTTTGCTATCCTTTTCTTTTTGCTTTACAAAACACACGACTTTCATTTGAAAGTATAGTGTGCTACACTTTTGGAAATTTTCCCACAAAGACTATCAACTCGATAAATTGGAATTTGACAGTTTATTTAACTGCTTTTACCGTATATGTTGCTCCCCAATTATTTAAGACCTCTACGGATGCAAATCCCGCTTCAACAAGAGCTTCAAGCTCGTGTTTCACGGTAAGCGGTGTATCGTAATGGTAGAACTCATCATCGGTAATGCCTTGTTCTGCTTTCAATGCTAACAAATTCCGTCTGTGCATCTGTTCTTCTTCGTCGGACAATGAAAAATAATCCGTTAAGATAAAATATCCCTTATTCTTCAATGCTGTATGCAATTTAGAATACAAGCCCACCTTTTCTTCTTTCGTGAAATGGTGCAAGCTTTCCACCGATACAGCGGCATCAAACACATTCTCACCAAGCGGCACATCAAAATACGAGCCAAGTACCAAGGTTATATCCTTGCCCACGAATTTTCGTTTAAGTTCGGCTAACATTCCTTGTGACAAGTCGATGCCTGTAACCTTTGCCGATGGGTTAAGCGTATAGTATTCTTGCAGTTCCAATCCCGTGCCACAGCCCAAATCAAGCACGTGGCAGTTTTCAGCGGTTGGCAATTGCTTTGCTGTAAAGGGATAGAATTCGTTTGCGGATTCGATGTTGGTCATCATATGCTCATCGTATCCGTCAAGTCTTGCCTCAAAGAAATCACTCATTTTTTCAAGCATACATAACCTCCTACAAATTCTTATTTATCGGTGAGTTTATTGTACCACAAATTAATATTTTATGCAACTTGTTATGCGTGGCAAAAGAAAACTCGACTTTTGATAAGTCGAGTTTTATAAATTATTCAATTTAAATCCCTATGAGTGGCACGCATATGCGAACTGTCTTTTCTGTTTAGTAACGTAAAATGCATTGACTTTATCTTTTGAATGTCGTATAATAAGTATGCTACATTTCATTTTTATTATAAAGGACTCTATCTACTACAGCTAAATATTGTGTTTGACTGGATATAATTTCTTTGGTGGAATTATATCTAATCGCGTTTATACAAATCCGGTCAAATGGTAGTAGTGTAGATGAAAATGAAGTGTAGCAACTCACGAGAAGGTATATTTCATGGGTGCCGTTCTCGTAAGAGAGCGGCATTCTTTTTTATGCATGCGAATAAATTTGCATATCAGCCGTCAATTCAAATTGACAATTTATAACAAAAGGATTATAATAGATATGCTAAACTCGGAAAACTTACTTTTGTAGGTATTCTCTTAACTTAATATTTGTGTTAAACAGTGGATATAATTCTGGTAGGATTATATCTCTTATCGTGTTTATTGAATCCACAGGTTTAGCACTTGTTGAGAGAATGTAGACGAGTTTAGCAGCTTTACGAGAAAGGTATATTCTACGGGTGCCGTTCTCGTAAGAGGACGGCACTTTTGGATAAAGAAAAACCGTCAAACAAAAGTGTTTAACGGTTGTCGGTTCTACCAAGTAAATAGTCCACGGATACGTCGAAGTAATCACAAAGAATATCCAGTATTTCAAACGAAGGTAATTGATTTTTATTAAGCCATCTTGAAATATAGCTTTTATCGAAGTGACATTCTTGACTCACGCGGTAATGCGATTCATCT
>JBGVPD010000017.1:0-38657 GCA_045126815.1 Eubacteriales bacterium
ACAAGCAAGGCTTGACAATATACAGAAACCTATTAAGACAGGATATTTTGTATATGACTATGACGGCTTAAAGATAAGCAATATACGTTGGCAGAACGATAGAAACGGATACATCAAGATATATCAATTACCTAATCAACCTGCATTTACTGAATACTGTGTCGGCGGTGATACGGCAGGAGAAGGCTCTGACTACTTTACAGGACACGTTCTCGATGCTCGCACCGGGACACAGGTTGCCGTATTAAAACATCAATTCGATGCGGACCAATACACAAGACAAATGTATTGTTTAGGCAAGTATTACAAAGATGCGCTAATAGGCATAGAAGCAAACTTTGACAGTTATCCGATAATGGAGCTTCAGAGGTTAGGATATATGAAACAATACACAAGAGAAGCACAAGACACATACACAGGAAAGACAGAGAAACGCTTCGGCTTTAAGACTACGAGCTTAACAAGACCGACAATTATATCAAGGCTTATAGAGATAGTAAGAGAGCATTGTGACACTATTAACGATAGAGACACACTCGAAGAACTATTAACTATTATCCGCAACGAGAGAGGTCGCATAGAAGCACCAGAGGGCGGACACGACGATATGATGATGGGACTTGCAATAGCACATCACATAAGAGATCAAGTTGTATTCAACAATGAGCCTATTATAGTTAGTCCTCAATATAGGTTTGGTATTGAAAGACATAACCAAGTACAGAGAGACTACGGAGAAGATATTGTAATTATATAGGGGGAAATATGGAAGTATTATTATTGCTTATATTCAGCATATCAAACATAGCTTGTTTTTGTATTGGTGCGAAGGTAGGGCAAAAGGTAAGCAAAGACGAGCCGATAGAACTACCGAAGATTAACCCAATGGAAACTATAAGAGACATAATGGCACAAAAAGAAGCCAAGAGAGAGCAAGATAGAGTAGATACTATAATGCGTAACATAGAGATGTACAACGGCACGAGCGAAAGTCAAGAAGATGTGCCAAAGGGGTGAGTAAATGGATTTGCAAGAGATAAAAGAAACTCCGATATGGGAGTTATACGAAAAAGGGCGTAACTATCACAGACGAAACAATATATACGCCGATACAGACAGAAACCACAACTTCTACAACGGGAACCAATGGGAAGGTGCAAAGCTCGGCGGTGTTGAACCCGTACAGAAGAACTTTATAAGACCGATAGTAAGATACAAGTTATCTGTAATACATAGCAATCTATATGCTATAAACTACTCTTCACAGAATTATGAAAATCCCTCTTTCCGAAAGAACGCAGAAAGATATTGCGACATTCTCAATAGATACGCAAGTAACATTTGGGAAAGAGATCAGATGGATAAGAAAGGCAGAGAAGTAACAAAGAATGCTGCCATCAATGACGAGGGTATTATCTATGTCAGTTTTGACAAAGAGAATATGTATCCCGTCAATGAAGTAATAGACAAGTGTGATATCTATTACGGTAATGAGAATGACGAAGATATACAGAGTCAGCCTTATATACTTATCCGTAAGAGAATGCCCGTACTTAATGCTAAAGAGTTAGCATTGAACGAGGGAGTAAGCGAAGAAGAGACGAAGTTAATCATAGGCGATAATGACACCTTTGAACAAGCGGGAGAGTCTGCAAAAGACGAGTTAGACGACGGTGTAACTATTATTTACAAGATGTTTAAGCAGAACGGCACAGTACACTACTCAATAGCGACAAGATTGTGCGAAATTGCAAACGAGCTTGACACGGGCCTCAAACTCTATCCCGTAGCGCATTTGACTTGGGAAGAGAAAAAGGGAAGTGCAAGGGGCGAGGGAGAGGTTAGATATCTTATCCCTAACCAAATTGAAGTAAACCGCACCGAAATGCGCCGTGTATTGACAGTTAAGAGTCAAGCATATCCGTACAAGGTAGTAGATACAAGCAAAGTATCAAACCCCGAAGACTTGAACAAAGTCGGCGGAGTAATAAAGACCAACGGACAACCCGTAGAAGATGTACACAAGATTGTCGGAACTATTCCCCCCGCACAGATGTCACCCGATGTTAAACAGCTTCAAGAGGATATGATACAAGTCACAAGGGACTTGGCAGGTGCAGGAGATACGGCAACGGGACAAGTGGACCCCGAAAGTGCTTCGGGTAGAGCTATCCTCGCAGTACAACAAGCTTCACAAGCTCCAATGACAGAGCAGAAAGAAAGTTACAAGACGTTTATAGAGGACTTAGGCAGAATATGGCTTGAGTTTCTTATCGTACATTCAGCAGAGGGTGTAAACCTTGAAGAAGAAGTAACAGACGAGAACGGAGAAAAGACAATACAGCTTGTTACCGTTCCTCAAACAGCATTAGAGCAGTTAAAGGCAAAGGTCAAGATAGATGTAACACCAAAGGGAGTATATGACAAATACGCCCAAGAAATGAGCCTTGAGAACCTTTTGAACGGTGGATACTTCGGACAGAGAATGCCTGAGTTAAAAGTCTACGTCAAGTTATTAGACGATGACTCAGTAATGCCTAAAGCAAAACTTGAACAAGCCGTAGAGGAATATGAAGAGGAACAGAAACGAATAGCTCTCATAAATGCACAAGCACAGATAATGCAACAGACGGCGCAACAATTCTTTATGGCAGATCCCGACAGTCAAGCACAGCAGATTGCCGATGCAAGAGCGCAGATAGAAGCAGAAAAGGCGCTTGAAGCAGAAGAAGCGGAGTATACCGAGAAAGAGAAAGAGCTTGACGAAGAGACCGCAGAAGCGGAAGAAGAAATTGAAGAATAATAACAAAACCCTATTTAATAGGGTTTTTTATATTGACCAAGCATTTACGTCATAAAACTGTATGGAAATAGGTGAAGTCAAACACCGATCAAAAAATAGGAAAGGAATAATCGTTATGGAAATGAACGAAAACCTTGTAACAGAAGTTACTGAAAACGTGGAGCAGACCACAGAAGAAACGCCCCGGACATACACAGAAGCCGAGTTTAACGAAGCAGTAAACGCAAAGGTGAAAGAAGTTATGCCGAGCAAGATTGCTCGTAACGAAGCAAAGATACGTAAAGAGTATGACAGAAAATACGGACCACTTGAAAATGTATTGAAAGCAGGTACGGGGAAAGAGAGCGTTGAAGAATTAACGGATACGTTCACAGAGTTCTATCGTGGTAAAGGTGTCGAAATTCCCAAGATGGAAAACACAAGGGATATTGAGGTACTCGCGAGAGCTGATGCAGAAGACATTATAAGCGACGGCTATGAAGATGTTGTCGAAGAGGTTGAGCGCTTGTCAAGAAAAGGCATAGCGAATATGACACCGAGAGAAAAGATAATGTTCAAAACATTAGCGGAATACAGACAGAACACAGAAAGAGGAAACGAATTGTCCTCAATAGGTGTAACCGAAGATGTTTACAACAGTAAGGAGTTTAAAGACTTTGCGGGTAAATTCAACGCAAATACACCTATAAAAGATATCTATGATATCTATTCAAAAACACAACCCAAAAAAGAACACAAGATTATGGGAAGTATGAAACAAAGTCAAGTGAATGTACCTAAGGACTATTACTCCCAAGAAGATATTGAGAGGTTGACCGAGGAAGACCTTGACAACCCTGCCGTATGGGAAGCGGTAAGACGTTCTATGACAGGCAGGTAACTTCCCTTTCAGAGAAAGGAATGAGTTATTATGGCAGTAGCCAACACTATTACTAATTTTCAGCAGACTATATGGAGCAAATCAATTCTTCGCTCCCTTGAAACAATCACATCACTTCGTACTCACTGTAACTTCCAGTACGAAAAGGACTCTAAGAACGCAAAAGAGGTAAAAATCCTCTCTATTAACCGTCCTACAATCCGTACATACGTTCCCGGAACAGCTCTTGAGAGAGAGAGTGCAGGAGACGGCTCACAGCTCTTGAAGCTCGATCAGTACAAATACTTCAATTTTGAAGTAGAAGATATTGTTAAGGCTCAGTCAGTTCCCGGACTTATGGAAGCATTGACAGACGAAGCGGCTAAAGGTTTGGCGCTTGAAGGTGATAAGTATGTAGCAGAGGTTATTAAGACCGCCGCAGATGCAGGAGAAATCTCCGCAAGTGCTTCTGTTATCACTCTCACAAACTCTAACGCTATGGCGAGCATCGAGGAAGGCTTTGCAACTCTTTATGAGCATAATTGCAAGGTATCAGATACTTTCTATCTTGAAGTAGCTCCGAGAGTATTTACTACATACAGACAGCAGTTGACAGAACTCTCTACAAACAACCCTGAAATTCTTAAGAAGGGTGCTGTAGGTAAGATTAATAATGCTTATGTTTGTATTGAAAACTGTCTCGCAGAAGTTGAGGGCGCTTATTACAACATTCTCCGTACAGACAAGGCGGTAGCCTTTGCTGAACAGATTGAAAAGGTTGATCACTACCGCCCCGAAGATGCGTTTACAAGCGCAGTAAAGGGACTTTATGTATTCGGTTGTAAGGTTGTAAGACCTGAAGAAGTTTACGTAATGAAGACCAAGAAATAATTAAGAGTAAAGGGAGATAAGGGGGGCTTAATTGCTCCCCTTGTTTTTCGATAAAGGAGAAACTATGAATAACGAGTTATTTACAGTAAAGCCGAGCTTAAGTCAATACTACGGCAGAACCGTAACAAAGAATATGGAATTTGACGAAAAGACGGAAAACGGAGAAATCCGACAGACTTTAAAGAATTGCGTGTTGACTACAGAGATCAACCGAGAATGGAAACAAGGAGATATAAAGAACACCATCCATAGTGTACAGACAGAAGAACTCCCCGAAGGTACGATTATCATTTGGAGCGAGTTACAGGGGTATATAGTGCCTAATGTGCCTATGTACAAACTGAAAGACCTTGAAGCTGAAATCAATGATATCAAAGAGATATACAAAGACAATACGGACATAAACCCTAAAGGGTAACAAATAGATAATAAGGGCGACACAACCTACAAAGTTAGGAATACAAAGCGTATAGCTCAACGCTCTTTTTAGGGGGAATACGTTCCCCTTTTTTCTTGAACATAGACGGTTTCTGTCTGTGTTGAAGAAAGGAAAAATAAATTTAAGAGAAGTTGGTGAAGAGAATGTTTATAGTAAACGACGATAAATCTATCTATGTAACGAGGGGCGATATCGTTGTTATGTCGGTAGAGGGAAAAAACCGAGATGACGGAACTCCGATTACATTCAAACCGGGCGACCTTGTAAGAATAAAAGTTAGCAAGAAAAAGAAGTGTTCAGATGTAGTTTTGGAAAAAGACTTTCCCATTACTGATTACACACAGGAAGTACAGATTTACCTATCGGGAGAAGAAACAAAGTTCGGTGATGTTATAAGCAAACCCGTTGACTATTGGTACGAAGTAGAATTAAATCCGTTGTCTGATCCGCAGACGATTATCGGATATGACGAAGACGGCGCAAAGATATTTAAACTGTTCCCCGAAGGTGCAGACAAAGAGGTAGAAGAATACGAGAGCGACGAAGAAGAATTACTTTCTCGCTTTATGGATGATGAGCTTGACCTTACTTCTACACACCCCGTAGAAAACCAAGTAATCGCAAGAGCTGTCTCAAGACTTGAAGGAAAGCTTAAATTATATGAAACTGCTGCCAAGTACAACGTAACACCGCAATTATTTGGCGCTGTAGGAGATGGCAAGGCAGACGATACACAAGCTATTAAAAGCGCAATTAGTTCTTTAGACGGAGTAGCAACTTTACACTTCCCGGCGGGAACGTATTTAGTAAGTGAAGATATTTCTCTTGTCTCTAATATGACGTTAGAGGGCGAGGGAAACAACACTATTATCAAGAGAGTCGGCAACGGCCTTGATAAATACGATGTTATTTCCTGCAAAGGAATTGAGAACGTAACAATCAAAAACATACACATTCAAGGCGACAGAAATGAACACACAACAACAGAGGGCGAATGGGGAATGTGTATCGGTCTTTATGGCACAAAAAACATTAACATTAAGGATTGTAAGCTAACAGACGCATGGGGTGACGGTGTTTATGTAGGCACAGGCACAGGACCTTGTAACAATACGGTTGTAGATAACTGTTTTATTGACAACAACAGAAGACAGGGAATAAGTGTTATAAACTCCGATGTATTCATTGTACGCAACTCTATAATTTGTAACACAAACGGAACATTACCCGAAAGCGGTATTGATTTTGAGTCAAACTATAGTACCGATATTTGCAAAAACAACGTTATAGAAAACTGTGTATTCTATGGGAACGTTGGCGGAAGTGTTGTTATAGGAAATCAAAAGGTAGCATACGAAGTTGTTGTTAGAAACTGCACATCTAACGACAACAAGGGCGTAAATATTTACGGAACATCGGTCGATGGTGTTGCGAGAGGATATATGTACGTACAGAGTAGCGTTTTGAGAAATTCAAGTCGTTGCTTTAATATTGAGGGAAAAAGCTCAACGGGACTTTTTGTGAAAGTTAGTAATTGCGAACTTTATGCGGGAGCAAGTAACGGAGTATGTGTAGAGTACAATTCTGACAAGACCGATGTTTTGGGCGGAATTAGAATTGTAAATTGTAGTGTTGATAACCCTAATTCTACTGTATTGCCTATTCGTATCATAAACAACAAAGCAGGTGGCACATACGAAGATGTAATTATTGATGTAACAATAGAAACGAAAGATAAGTCAAGCATATATACGAAAGGCGCTGTTACAGGAAGTGCAAAGGTTAAGACCGGAAAAACAAGAAAGTACGGATCAAGTCATACAGCAGAACAGTACGATGTAGTAGAAAAGTTGGATATGGATTGTTCAAAGTCCGACCTTACTGTTACTTTCAAAGAGTCTTATCCGTATAACTGTCCTATAACCATACGAAAAATAGCGGGTGCAAATTCACTTGTTATAAAACTTGAAAATGGACTCTTTTCGCAAAAGGAAAGCAACACAATCACTTTAGCTAAACTATATGACAGTATTACAATCACACACGAAACTACGGGTGTATGGAGTGTTAATGACACTTCAACATCTAATGTTGTTTAGAAAATAAATGACGACAGGAGAAAAATATGAGTAATAAAATAGTCGGGCATATATACGCTCCAAATGCAATACAAGGCAAGTCGGCTTATGAAATAGCCATTATGCACGGTTTTGCCGGAACAGAGGAAGAGTGGCTTGACTCGCTAACAAAAGAAGCTGTAATAAAATCGGAAGAAGCAATCGCAGAAACAAAAAAACAAGCGATAGAAGAAATTAACACAGTCGCAAAGGACATAGCCCCAGCAATTCGTAATACAATAAGAGGAACAACTGTAGCTATTACCGATATATCGCCTATTGAGCATACTGTAAAGGTTAAGGCTTTAGGCAATACAAATTTGTTGATGTATAGCAAAAATATGTTTAATCCAAGTTATAACGGCAATTTTATTGAAATGATAAATAAGATTGTTGCTGTTCATAAACAAGAATATATACTTTCGGTAAGCAAGCTTTTTGGCAATGTGCTTATGAGTGCTGTTTTGGAAGATGGAAGTACAAGAGAGTGGCTCACGATTGGCATGGATATGACTAACCTCGCATTTAAAATTGATGGGAATAAAGTATATTCTGGCGAAAACTTTGAGACCGTAATTGACTTCGGAAAGCATATAGAAAAGTTTTCGTTAAGAGTTTCGAGTGCCGACTTGATGAATTGGGATGATACAACAAAAGTTCAGCTTGAATACGGCACGATCTCAACAGAATATGAACCTTCCGTAGAACACGTTTATCTTTTCCCGTCAGGTGGAACATATTTGAAAATACCGTCTGTTTATCCTGTGACAATGCTTATGTCCGATACTGAGGGTGTTGAGCTTGAGGTAGAATACAATGTAGACACAAAAAAATATATCGACGAAAAAAAC
Organism: Eubacteriales bacterium; assembly: GCA_045126815.1. Taxonomy (GTDB): domain Bacteria; phylum Bacillota; class Clostridia; order Oscillospirales; family CAG-272; genus RGIG1995. Next base: position 7,961 of record JBGVPD010000017.1, read on the forward strand.
AAAAAGGAACCAGATACAACTATACAAGAAATAGAAAAGCAGATAGAGGAAACCAACGAGCGCATAACTAATACAAAAAATGATTTATCTAATCAAATGTTGGAAATAGAAGATGATGCAAGAACAGCAAAAGAAATTGCTTTTTATGCAGTAGAGCAAATATCCAACACAGCTCCTGCAATTCCTAACACAGTGAGTGGAACTAATATAATACTTACCGATGTATCTCGTATTCCTCATTCGTTGAAGATTACAGCAAGTGCATCAACTGAACGTCTTGTTATAGACGAATATGTGTATGCTTCTAACGGAACACCTTACAACAATTGTCCGTCAGGTGGGGTTGTTAATATGGGTGAACTTGATACTTTTATTTCATTCTTGGAAACTAACGGATTCAGTATTGGAACTGCTTCAACAACCATAAAAATCACATTTAATAGTGACAAATTCACTATATCTGACAGTTCAAATAGTGTTGCGTTCAATTTCATTGATGAAAATGGTGACGAACTTGACACACTTGTGCTTTGTAGTTGTTATGTGAGTTCCACAAGTTGGATGAGTGCGGGTGACTATGTTCTTATTCATTTGAGAAAAGAATTGGATTTAACAAGTGTAAAAGTGTTGAAGTATGGTGGTAATTTGCTTGATATAGCAAATAGAGAGGTTGTTGATTTTGGTGCGACACCAAACACAACAAAAAGAAAATTTACAGGCAAAGGTATTATTAAAGGCTTTGCTTATAACAATTACTATCAACCATCAAATGTAACATCTTTTGAAAAACATAAAAACGGTTTTAGTTTTACAAATAAAGAAAATCAAACTCCTTATGGTATTGGTTTTGATTTTAAAGCTATGCCTAATATGACTTTTGTAGCTCATTTTGAGGGGTTTGGTGATGGCTCTGGAAGTAATATTTTCGCAACTGAGTATGACGAAAATGGAAACTATTTAAGATGCCAAACGCAAACAACTACAGAAAATGGTGCGAAGAGATTCACAACTGGAGAGAATACTGCTTGGGTGGTTATAAGTATTCAAAATCCAACAACAGTGCTTTCCAAGTCGTATAACAATGTTTTTATAGGTGTTGATAAATTTGTAGAATTTGAACCCTACGAAGAACCAGTGACCTATATTGTACAAGAAGACGGAACACTTCGGCATGAAGACGTTCTTGAGGGTGTAAGTTCTACATATCCTACAATGACACTTATACCTGATACAGAAGGTGTCACACTTGAAGCAACGTATAATGTAGATACACAAAAATATATTGATAACAAGTTTGCCGAAATGGCAGCTATGATAGTAAATTCATAAGAAAGGTAAAAGAATATGAAGAATGTTTTTAAAGCTGTTATTGAAAAAGGCGGTTATGATTTAACTACCTTGCTTAAAAAGATTGATACGTTTTATATCGAGGGAAGATTGACGGAAAAGGAAAGAGAAGAGTTATACTCTCTCGCAAGAAAATCTCCCGAAGCACAGTACAATTATAAAACAGAGATAGAAAAGCTATGGGAAGCTGTAAGAGCCTTGCAGGGCAAGGAAACAACAGATGGGGATATAAATACCCCCGAAGAATTTAAACAGCCTACGGGCGCTCACAATGCGTATATGAATGGTGATACGGTCATTTATAACGGCGAAACATACAAGTCAATCATTGATAATAACGTATGGTCGCCCGACACGTACCCTAACGGTTGGGAAAAGCTCTAATAAGGCAAGATAGACGAGAAAGGACATCTTAACGGTGTCCTTTTTTTCGTAGAAAGGAGAAGTTATGACGCTTTATGACGAAAAGGTAAAAGTGTTGGGACTTATAGAGGAATTAAACCCCGACAGCGAATATTTAACAGACGATCCCGACATAGCTGCTAAAATCAACGAAGTTTTCAATATGGTTATGTTTGAACTTGCAAGGATAAAGAAAATTCCTAAGTATGTTGAAATCGAAGTTAAAGCAGGAGATACCCTTGAATTTGCCGATATAGAGGGCGAGTGTGGGTACGAAATATATCAGGTTTGCACGGTTGGCGGTGTTAGATATACCCCCAAAGCAAACGGCACAATATTTAAGATTTTGGAAAGCGGAACGGCAGAAATAGACTGCTATGTATATCCCGAAAAAATCACGCAGAAGACAAAAGATAAAACTTACGAATTTGAGCTTTCTCCCGATGTGCTTGAGATTATGCCTTACGGCGTAGCGGGTGATTTGTTGAAGAGTGATGTGTCGGCGGAGTATGGCAATATATACTCGGCAAGATATGAGTCAATGTTGCAGAGACTTGATCCCCGTTATCAGATGTCAACGGTTAGTGTTGAAGGGGGCTATAATATCTAATGGCAGAGACAGGAGATAGAATTACAAGAACATACGGCGGTTTTCGTGGTGTTGATTTTCGGGGAGAGGAAATTAACATTGTTAGAAGTCCCGACAGCTTGAACGTATGGAAAGACTATAAAGAAACAGAGAGCATAAGAACGAGGCCCGGTATGGATTTGCAGAGTTCTTTTAGCGAAGTGATTTACGGTATTTTCTTCTACAATGTAGGTTCAACGGAAATGTGTCTTGTTCATAGCGGAACAAAACTATATAAGATAGTGGACGAAACAAAGACCGAGCTTTATTCGGGATTGAACGAAGCAAAGAGCGAGAGCTTTGTTTACAATAACACTTGGTATTTTAAAGACGGAAAAAATTACTTGCAGTATGACGGACAAACCATAAAGGAAGTAGAGGGATATATTCCTACTACATCAATAGCAAGGAAACCCGTAGGCGGTGGTAAAATACACGAAGATGTAAATTTGCTTACAGGACTAAGAAAAAATAGTTTCGTCGGCGACGGCAAAAGCACTCTGTTTTATCTTGATGCTCAAAATATAGATAACGATACAACTTTGGGTAAGTCCGGAATAAGCGTAACGGTTCTTAATACTGATGATGATTGGGAGTATGAAGGCATTTATGTGGATTGCGAAAAAGGAACTGTTCTCTTTCGTATGCCCCCACCTGCACCTCTCACAGATGGACAAGATAATGTATTTATCACTTTCCGAAAAAATGTAGATGGTTACAGAGACCAAATAAACAAATGCACCTTATTACAAGTATTTGATAATAGGGTGTTTTTTAGTGGAAACAAAGATTATCCGAATAGACTTTGGCATTGTAGCTTGAACGATCCATCGTATTGTAGCGATTTAGACTATTATAACGAAGGTTTGGATACGGCAGCAGTAAAAGGGTTGGTTGCAGGTAACAACGTTATGTGGGTGTTCAGAGAGCCGTCGCAGACGAATACAACGGTATTCTATCATACACCTACTATTGACAGCGAATACGGAAAAATATACCCAAACCAACACTCAAATATTACTACTGGTTGTATAGGAAAATCAATCAACTTTAACGACGATATTATATTCTTCAGCGACAGAGGAATGGAAGGTATCAACGGTGACATTACAACAGAACAGGTTATTGCACACAGAAGTACATTAGTGGACCGAAAACTAACGGCAGAGAAAAACTATAAAGAAATGTTGCTTGAAGAGTGGGAAGGCTATTTATTAGTTTTCATTGGAGATAAAGTCTATCTCGCTGACAGCCGAGCAGTATTTACAAACGAAGATCATATTGAGTATGAGTGGTTCTACTGGCAGTTAGATAAGAGTGTGACTTGCACAAGAGTATATAACGGAGTGCTATATTTAGGCACAAAAGACGGCGGTGTATATACAATGACCGACAACGATTGTGATATAGAAAGTTATTGGGTAACACCGAAAGATAGATTTAACGCTCCGCAGAAGTTAAAGACAACAAACAAGCGAGGTTGTGTTGTAGAAGCAAAAGGCGATATCTCCGTATATGCAAAGCTCGAAGATACAGATTTTGAGCATATCGGAACATACAAAAATATCACAGACTATTTTGTTAGCAGAATTAAGCGAAAGAAGTTCAAAGACATTCAGCTTAAATTTCATTCAAACACTCGTTTTAGTTTGGAAACCGCAACGCTTGAGGCATTTATAGGCGGATACATAAAGCGGTAGGGGGGAGATAAATGGCGGTAAATTACGATATCAATTATAACGATGAACGTTTTCAAAAGGTAGAAAACGACAAAAATGCGGCGCTAAACGACGTAGAAAAAACCTACGGCGGAATGATTAACGAGTCAGATAAATATTATAAGGCTCAAATAGATGCCGCAAAGAAATGGGCGGACACGCAGACAAAAAACCAACAGGCGCAGACTGATTTTACTATTGAAAAGATAGAACAACAGAAAGAACAAACGCACAAGGATTACTTAAAAGAGCAGTCGGGCGCTTATGCCGATTGGCAGAAACAGAGCAATCCCTACGGTGCAAATGCTGAACAAGTTGCCGCACAAGGACTTGCGAACACCGGGTATAGCGAGAGTTCTCAAGTCAGTATGTATAACACATACCAAAACCGAGTAGCAACGGCGAGAGAAGTATATAACCGAGCTGTATTGAATTATGACAATGCAATTAAAGATGCTCGATTGCAGAACAACAGTATTTTAGCAGAGATAGCATACAAAGCTCTTCAAACAGAGTTAGAGTTAGGCTTACAAGGATTTCAGTATAAAAATCAGCTTATTATTGAGCAGTCTAACAAGAAACTCGAAGTTGATAATATGTACTATAACCGTTATCAAGATGTATTACAGCAGATTAATACAGAAAATGCGTTTAAAGAACAGATTAGACAGTACGAACAAAACTATCAGTTGCAAGTTAAAGAATACGAAGAAGGTATTAGACAGTTTAACGAAGAAATTGCGAGACTCAAGGCGAAAGATGCACAAGAGTATGCGATGGAAATTAAGCAGTTGGAATTACAGAAACAGAAACTTGCAGAAGAAAAACGACAGTTTGATCTCTCTTATTCAGCTTCACAGAGTAAGTCATCGGGGGGCGGAATTAGCTCTATAAAAAAGTCTTCGGGTAGCAGTTCTGAAAAAACTACGCTTAACAGTTCGGCTATTGAAGCGGCTAAAAAGGGAAAGAGTTTCCCTGCTTTGACTAAAACGCCGCAGGTGAATTTGCAGAGTATTTTAGATTTGGGATTTGGTCCTATCAGTGTAGAAAGAGTAAATGACCTTGTTGAAAAAGGAATTGCTGAGGAATACATGAAAAACGGAGAAATCCATTTTAGAAAGAAAATTACACTAAAATAGGAGAAAGTGTTATGAGTTTTAGTTCTAAATACGCAGAATTGCGCTTGAAACGGTTGTTAGAAAAAGAAACAGATTTATACTCAAAAAAGAATACACAACCTACAAAGTTTGAAAAGGAATATGCTGAGAAAAGAGCTAATCGCATAGCGCAAGATATCGAGGAAGATATTGCCCCTGTTGTTACAAAAAAGACAAGCGGACAAGAAGCGGTAAGCAGAGCAAGAGCAAAGAGAGAGTCGCTCGGCGAAGAAGAGCGCACGTGGTTTCAAAAAGGTGCGTTTGACGATGGGTACGACTTTGGAGATGTAACAAAGAGTATACTCGGCACGGTGGCAGATGTCGGAGAAAATGTCGGCGCAGGAATTATCGGAATGGGAGAAAAGGCGGTAGATGCTACTGTCGGTCTCGGTTCGTTACTTACGAGCGTTGGCAACGGCAAATACGGAAGCCATATCAACCCGAAAACAGGGAAAAGATTTAATCCTGTGAAAGAACAGACAATAAACTCAATGAATGAGTTTGTTGCAAAAGACTTGTACGATGAAGAAAGGGTTGCGAAAGCAATCCTTTCAAACCCACTTAAAGCAATTACGGGAGTTGATACCGACAAGGACTCCTTACTCGGAGAAAAGACAGACTCCCTTGCACAATCGGGCGGTCAGTTATTGGGTACAGTAGGCTTACAAGCGGTCGGTGTGCCTTGGTTTCTTACAACGGGCGTTACGAGCTACGGAAGTGAAGTTGAGGGCGCATTAAATCAAGGCGCAAGTATCGAAGAAGCAAGTTTGAGCGCTGCTATTACTGCCGGTGCTGAAATATTGACCGAAAAAATATCGGGTGGTATTAGCTTCGGCGGTAAAACGTTAGACGATGCCTTGACGAAGAAGATTGCAAGAGGGGTGTCAAATAAAACTGTTAGGAGTCTTGCAAAGCTCGGTGTTGATATGGCGGGTGAAGGCGCAGAAGAAGTGCTTTCGGGTGCTATGAGCGCAATCGGGCAGAAGATAACCTATGCAGACGATAAGGAATTAACCGAATTGTTTTCTTCCGAAGATGCGTTAGAGTCATTTATCGGTGGTGCTGTTCTCGGTGGTATCGGTAATCGTGCAAATATTGTTAAGTCGAAAAAGGCAGGAGTTGACTCTGTTACAGGCTTAACAAAAAATGAGCAAAGTGTTGTCGATAAGGTCTATAAAGACAGACTCGCAGAAGCAGAGGAAAACGGAAAGCTTAAGGAAAAAGATAAGTCAAGAATTTATGACGATGTTCTCAATGATTTAGATAAAGGATATATCTCCACAGATACGATAGAAAGTATATTAGGTGGAGAAACCTATAAATCATACAAGGACACGATAGACAGCGAAGATGCTTTAAAGCAAGAGCTTGACGAACTCCGCAAGATGAAGAACGGCGACAGAAACGATATACAGAATGACCGCCTTGCAGAGCTTAAGGCTATGAACCTTGACGATACAAGCAAGAGAGACAGCCTTAAAACGCAGTTAGGTGATGAAGTATTTAGTCTTGTGAAGAATGACAGACTTGCCGAAAGTTACAACGAAAGATCAAGGCGAGGACAGTATTTTGAAGCTGATTTGTCAAAATATGACAAAAAGTATCAAGATACTATTAAAAAGGCTATTGAAAGCAAAACATTGAATAATACAAACAGAACACACGAATTAGTTGATATGATTGCAAAAATATCGGCTGATAAGGGTGTTTCTTTTGATTTTACAAACAATGCGAAACTTAAAGAGTCGGGATTTGCTCTTGACGGAAGGACTATCAACGGCTTTGTTACAAAAGACGGTATCACGCTCAATACAGACTCGGCAAAATACTTACGCTCTGTTGTAGGACACGAAGTATCGCACGTTCTTGAGGGAACGGAGCTTTACAAAGAGTTACAGAATACTCTTATAGAGTATGCAAAGACAAAGAATGATTATCAAGGCAGAATTGACAGCTTGACGGAATTGTACAAGGGTGTTGAGGGTGCTGATATCAATGCAGAGCTTACGGCTGATTTGGTGGGGGATTATCTCTTTACCGATAATGATTTTGTTAGCAAACTTTCAACGGAACACCGAAACGTATTCCAAAAGCTTTATGACGAGATCAAGTATTTGTACAAGGTAGCAACGGCAGGAAGTAAAGAAGCGAGAGAACTCGAAAAGGTTAAGAGAGCTTTTGATAAGGCATACAAGGAAAGCGGAAAGCTAACCGATACAAAGTATTCTTTGACGGAGTACACACCTGAGGAAAAACAGGCTCACAACGAAGCGGTACTTAAACACTTCGGAAAAACATTTAATTGGAATGAGACGGGATATCTTCTGCTTGACGGCACAAGACTTGATTTGTCGGGAAAACACGACGGCGCACCGGGGGGATATCGCACAGTAGACCATCGAGACATCAGTGATGCGCTCGGTTCAGAGTATGGCGGTGAAGATTATAGCGGTTCATTGGTGCAGTTTATGTCAGAGGGGAATATCCGAATAGTCCCCGAAATAGGCGGTATAAATTTATCGGTACAGCCAACAAAAGCACAAGAACAGGCATTATCAGCCTACATCTCACGAAATAGGGGCGAAATAGTGCTTGATATTGACGATAATAACGGAAACACCGTAGTTAGTGTTGAATATCCCAAAGGAACACAATCGGGCAAGGTGTTGAATGATATCTCGATGTGGTTTGAAAAAGGTATAGAACCTGAGGTATCTAACCATTCACAGTTCCGTTTTTCATTATCAGCCAAAGACACAGACGGTAAACAGCTTACAAGTGAACAGCAGAGATATTTTAAAAACAGTAAAGTACGTGATGATAACGGCAATCTCAAGGTTATGTATCACGGCTCGGAAAACGCAGGTTTCCACGAATTTGACGGAAGATTTTCCGATGATGATATTTCTTTCTTCTTTGTTGACAGAAACGATGTAGCTGCTTCGTATAGCGGAACTACTGAAACCTACGAAGCGCAGACGATACGCACCGCCGAAGATATGAACAAATTCATAGAAAGCATAGATGCCGAAGGATACGAGGTTGTTGAAAAAGACGGCAAATTTATTCTTCTTTATGAGGGAGATAGAGTTGCCGACAGCAAGACCGCACAAGGTATTTATGATGAATTTTGTTGGTATGAGGGCGTAGGAGAAGGAGATGCCAATTACAAGGTATATCTTAACCTTAAAAATCCGCTTATCGTTGATGCCAAAGGTAGACCTTGGAATAAGATTGATGCAGAGTTTTCTCAAGAGGTTTATGACAAATACCAAAGCTTGACCGCCGAAGAAAAGGCGGCGCTTATTGATCTTGCGGAATGGGAAGATTTCCGCATATTTAATAGCGAGATACAAGAAGCAAAGGATAACGAATTAGCAAGTGCATATAAGAAAATGGGCGAAGATGTAAATATCTACGACCTTTTCAGTGTTGCTTCCGACAATTTCAGCGAAGAGTCTTTGAGGGAAAATTCACGAAATTATCTCAAGACGAGAGACTATGCACAGAGAGCCAAAGAGCAAGGCTATGACGGAGTAATCATTAACAATGTTGTAGACAATGGCGGATATTCCAACGGTGACGAGGGAGCTTCTAATGTCGCCATTGCTTTTAGTTCCGAACAGATAAAGTCTGTTGCGAACACAAAACCGACAACGGCGGCAGATATTAGATATTCCTTAAGTGCTGACAGCAACGGCAACGAATTAAGCCCAGCCGTACAAAAGAGATTTGCAAAATCAAAAGTTGTAGACGAAAACGGCAATTTGAAAGTATTGTATCACGGAACGGCAACGGGCGAGTTTTCTATCTTTGATAAAGCAAAAGGTAACGTCGAGGGCGATTACGGAAGCGGATTTTATTTCACAGATAACGAAGCTGATGTTACCGAACACTACGAGGGTGGCGGGCCCGACTTTGATAATAAAGTTACCCGCAGGGGTGAAGAAATTTACAACGAAGCTCTCGACAACGGAAATGAAATCAGTTATGACGAAGCCGAAAGAAGAGCGAGAGAAGAGCTTTACAAGGGTAGTCATAAATTTGAAGTATATCTCAATATTGAAAACCCTGCTATTGTCGGTGAAACAAACTTACTCTCACAAGACAAATATCTTGAAGAGTACAACGAAGAAGATTACGAGAGTTACGATGATTATATCGACGATGTTGAGCAGTTGGTAGCTGACGATATCGAGGGTATTGTCTGGGAAATAGAAAAGAATGTTGATGTTGATAGAACTGACGGTATCGCAAACATACTGTACGAAGCCTATTACGATGGCGGAATAGATACAGAGCAGTTAAAAGCAAAAATCAACGATTTGTACCTTGAGGACAGTAACGGAAATCTTGTAGCAAATGAAGTTACAAGGCAGATTATTGAGTCTTTAGGTTACGACGGCATTATAGATCCTACTGTAGCGGGAAAATGGAATATGGATATAGAACCGGGAACAACCCACTATATCGCATTTAAGCCTAATCAAATAAAGGCAATAACCAACCAATCCCCTACGGACAATCCTAATATACACTATTCGTTGTCTTGGAACGGAGAACAGCCTAAAAAGGTTGGAAAACTCCATGAAAGCGGAGAAGATGTTGCGTATAGAGGAAAGGATATAGCACCTATCAAAAAGACTCTTTCGGATAACGTATTCCCTGACGATTTTGCACCTATGACGGAGCAAGAAGCGGCGGACTTACAGAGAGAGAGCCTTGCACATATTGACGATGCAGATGCACCGCCCGAAAAGAATACGGAGTATTATGAAATTCCCGACACAACAAGTCTTGACGGTGAAGCGGAAACAAAGCTTGTAAATATTCTAAGAGATACGCTCGGTCTTGATGCAGAAGATAAAAAGAGAATGCAAGAAATCGTGCGTAAATATAGCAAGGGAGAGTATCCGAGCGAAGCGGAATTATTTGAAGATGTTAGCGATAACTTTAGAGAGCTAACGTGGACAACCAAAAACGACCTCGCTATTGAAGTAAAGAACTATTTAAGAAAAACAAGAGTAAAAGTATCTGACACTATCAAAGGCGATATTCCTAACTACAACGATTTTAGGAAAAAGAATTGTTGGGGAAGGATAAGAGTAAACAACGAGGGAACTCCCGTAGACTCGCTGTATATGGAATTAACAGAGCTATATCCGAGCTATTTTCCCGAAGATATTATTAACCCGACAGAACAGTTTTTGCAAATGGTTGACGTTGCAAATTCAAGCTCGGAGATAATTGACGGTTATAGACTTGAAGACTCAGAACTACAATCGGTAGTTAATATCATTACTTCCGAAGTAGGCAAATACAAAGAAAACGAAGTAATGAAAGCCGCCGAAGAGGACAGACAAGCCTTTATGAAAGAGGTAGCACAGTACGATGCTGAAATAGAAACTACTGACGGTAAAACTCTTAAGCCTGAGAAAGTAAGGAAAGTATCTCAAATTCAGACGGTAGAAGAAAGACTTCAGCACAAATTAAACCATAGCTACGGCGAACTTTCTCATAATAAGAGGCTTATGCGTGAAGCTATTGCGGATTATAATAACAAAATCGAAAAATTGGAGCTTGAATATGACTCCAAAAAGAACAAACTCACAAAATCAGCAAATGACATTCTCCGTCGTATAGAACGATTAAAGCGTCTTCGTGATGATGTTGAAGCTGATTATTCAAAGAGAATAAACGATAATCGTACAAAAGTTGAAAAATACAAGGCGCTACTCGAAGAAGGATACTCCGAAGAAGAAGGGCGAATGATGCGCACCGAACTTCATGCGAAGAAAATTGAAGATATCAAAAACAAATTCAGCGAAAACGGACTTAACTTTGACGAAACCTTGAGAAGTGCGAAAAACCTTTCGACATTTGCAACGGTTGACAACACTCCACAAAGAGTTATGGAAAAGGCGCTCGGTTACAAAAACGGTCAAGTACTTGCTGATCTCACGGTTAATAAAGTTGCACAAAACGAAACTGAGGGTATTAAGTGGCTTAATTCCGTAACAAGCAGACAAGGTAAGGGTGGATTACTCCAACAACTCTCGGACAAGTATCACATTAAATCGGGAAGTAAAGAGAGTGCCGCCGCACAGATGTACGCCGAAGGCTTCTATGTGAATGACAAGGGCGATATCATTCAGTACGGCGATGCGGAACTTGCTAAGGACTTCCCGAACGCAAAAGTAAGAGAAAACATTAAGGGACTTGCGACAGACACTCGCATAAGACAATTCTATGACGATACTCTTGCAAAGATAAACGAGTCGAGAACGAGAAACGCATATCCCAAGATAAAACCTCTAAAAAACTACTTCTTGCATTTTCGTGCTATGGAAGATACGTTTTCGAGAATGGGAATACCGTTTAACCCGAACGATATCAAGGCAAAGGACTTGCCGACAGACCTTAACGGCGTTACGGCGGACCTTAAACCCGGTCAACCGTATTTTGCAAGTGCTATGCACAGAAAGGGCAACAAGACGACGTATGACATTCTCGGCGGTATTGAGCGTTATGCTTCGGGCGCAAAAAATCAGATATATCACATTGACGATATACAGACTTTTAGGGCGTTGAGAAATTATATTGCCGACACCTACGGACAAGCAAACGGTCTTGAAAACTTGGATACACTCGCAGAGGAAGAGGTACAGGAAAGAATTAAGCAAGTATACGGATCTCATTTGTCTACTTTTGCGAAATTCTTGAACGAAGAAGCAAACGTTATAGCAGGGAAAACAGCCTTAATAGATAGAGGTCTTGAAGGCATTATCGGAAGACGAGGTATTACTTTCCTTGATACTGTCAATAAGCAAGTTGGTAGTAATATGGTTGGCTATAATATTTCTTCCTCGCTTACGAACTTTATTCCCGTTGCTCAAACTTTTGCCAAGACAAACAAGTATGATTTTGTAAAGGCATTTGCACAGACAACAGCGAATAAGGTCGGCTCTATCTTTGGAAGTGGTGACGGTTTTGCCGAACACAATCCTACGATGATAAGGCGAAAAGGTGCGGAACGTTTCCACCGTACTACCTATCAACAAGTCAGCGATGCAGGTTACGCATTGTTGGGGGCGGTTGACAATATCTCGACAGAACTTATCGTAAGAACAAAGTACAATGAATTGACAAGAAAAGGTATGAGTAATCAAGAGGCTATCGTCGAGGCGGACAAGTGGGCTTCTCGTTTGATGGGAGACAGATCGCTCGGACAACAACCGCAGTTGTACAATTCAAAAATGCTTGGTTTGATAACAAAGTTTCAGCTTGAAGTACGTAACCAATTAGATAGCCAATTCTACGATACAATTCAAGAAACAATGGCTTCTAATGAGCAGATAAAAAGCGGTATTGCGAGAAACGCAAAAACAGCCGCAAAGGTTACATCTACTTTCGTACAACTTGCGATAGCGCAGCATCTTTTCGGAAAGGCGTTTGAGTCTGTTACGGGATACAACCCTGCATTTGATATTATCGGAGTCATAATGACCGCATTCGGATTTGATGATGACGAGGAAAGCGAAGACACAGCGCTTGATAACGTGGAACAAGCGTTCCTTGAGTTGCTTGAGGATTTGCCATACACAAGTACATTTACAGGTGGACGTATCCCGATATCATCAGCTCTTCCAATAACAGAACTTGTCAAAGGCGAGGACGAATACGGCAACAAAAAAGCAAGACTTGAAACACTGGGCGAAATTGCGCCTTACTATGTTTTGCCCGGTGGGTATGGACAGCTCAAGAAAACAGCTAAAGGACTTTCAATGTTTAGGGAAGATCATCCTATTGCGGGTTCTTATACGGATAGCGGAAGTTTGAGATTTCCTATTGAGGATACGCTCGAAAACAAAATACAATCCGGACTCTTCGGACAATGGGCGAATGAAAATGCGAGATATTATCTTGACAATGAATTAGCACCGCTTAAAGAAAAGCAAATCCAAGAGTTTATAGATGTAGATATGCCTATCAAGGACTATTGGGATTATCGTGAAGGATTGAGCAAGTACCAAACACTTGCAGAAAAAGCCGAGTATATAAATAGCCTTGATTTAAGTGTTGAGCAGAAGAATACTCTCATAAACAATATCGCTGACAGAAAAGAAGATATTGATATGTCGGAATACGACAATTATGACAACTTTGAAGAATTTGATTTTGCTGAAAAGAACCCTGAAAAATATGAGTTCCTGCAATCAAATAATATTTCCTATGCAGAGTACAGCGCAAGTGATGAAAGTAAGGAGTTATATAATTGGGCGTACAGAAATCCCGAACGTATTACTATGTCAAAGGCTGTCGGCGGTCTTGAAAGCTTCAAAAACTATTCGGACGAACTATACGATATCAAAGCGGATAAAGACGAAAACGGAAAATCTATCAGTGGTAGCAGAAAAGAAAAGGTTATTGAATATATCAATAATCTCGATGCTGACTACGGAGAAAAGATTATCCTTTTCAAGAGCGAATACAACGCAGACGATACTTACAATTATGAGATTATCGACTACTTGAACAGCAGAGACGATATTTCCTATAAGGAAATGGAAACTATCTTAAAAGAGTTAGGATTTAACGTTTCTTCTGACGGTACGGTTTCGTGGGATTGAGGTGATATGAATGATTAAACAAGATAGGCAGGGGGCAAGAACCCCTGCTCAACTTGAACAAAAATATAACTTTGGAGAAACATTCTCTAAAACAAACGAGTCACAGTCAAAGCAAACAAGCCAATTAAACCAATTAACACAGGCAGTGGCGCAGTTTGTTGCTGATACCAATGCGGAAATTGAGAACCTTAAAGAAACAATAGCGGGAGCGCAAATGGTATCTAATGCGCTTGAGGGTAAAGCTTCGGGCGAAAGGATAACGCTCGAAGATGTATCACCTATTAAACATCTAATGACGATTAAGTTATCGGGAGAACATATCCCGGACTTAAGGACTGTAGAATTGGGAGTATGCGGAGAAACAGACGAATACACGTACTACGAACCAAAAGAAGACGGCACAGTAGAAGGAGTATTGAGTCTATATCCCATTACAAAACTTTCAACAGATACAGAGGGTGTAATGATAGAAGTTACATATAACAGAGATTTAAACAAAGCGTTTGCTGAGTTAATCGCTTCAAACGAGAGGGGGTAATCTGAGTGGATATACAGATTGAGCATCGTTTAACAGAGGTCGAAAGTCGCTCTAAGTCAAACACAAAGCGATTAGACGAAATGGAGAAACGACAAGATAATCTTGATGACTTGGTGGGGACAGTTAAAGTCCTCGCTCTACGTGAAGAAAATGTTGAAAAAGATGTTAAGGAAATAAAAGATGATGTCAAAGACATCAAAGATAAACCTGCAAAGCGGTGGGAAAGTGTTATTACACAGCTTATTTCAATAGCTGTTGCCGCCGTTGCGGGATATTTCCTCGCAAAATTCGGTTTATAGAAAGGAAGAAGTTTTATGGAATTTTTGAATGATTACGTTGTATTGCTTGTAGTGGGTATTTGCTTGTGTGTTGGATATGTTATAAAGCACGTTATACTCACCGATAAAATTAACCGATATATTCCGCTAATTGTGGCTGTATTGGGTGTCGTGCTGAATGTATGGATAAACCTCGCATTTACGCCCGAAATATTGCTCGGCGGTCTTGTTTCGGGACTTGCTTCAACGGGTTTACATCAGGTATTTAAAAAGTTTATTGAAAGAGAGGAAGATTGACTATGAAGAAATTCGGTATTGATATTTCAAGATGGCAAGGCAATTTTGATTTCAATAAGGCTATTGCGGAAGGTGTGGAATTTGTCATTGTAAAAGGCGGTGGCGGTGATGTCGGTTTGTACACAGACAAAAGCTTCAGTCGCAACTACAACGAAGCAAAGAGAAAAGGACTCCCGGTAGGTTGTTATTGGTTCAGTAAAGCAACAACAATCAAAGAAGCAGAAAAGGAAGCGGAATATTTCTACACTAACATTCTTAAGGATAAACAGTTTGAACTCCCTATTTACATGGATGTAGAACACGAAGATATGTTAAGGTTAGACAAAAGAGCGTTGACGAATATTGTCAAGGCTTTTTTAAATTACCTCGAAGCGAAGGGGTATTGGGTTGGTATTTACGCAACAGCTTTCTCCTTTACGGCACATTTTAAGGATATCGAGTTGACACGATATGCTCATTGGGTTGCTCAATGGGCGAAGGCTTGTACGTATCAAAACAAGGATTGTCTTGGTATGTGGCAGTTTGGCGGAGAGACGAATTATATTCGTTCAAACAAAATCGCAGGTGTAGTATGCGATCAAAACTATATGTTAGTTGACTATCCTTCAATGATTAAAGCGGCAGGGCGTAACGGTTTCACCAAAACCGAACAAGCAAAGCCTACTCTTAAATCTGTTGACGAAATCGCAAAAGAAGTTCTTGCGAATAAATGGGGCGTAGGAGAGGACCGCAAAAACAGACTTACCAAAGCGGGATATAGTTACACCGAAGTACAGAAGCGAGTAAATGAAATGATATCCGCCAAAGATTACACCATTAAAGAGGGTGACAAAGTAAAACTTTTAAGCAAGGCAGTAATTTACGGCACAAGTGAAAAGTTTGCAGATTTTGTCTATAAATCAGTATTGTATGTTCGTGAAATCAACGGCAATAGAGTTGTTATTTCAACGCAGGAAAGCGGAGATGTAACCGGGGCAGTTGATATCAAGTATCTTACAAAAGCATAAACAAAAGGGACAGGGCATTACGCCTTGTCCCCTTTTTTTATTGTACTTTTTGTATAGCACCGAACGGAGATTGTGTAAAAGTACAATGTTTTTAGTTAAAAAAATACAATGCTTTCGGGAATAATCTTTTTGTGTTCGTCAATAGAAAACTCCTTTATGATTCTTCGCCAAAAAGCCTTCTTGTTCTCCTTTGTTAGTTGGCTGTATAATCCTCTATAATCGGCTTCCAATATCCCTTTTAAAGCATCTAAATCTCTTTCGGGTGGCTTTTCGTCAACGTCGATAGACTTTAGCTTTTTATCAAGAGCAAAATATTCTTTGTCGTATTCTTCCTCATCTATACGCCCCTTTCTAAACATCAGGTTAAGCCGGTCCATTTCGGCTTTTATTTTTTTGACCTTTTCGGCGTTCTTGTTTTTTGGTTGGTTGTCCTCAATGCTCTCCACTCTGATTACTTCGTTGGTGATATACTGACCTAAATTGTCGAGTAGTTGTTTCTCTATCTTCCTCTCGCTTAATGATTTGGTGAAAGTGCAAACCTTTTGTGTTCGTGCTTTATTACAACGATACGTGAACACATCATATTTGCCGCTACTCTTTACGTAGTTTCCGACTAAATTGTTTCCGCAACCGGGACACTTAACTAATCCGCTGAACAAAAACAGTCGGTTAGGGCTTGCCGGAATACGAGAGTTTCGCTTCATAATATCTTGTATTCTGTCAAAGCGTTCTTTGGATATATACGGCTCAACGTATTCGGGAACGCCTTTATATTCCCCATATAGCAAAGTGTCAGTCAAGAAGCTGTTAAGCGTTGATATGGTCATTTGTCTGCCGTATTTAATATTGATATATCCCAAAGTTGCTGATTTGCTTTGGTGCTTCTCGAAGAAATCAAGAATATCAAGAGTCATTTCCTCGTATTCTTTGTCTTTAATCAAGTGTCGGTCTCTCTGTTCGCCCGTTACAGTCCAAGGAAACAAGAAACATTGAGAACCCGTTACTACTTGCTTGTTTTTAATTCTCATTTTGTTGTTAAATCTAATACGTTTGCTTGTTTTCTTCGCTTCATACTCTGCCATAGTCAAATAGATATTGATTTTAAAAGCGGCATCGTCGTCTTCGGGATCGAGGTCAGGTTCTTCAATGGATATCCAAGTAACCCCTGCTTTGCGGAGTTGCTTTTGACATTCGTAGTATTCTTCTACACTACGGAAGAAACGGTCGATACATTTGAATATAACAATATCAAATTTACCCGCCTTTGCATCTTTTATAAGTTGAGCAAGGGCCTTCCTTTTGTCAATTTCAAGCGTTGCGCTTATACCCTCGTCAACGTATTCCCCGACAGATACAAGTTGATAATCCTCGCAAACCTCGTCTAATAATTCAAGTTGGTCGCCTATAGTATAACCATTCTTCTTTTGCTCGTCGCTTGAACACCGGGCATATTTGGCTATACGTATCACCCGATTGTTTTCTTGATACCTTAGCAGTTGCTTATAAGCTCCGTACATCTGCATCACTCCTTTTTTTGTAAAATCTTTGATGTTTGGGGAGAAAACCCCGATACAGTTCCGCTATAGTATAGGCATCACCCCCTTTAATATGAAAAAGGACATAATTTCCATTGTTCAGACTTTTTTGATTCAATATAATAATTCTGACAGAAACACTTGTTTGCCCCGGATTAACGAAAGGACGGTACGCCGCTATGAAAGAAAACAAATTACTCTCCTACATTTCCACCCTTACTCCCGAACAGATTGAAAAGCTCGTCAGTCAGATTCCACTATTGACTTCATTACTCGAAGCATCATCTCCGCCTTATCTTCGGGAACAGTCTTCACAAAATCAACAAGCAATTTAATATTTGCGGAAAGCTCGCCCTCTTGGGTGGGCTTTTTTTCTTTTTCTTCTTCTCCTAATAAATAACCTACGGAAACACCGAAGTACGAAGCAATCTTTTGAGCGTTGGTTGCCGATATCCCTGCTTGTCTGCCTTTCTTCAAATCAGTAAGTATTCCCTTGCTCATTCCTATGTCTGTACACATCTTCCCCCCTTTTATTCCTTTTTCCTCGCATAATTCAATAATGTTTTCGTACAAAGTACCCAATTCCGTAACTCCTTTCTTGTGTGATTTTCACGAAAATTCGGAAAATCCCCAAATGTTGTTGACAAGTACGGA
The DNA here is from genome assembly GCA_045126815.1 of Eubacteriales bacterium. Classification (GTDB taxonomy): domain Bacteria; phylum Bacillota; class Clostridia; order Oscillospirales; family CAG-272; genus RGIG1995. The sequence goes on from JBGVPD010000017.1 coordinate 26,152, forward strand.
GTTCGGTACTAAAATATAAACGTGGCAAGTACGGAACGCCGTACATATAGTTGTTGGCACTTCTATTATAGTACCTCGTAGCGTACTTGTCAATGATTTCAAGTAAAAGGGGGTAAATATTTGTGAATAAGTCTAAATATTCTGACTTTGGATTGAGCGTAAAAACCGAACTTTTGAAGCAAGGCAAAGAGCAGAAATGGCTTGTAGATGCCGTTGCTGATAAAACGGGACTATTTGTAGATAGCGGTTATATGTACAAAATCCTAACGGGAAAACGCAAAGCACCGAAGATAGTAACAGCTATTTGTGAAATTCTGAATATTAAGAATTAAGGAGAGCTTATGAAAAAGCCTAACGGAGTTGATTTGTTATCAACACTAATCAATCTTCTTGCAGAGCAAGAGGGAGTGAAAATTACATACGAAATTGAGAGGACAAGCAAATGAAGAAGTACATAGTATCAGTTGTTGGCGGTATAGTGGTCGCCTTAGCTATTGTGGTAGCTTGTATGACGATTGCAGACTTAACCTATACAAATAGTAGGGTAGAAGCAGAAACGGCAACAGAGGTAACGAGAAAGGCTGACAAGGGCATAACAAAAGAGATTGAAACATCGGCAGTACAAATAATTGAGATAAAGAACGAAGAAACGGAAAAGACGGAGAACGAAGAGATATTAGAAGTGACAGTCCCGGAAGTAAAGTATTTTGATTGTGCTTTATCCAAAGAAGTGCAAGATTGCATATTTGCAGAGTGCGAGAAGAACGGTATCTCTCCTGCGGTAGTTATAGCGATGATTGAGAGAGAGTCGGGGTTTGACAGATACGCAATAGGTGACGATGGTAGGTCATTCGGTCTTATGCAGATACAAACTAAATGGCATATAAAAAGAATGATTGAGTTAGAATGTACGGACTTGTTTGAACCTCATAAAAACGTAACGGTGGGTATTGATATACTCGCAGAATTACAGAACAGATACGGCGATATTACAAAAGCTCTTGTTGCTTATAACGCAGGTAGCTACAACGGAACAATAACAAACTATGCTTATGCGGTTATGGCAAGGGCAAACGAGATTGAAAGGGGATGTTGATGTGTGTTACAGCGACGATCCCATAAGAGATTTTGAAAGGCACAGTAGCAGACAAGAAAAGTGGCTTTCTGGTTTACCTAAATGTTCAGTATGTAAAGAACGCATACAAGACGAAATATACTACGATTTTTACGGAGAAATAGTGTGTGAAGATTGCCTCGCAGACTATTGTAACGATAACTACAAAAAACATAACGAAAATTTATAAGGAGAAAATATGAAAAAGTATAACTCGATTTATTCATTTTATGTCATTGACCAAATTAAGGAAGGTAAAACGGTATATTACCTCGATAGAAAGCTCCACGATTGCGGAGTGGTTAATAAAACAACGGTAGAAGACTTAACTACCATATTAAAACAATGCGAAGAAGAGCCTTCGAGATTTGATTTTTGGATTGAAGAAGAAACAGAAGCAAAGGAGATTGAGGAATGATTTTTAGAAAATTGACCGCAAACGATGTTGAAGCAAGGGTACAAAGTTGCGATGAAAACGGCTTTACACTTCTTCTCTATAAGAACGCAAGATGCGATATGAATATCCTCGATGAAACCGTAGGAGCGGAAAATTGGCAACGAGAACACTACGAATGCAAAGGGAATCTGTTCTGCCGAGTAGGAATTTGTTGCGGTATGAATATTGATATGAGTGGTAATGAGGGGGACATACTTTCTCCTTCTTGGGTTTGGAAAGCAGATTGCGGAACAGAGAGCAACACCGAAAAAGAAAAAGGAGAATCAAGCGACAGTTTCAAAAGAGCTTGTTTTAATTGGGGTATCGGTAGAGAACTCTATACCGCACCGAAAACGAAAATCAAAGGACACACAAAGCAAATCAAACGCAACGGAAAAGAAGTATGGACACCCGAATACTACGCATTTGATGTAGTTGAAATGGAAGTTAGCGACGAAATGCCACGAAGAATAACGGCATTAACCATAATCGGCAAATCAATGGTTGATGGCTACCACGAAGACGAGATTTTCTCTTGGAAAGATAAGAAAACACCAAACAAGCAACAACCGAAGAAGCAAGATGAACCAAAAGCAACACCTAATCAGCAGAAAGATCCCGAAATACCACTCCCACCGAGAGAAAGACTTATAAATAAGCTCAATGAGTTAAAGATAAACGCCGTTGAGTACGGAAAAGAAAAGGGATTGACTCCCGAAACTACGGCAGAGCGATTTAACGAGTTGCTTGAAGAACTCGAAATATACGAAAGAGAACAGCAGATAAAACAGAAAGTTGAGGAATAAATAATGGAACTTGAAAAGAACGTAGAACAGTTTGAAATTACAGACGATAACAAAGCGGAATGGGCTTTAAAGAAAGTGCTTGAAGCAAAGAAAGAAAAACAGAGACTTTTAGACTTGATCGCTTTTGAAAGAGCCGAGCTTGACCGCAAAGAAAAACAAGTCGAGGAAAGATACGAAAACGAAACTTCTTTTCTTCTTGCAAAGCTTAATACATATCTTGATACCGTTGAAACAAAAAAGACAAAGACACAAGAAAAGTACAGACTTTTGTCGGGCAATATCGTAAGAAAGTTTGCAGGGTACAAGCTTACTCCAAATAAATCGGCGTTGCTTGAATGGTGCAGAGTTAATGCTCCCGAAAGCATAAAGAAAACCGAGGACGTTGCATGGATTGAAGTAAAAGGCAAGTTTGCGGTAGTTGATAATGCCGTTATTTGCACCGAAACGGGCGAGTTTGTTGATTGCATAAACATAGAAGAAAAACCTGCCGTTTTAGATGTGGTGGGCGAGTGATGTTTGAACTTACCGGAAAAATAAAAGAGCTGTCAGTAGATTTTAAGACAAACAAAGCTTCGTTGGTTTTAGCGGTAAACGAAAAGCAATCCGCTATGAATCTATTCGATAAGTTAAGCCAAGAGGACAAGCTATCAATCAATATCTGCAAATACAGGGACAAGCGTTCAAAAGACGCAAATCGTTATATGTGGAAGTTGTGCGGCTTACTTGCGGAGAAGTTAAGCGCTGACGGAGTTATACATACCAAAGATGATATATACCGAGATGCAATAAGAGAAATAGGTGTATGGCGAGACGAAGAGATTGAACCTGAAGATGTTAAATTTCGTTGTACAGCTTGGGAGCTTATCGGTACAGGGTGGTTGACAGAAAGAGTTGACTTTACGGCTGACGGAGAAAAAGAAATAATACGTTTCTATTACGGAAGTAGTCAGTACAACAAAAAGCAAATGGCAAAGCTTATTGACAACATAGTACAAGATTGTCAAGCGGAAGGGATAGAGACAAAGACTCCCGAAGAACTTGCAAAATTAAAAGCTCTATGGGGTGAGTAAATGGCTAAAAGCATAATCCAAACGGAAAAAGACTGCTGCTACATTTGCGGAAAAAATGCAAGTGCTGATTATTGGGGACTTGACGAACATCACGTATTCTCCGGTGCTAACAGAAAGAAGTCAGAGAAATACGGCTTGAAAGTTTATCTCTGTCATAATAGCTGTCACTTGTACGGAGTACATAAAAACGCAGAGCTTAACAGAGAGTTAAGAGCAAAGGTACAAAAAATCGCTATGAAACATTACGGTTGGACTACAGAGGATTTTATAAAAATCTTCGGAAAAAATTATATATAAGGAGTTTAAAAATATGGCGAATTTCAATTTTAACAAAGTTATATTGGGCGGTAGACTTACAGCCGATCCCGAATTAAAAACCACAACAAGCGGAGTATTTGTAACATCGTTCTCTATTGCGGTAAACCGCAGAGGAAGCAAGACTAACGAAGTTGACTTTATAAACTGTCAAGCGTGGAGAGCAACGGCGGAGTTTATCAGCAAGTATTTTCAAAAGGGTAGCTCGATATGTGTTACCGGGCAACTTCAAGTGAGAAGTTGGAAGGACAATCAAGGCAATAACAGATACTCTACTGAGGTTGTTGTTGACGATGTTCGCTTTGTTGATAGCAAAAGCGATAACAACGTAGAAAGCAATAGTGGGTATGTATCAGCGCCCGAATATGAAGAAATAACAGAAGATCAAGATTTACCGTTTTAAGAATAAGGAGAGAAAAATGAGTAACACGAACAAGGGGTATAAAGCGTTTGAAAAAGGGTTGATTTGTAACCCGACAGGAAATAAACCTTATCAATTTAAAGAAAATACCGTCTTCGAGGTAGAGGGAGATGCGAAGATATGTAACAACGGCTTTCACTTTTGCAAAGAACCTTTAGACGTTCTTAACTATTATCCGCTTATAGATGATAACGGAGATATGACAGAGTTTGCAGAGGTTGAAGCATTGGAAGAACCTATAACAAACGATAATAAAAAGTTCTGCACAAAGAAAATAAAAATCGGCGCAAAAATTAGCTTTGCCGAGCTTGTCAATGCAAGTGTAAAAGTTTGTTTTGAAAAAGAGGAAACAAAAACAAAGACAACGAGCAAAGACTCCGCACAGATAGGCTCAAGCGGTGACTACGCAAAGATAGGCTCAAGCGGTAAAAATGCGGTTATATGTTGTGCAGGACACGGCGGAAATGTCAAAGCCAAAAAGGGTAGCTGGATAACCTTGTCGGAGTGGGCGTGGGTTAATGACGAATATACCCCCGTATGCGTTAAGACTGTACAAGTTGACGGGGAGGTTATCAAAGAAGATACATATTACAAACTTGAAAACGGCGAATTTAAGGAGTGTCGATAATGCCGATCAACTCAAGAGAAAAAGGCAAACGTTTTGAACGGGCCTTAGCTAAAAAGTTTAGAGATTACGGTTATACTGATTGTCGCAGAGGGCAACAGTATTGCGGTGCAAATGGTGATGCTGATGTAATAGGACTTCCTTACATACACGTTGAAGCTAAAGCTGTTGAACAAATGCAGTTATACAAATGGATAGCACAAGCAAAGAATGATGCCAAAGACGGAGAAATACCTGCCGTATTCCATAAAAAGAATAATTGCAATATTCTTGTAACTTTAGAATTTGACGATTTTATGGAGATATACAAGGAGTTTGAAGCAAGTAACTATCTCAAGGACCGAAAGGATAAAGAAAATGAGTAAACTTATAACAATAGCAAACCTTGTAAAAGATATTTTAACAGACATTCCCGAAACAAGAAACAGCGATTACTATTTGTATCTCAAAGTTTTGGAGAGGACAGCCGAGATAAACGGCGCACCGAAACCAAAAGACTTAACTGTTTCCTATTTCCTACGGAACGCAAAAAAACTTAAATTTCCGTACTTTGAAACGGTCAGAAGAGCAAGGCAGAAGATACAAGAGGAAATACCCGAACTAAAAAGCGTTCCTTGTGTTGCAAAGGTAAAAGCGGAAAAGGAAAAAGCCTTTAGAGAGTTTGCGAGGGGGGAGCTTGAATGACGAGTGAAGAGATCAAGAAAGCTATGATAAACTTCTCTCCCGTCAAGTACAAAGGTATAACCTACAAGAGAATAACCGCCTATATTTACAGAGTAATAGAAACAAGTGCAAATAAATATAAGACCGTCTTACAAGTGGAATTACTTGACGTAAATAAGAACAGCGTAACAATAGCAGATGCCGAAATGGTAGAGCTTGTTGAGGGGGTGTCTTGATTGGCGGAAAGTAAGGTAAACCGAGAAAACTATATTACAGTACAAGGGTTTATGATAAGGGATTTACATTTAAAGGGCAACGAGCTTTTAGTATATGCCATAATCTACGGATTTTCACAAGCAGATAATCAAGTTTTTAATGGTAGCGTACAATACTTGGCTGATTGGACCAATAGTACAAAGCAAAGTGTATATAACTGTCTTAAATCCTTAACAGAAAAGGGATATATCGTTAAAACGGATAAGATAATCAACGGAGTAAAGTTTTGTGAGTACTATGCAACAAAATTTACTGCGGTGGTAAACAAAGTTGACTACTCTATACAACAAAGTTTACCGGGGGGTGATAAACAAAGTTTACCCAATAATATAGGTTCTAATACTCTATTAGATAATATAAAAAAAATAATAGATTATCTTAACACCAAAATCGGCGCAAAATACAGTTACAAGACAAAGAAAACACAAGACTGTATAAAAGCACGTTTTAACGAGGTAGACGGCTTGACGGTAGAGGACTTTTATTCGGTTATCGACAAGCAGTACGAGAAGTGGAAAGGAACGGAATACGAACAGTATTTAAGACCTGAAACGCTATTCGGTAACAAGTTTGAGGGATATCTAAATAGCAAAGGAAAGGTAAAAGCCAACAACTCCTCTTTTGATACAGAAGAATTTTTTGAGGTTGCTGTTGCAAAGTCATTCGGAAAAAATCAACCAAAGACAGCAGCCGAAGATAATTCTATCCGGGAGAAAGCGGAAGCATTGAAAGCGGTGTTGGGGCAGTAGGGAGAAGTAATATGTCAAACAAGTTAATAAACGTAAACGCCTTGTGTCCGTTCTTCATAAGCGAGTCGGTAAAGTCAATTACGTGCGAGGGAATAATCGGAGAGCAAAATGTAACTCGCTTTAATAGTGAACAAGAAAAGAAATTACATCAAGGCAAATACTGCACGAAGCGAGATTATGAGAATTGCGAAATATGCAAAGTGTTATTAGAAAAATACATACGAGAAGAAAGAAAATATGGTGATATAACCCTTAAAACCATATTTAAAGTGCCTTAATATGAATATAAACACACACGCACACCAAAAGAAAGAGAGGAAAAAAAACAATGATTAACATTATATGCGGAATAATACTTGGAACTATAGTTACGGCGATTTTTATGTGCTTGATGTTTGTAGCCAAAGAGAGCGACAGAGTACCGCCCACAATAAGAGTAATGCTTGACGAGGGTGCTTATATTCCCGAAACGGCACACGATGCAGATGCAGGGTATGACTTGCGTACACCGTTTGATTTTAGCGTTCTTCCCGGGCGCTATGAAGTAATTGATACGGGCGTACATATCGAAATTCCAAAAGGCTATGTCGGTTTCCTCAAAAGCAAAAGCGGATTGAACGTTAAGTGTCACTTAACGGGCGAGGGGGTAATTGATAGCGGTTATACTGGAAGCATTAAAGTAAAGCTCTATCATAACAACCCCTACGGAGTAACAAAAAGTTTTCGCAAGGGCGACAAGATTATACAAATAGTCCTCTTGCCTATCTTCAAACCCGAATTAAAGCTTGTAGATACGCTAAAAGCAACGGAACGAGGAAACGGCGGTTTCGGTAGCTCGGGCAGATAAAAACATCATACAGAAAGATGGTGGTAGTTATTGAATGTGGTTGAGTGGTTAGAACGTATAGAGCTTCTTGACGAGCTGATAAAGTCAAAACAGTTAGAATATGATGAAGCTTTTGAACTTGCGACAAACACAACAGCAAAGGCTCCCGACGGTATGCCTTTCAGTAAGTCGGGGCAAGTGTCGGACAAGGTGGGGAACGGCGCAGTTGACCTTGTTGCACTTGCAAAAGAAAAGTTAAGACTTATAGATACATACACCAAAGCTAAAGAGGAAGTTATCGGAATATTAAAGCAACTCTCTGCAAAGGAGTATAAAGTCTTATACCGAAAGTATGTACTCTATATGACTTGGGAAGATGTAGCAAGGGATATAAATTACAGCTATACGCAAGTATGGAGAATAAAAAAGAAAGCTCTTAAACATCTCGCAGAGCTTTTAAGGGAAAAAGAAAAAGGCGGTCAATTATGATCGCCTTTATTCATATCCTCTCGTATTAGGTTTTTTATGTATGTCCGTTTCTGCTCTTGTTTTTCAAGGAATTCAAACAAGTCAAATTCCGCAGGGTAAAACTCTATTGTAATACTCTTTGTTTTCTTTCTGTAATTTCGTTTTGCTCGGTTCTCTGCTTCTGTCATAATATCACCACCTTGCTATTAGAATACATATATTCAAAAATAAATCAATGTGCAATTTATAAACTTTGCTTTTTCATTTGCTCTTTAACGAATAAAGACCATTGTTCAATAAATGCTCGTTCTGTTGCATTGGGGGTTAAGTTGCCTTTGGTGTGTGCTTGTTTGATACTTGCTGTCTTGCCGTCAAGCTCTACTGTGCAATAGCTCTTGTCGGGGTTGTCTTTGGTTCGGAAGAAGCCTATTAAACTTCTGCCGTCAATGACTTTCTTCTCATATCCCATTTTGCCGACACAATGAGATAACGCTTTGCCCTCGTTTATCAAGTCTTCTATTGTGTGGGGCATTACTATAACATGGCTTTCACATTCCCAACGGTATTTATCGTTAGCGGTGGAAACTGTTTCAAAGTCTTGCCATAGCTTTTTATTCTTCTCTTTGTCTCTCTTCATTTTGAGGACAGCATACTCGTCTGTTCTGACTTCGTGCATACGTTTAAAGTCTTTCGGGAAGATGTTTTTAGTATCGGTCAAGTCTAATCCGAGTTTGGATATAGCTTCGATATAGTCGCCGTAGCTCATAGCGGAGATATGGTTTTTGTAAAGATATTCCGCAGCAGCAGAACGAGAGATTTTTGACTTTGTGAAGTGGGGGTTATTTATTCTTCGGGTTGTGTCTCTATTGCGTTGTATTTCATAAGCAACACCGCTAAAGTCTATCGTGCCTTGCTTGTATGCTTCGATAACGGTTTCTGCGGAGTGTCCTTTGAGTGATAAAGCATTGTCATAGAGAAACCGTACAAACTGTTTATCCTTTTCGCATTTGCTTACAAGTCTTTTTGAGGGGTTAGAAAAACCGAGCTTTCCGAGAAGTTCAATGCGAGGGTTAGCGGAGTATTTTTCAAGGTGGCGCACAAGAGAGCCTTTTTCGTTCCAATCGGTTGTATAACCGCAGTATTTATACTTCGTGTCTTGAAGTGCTTCGAGGTTGATTATACGGCTTGATATATTAACTTCGTTTAGAGGAACGGAATACCATTTGTCAAAGTCCTCTTTGTCGAAAATGGGTATGCGGTAGCCGTATTCGTATCTCGTTTTGTCCTTGTTCTCGTAGATCGGAATATACCCTGCCATACGTGCAAAATATATATTCTTCACGGACTTATATTTTCTGCCGACGGTTTCTTCCATAACCTCTGTTACAAGTGTCTTTTTTGCGTTTTTCTTGTATGCGAACGTTCTGAGGGAGAGAGGATCGCTCTCTCCGTCAATGTAGCTAATAAAACATTTCTGTGTAGCAGGGGCATTTTCTATATACTCTTTTACTCTTCTCGGAATGTTCATATTAAACCTCTAAATCAAAAAATGATATTTGTTCTACTTCTTGTTTTTTGGGAGTGGGTTTCGGTTTGGGTGTAGCTTTCGGGGGTTCTGCTTTTGTGGGTGTATTTCTTGCGGTAGTCTTCGGAGTTGTATTTGGTTTCGGTGTTGCGCCCTCTTTTATTGAGTCTTCCTCGAAGTAGTGCATAGCCCAACCGAATACGGTACTGTCTTCAATACAAGCACAGCCATTTACAGCTTGTTTCTTTGCTTCTGATGTGATGTACTTCCAACAGCCTTGTAATGTCTTTTTGCCGTTGTTTATCTTGTTGCAGAGGTAGTCCGTTGCGTTCTGCTCAATATAGGCGAGTATTCTTTTTTCGTTGTCGGTTTTAGCGGTTAAATTCGTTCTCATATTCATTCTCCTTTTAACAGTTTGGTATTTCAGCGAATTTTGCTCCTGCGAGAACAAGGGCGGCGGATATTGTGAAAGCTTCTGATTGTCCGAAGTGCATTCGATAAATGAGCATATTCTCAAACTCTGCTTGTGTTATAGTGCCGTTGAAGTAGTTGGTGTTGTCTTTGTGTAGGTTTAGAATTTCCTTTGCGTATACTTTTGTCATTTTCTTTTCTCCTTTATACTTCGCCTTCAACGTAGCGAATAATCATTTTATTATTTGAGAAAGACAATTTTTTTTCGTTCTTCATATCCACAAGTATTTCAATAAATTCGTCTGCTTGAAAGTGAGATTCACCAAGAGAAATATAAAAATCTGCAATGGCTCTAATACCTTCGTAAACGGTCATACAAGTGTAAGTGAAAAAGTGGCTTCCAAACATAACGCTGATTTCAAAATGTTTCATAGTTTTCTCCTTTTCTGCCCGGTATAACCGCCGGGCCCGGTGTTGTTTATTATTTATTAAGCGTACCAACTCTCATAGAGTGTTATTGTGTCGCCGTTGCATTTGGTTGCGTGAGCGAATGAGGAAACATTAAAGTAACAATGCTTTTTCTGTTCTTCGGGATCGTTGCTCCAACTCGGTTTAATACGTTTCAAATCTCCTTTTTCTTGGTCCTCGATAAATACAGAACGAGATACAGGGGGAAGAAGTTCGTTTGTGAGTTTGTATGTTCTATCCGCTGACATTCCGCTAATACCCTTTTCGTCTATCATAGTGGGGTATACTTCTCTTACTCTTACAGAGCTTTCACCAACAAGGGCGATAACTTGGAAAAAGTCAACGTTTGTTTGGTCATATCCCCACGATGCTGAAAAGAGGTCGCCAACCTTTACACCGTATTTATTAACTTTTTCTTTAGGTTTTGCTTCGGTTGTGGGTTTGCCGTTCTCTGCATTGTCGAGGGCGGTTTTTACTGTTTCTTCGTCTTTATATCCGTACCATACTTTTTTAACGTTGTGCCAACGGAAGCGAAGCTCCTTGAGGGCGGTGCGGATTGCTTCGGACGGTTTACCGTCAAATGTTATCTCGATTGAGTTGAAGTTGGGGTTAGTTGTGATAGTGTAGTTTGTCATTGTTGTATCTCCTTTTGTGTTCGGCGGTGTGCCTATCGTTGTGTCTATATTATACCCAGTCGGGCATATAATCTGCATACATTCTGTAAACAAAAAATGAACGAAATGTAAATACCGAAGGCGGAACGGCGCAAGGCGAAAAATGAAATAGAATGTAATATATATATTATGGTATAATGTATTGTGAAAAGATATACAGACAGCACTCGCCTAATCGGTGGGTGCTTTTTTGCGTATATAAAAATGATTACATCAGCAGAATACACAGCACCTCGGACAAGTCGGTATTTTTTTCATAGAGGGTATTTTTTTCAGCCGATACTGTCCGCAAATACCCACCTCCTTGGGGCGGTATAATCGGTATCGCCTAAGGTGCTTGTATACCTGCCTATTATAGAAAGGGGGAGTAACCTATGAAAGAACAGAACAAAGGCGGAAGACCACCTATGTATAAAACAGTAGAAGAGATGCAAGAAAAGATAGACGAATATTTTGAAGAATGCAAAGGTATTGTAGTTGTAGATGAAGACGGAGAGCCGAAGTTAGATAAGTACGGTAATGCACTTGTATATAAATCAAGACCATTAACAATAACAGGACTCGCCCTTGCTCTTGGTTTTAATAGCAGACAAGCTCTTTTAAACTATCAAGGCAAAAAGGAGTTTAATGACACGATTACACGTGCGAAAGCAAGAGTAGAACAATACGCAGAAGAAAGATTGTTCGATAAAGACGGAGCAAATGGAGCTAAATTCAGTTTAGCGAATAATTTTGACGGTTGGAAAGATAAGCAACAGATAGAAGCCGACGTTAAGAACGATTTAACAATCAATATAGAGCTGAGTGAAGACGAGTGAACGTAAACATTAAGATATCAAAAAAGGTATTCAATGATGTATACGTTCCTTTTTTGGATAATGACGATAGATATCTTGTGTTCTATGGTGGCGGTAGTAGTGGTAAATCATACTTTATCGCTCAAAGGTGGATATATAAGCTAATACACCCGACAAGATGTAATTTGCTTATAGTCCGACAAACAGGAGATACCAACAGAAGAAGTACATTCCCATTGTTAAAGCAAGTTATAGCTAATTGGAACTTATCAAAGCATTTCAAGATCAACGAGAGCGATATGCGTATTAAGTGCCTTTTAACGGGTAACGAGGTAGCGTTTGCGGGACTTGACGATGTAGAAAAGATTAAGTCTATTACGTTCGAGAACGGAGAATTAACTTGTATATGGGTAGAAGAAGCAACGGAAACACAAGAAGCGGATATAAACCAGCTTAAAGTACGTTTGCGTGGTGGTAAGTCAAAAAAGCAAATGGTGTTATCGTTTAACCCGATAAACATTCAGCATTGGATAAAGAAACACTTTATTGACAGTAACCTTGCTACCGTATGCTTTAGCACATACAAAGATAATAAATTCCTCACTGACGAAGACAGAAAAGCTCTTGAAGAACTTAAAGCGATAGACGAATACACATATAACGTCTATTGTCTTGGCAAGTGGGGTATTCTCGGTAAGACTGTATTCGATGCAAGGGCGATACAAGCAAGGCTTGACAATATACAGAAACCTATTAAGACAGGATATTTTGTATATGACTATGACGGCTTAAAGATAAGCAATATACGTTGGCAGAACGATAGAAACGGATACATCAAGATATATCAATTACCTAATCAACC
>JBGVPD010000018.1:0-11952 GCA_045126815.1 Eubacteriales bacterium
AGCACGTCAGGATATGTTGACGGCGATGCAGTACAGCTTTCATATATGGGAAGATGTCCTGCAACAAGAGGTATCAAGTTCATTGGTGACTTTGAAGACACCAATGATGATGGCAAGTTCACATTGTATTCCAACATTTACTTAGGAAACAAAGACGTAGTACAGGCAAACAATGATGAAGTATCATTTGCAGTACTCAAGACAGGTGCTACAACAACACAGGTAAACAAGACTGTATGGCAGCCTTATGAAGATAGAGAAGTATTCTTCTTGACATCAGCAGGAACAATAGCAACACTTGATACGACACAAATCGAAGTTAATCCTACGATGAGTGTAGCAGACGTTCTTGCAACAACAGGCTTGAAGATAGTTACAAGAAAAGCAGATAAGTCAGCAGCAGTTCTTTTGAGTTATGCAGACTTGACACAGTTTGATGGAGCATCAACATCACCTAACGCACTTCAGTTCTACTTGGTAGACGAAGAAGGTGTTGTAGGAAATGCAACAGCAAACATTCCTGCTTCGCCCAAACAGAAGGTAGCAATCGCGGCAGGAACAGTAACATCACTTGGTTCCACACTTAATCACGCATTCAAAGTATCTGACAAATCATTGTCACTCGCAAGCAATCTTATATTGAATATCAAGATTATGCCTGCAATACTTGCAGAATACGGATACACAAATGCAACAGTAGATGTAGTATTTGGTAATGATACAACAACATTGACAGCAATTACTGAAGAAAGATTTGACGGCGACGATGCAGTTAACAACAGAGACTACTTCGAATTCAAGGGAATAGCTCCTCAGGGTATGGTGGATAAAATGACCATTACATTGAAAGCTATGTACGGTGAAGAAGCAGTTGAAGCATATTCATTCGAATACAGCGTAAAAGAATACTGCATGGAATTGCTTGCTAAGAACGTAAGCAAAGAACTCAACACACTTGTTGTTGATTTGTTGAACTACGGTGCAGCAACTCAGGTATACGGTAGCTACAAGACAGACGCTCTTGTAAATGCTGATTTGACAGAAACACAGCAGGGATTTGCAACAGGCACACTTCGTACACTTACTTCTATTAAGAATAAAGAGTACGCAACAGCAACAGATGCAACTGTTACAATTGCTCCCGGTTTGTCACTTGACAATGCAATTACACTTAGATATAAGGTTACATTGACTGACGGTGTTGATACAGCAAACCTCAAGCTTGTTGTAAATAACATTGACAAGGGACTTGGTGAAGAAATTACATTCAGCGAGTTCGAGCTTATTAGTGGAAATACATACTATGCATACTTCACAGGAATTACACCTGATCAGGTATCAGACCAGATCACAGCAGTTGTAATGGACGGAGAAAATGCTATTAGTAACACATATCTCTACAGTGTTGAATCATACGCATATAAATTTACAGATGCAAGCTACGGTGTAGTTGCTGACCTTGTATCAGCGTTGATCAAGTATAGCGATGCTGCAAAAGCATATGTTGCATCATTGAATGCATAAGAAAGTTTTCGGAGAAGGAGTGGATATAACAATGAATAAAGAACAGTTTTTCGTTCCCACGATTGAAGTATTAAAGTTTTCTGAAAACAATGCAATACTCACAGCATCAAATCCTACGGTAGAAGGACCTGGCGACAGAGTTGACCTTCCCGACGATTTAGACTGATAGGGAATAATATTAAATTTAAAAAGGTGTGTAGGTTTTATACCTACACACCTTTTAATTATTAAATTATAATCATACTTAAAAGGCTCCCTTGTGTAAAGGGAGCTGTCACCGTAGGTGACTGAGGGATTGTTTATAATTAATCACTGTAAGAAAACATATATTCCAAACTAACAAACATATAATGTTTTTAGGAGGGATTTAAATGTTTGATTTATGTTGTATATCGGATTTACGAAACAAAGAAGTAATAAATATCTGTGACGGACGAAGATTTGGTTGTGTTATTGATGTAGAAATAAATGTCTGTGACGGAAGAGTAATATCACTTATAGTGCCCGGTGACGGAAAGGTAAGCTTGTTTGGAAAGTGTCAAGGAATAAATATTCCTTGGTGTAAGATAGACAAAATAGGAGACGATATAATACTTGTAAACGTCGGAGAATTACCATTCGGTGACAAGAACTGTTGTGATAATAAGAAAAAAAGATTTACATAAAAAAAGAGAGTTGGAGTGCTTTACACACCAACTCTCTTTTGTATATTTCAAGCTTAATAATATTATTAAATATTAACCTCTGTCTTTGAATATCGGTTCTTCTACCTCTGCATTATCTTCATCAGTTTCGTAAGGTTCGATCATAATGCTGTATATTTTGGGCCAAGAAGTATAGATTGCAATAAACTGACCAATAGCGAGAGTGATTATAAAGGGTAAAATTGCTCCGATGGGAGGGAAAGTCATAAGCAGACCGTAGCTGAAAAATATGAGAAATGCGATACCCAATGTGCCGAGAAAATTACGCTTAAAACCTACAAGAGAGAATATAAAGGCGTTTTTCAAGAGCTTATATATACTTAAATTAAACGTAAGCATCATAACATAAATATAATAACGCATCACAAAATAGATAATACCGATAAACAATGCAATATAGAACAACAGACTGTTTCCGTAACCCATTGAAGCGTTAGCTCCGAAAAATAGGGTATCATAGATGACAACACCGCAAATAAGAAGGTCGATAATACCGAAGATCAAAGCCTGACGCCAATTTTTCTTGATGGCATAGAAATAGTCGTGCATCATAAAGATCGGTTCGCCTTTTACGATATTTCTTACGATGTAAGTTGTACCGATCATCGAAAAACCAAAGGTAAAGAGCGCAAGAAGTGCAAGTGCATAAAAAATATAGGTAGCCGTTGTCGGTATTGAAATTTCGACCTGAAGTCCCAAAGCGCCTTTGAAGGCTTGGGTTATGGGGGAAACGGTGTTATTAAACTTTAAAGCTCCGTAAAGAGGGCCAAAGAGTGATGATGCAGGAGCGTATGATGTTGAGTTTAAGTTACCGCTTGCGGCAAAGAGCGCAAAGAATATGGGGAAGTTTGAAAAAACGATCAACATATTGACCGACATAAGACGGCTGAGGTTTCTTCCCAAAAGTTTAAAAAAGAACTTAAAATTTCTTGGTTCATCAACGTCTTTAGGTACGCCTTTTCCTTCGAGATTATAGCGGAACAGGGTAAATTTTTTTCTTTTTTCTGACACTTTAAAAACAATCCTTTCACGAAATCATAAGGTAAATAATTCCGATAATTAAAAAAATAACTATTGCAACTACGCCGCAAATGGCGGCAAAGTTGAGTAAAAACATATATGTATCTTTTCTTTTTACAATAGCTTTAGGTCGAATTGGATATATAATTTTTGATGAGAACAAAAGTGCTTCACAACAGGCATAAATAATAGTGCAAATTAATGCGACTATCAAGAATACAAACAAAAAACAGTATATAAAGCTGTAATTAATGTATAAACTGCCCATTTTTACACATCTCATAAGACAAGCAGAAGATATGCCGAATAAGAAAGCTCTGTAAGAAACCAATAAAATAAGAAATTTGTAACGGTAATTTGAAAACAGAGCTATGAGAACGAATAAAAAGTATTTCATTTCCCCCAAAAAAGCATACAAGAACGAGTAAAGGCTAAAGCTTATCTTGTTTAGGTTATTGATCAATGCTTTTTCAAGTAAAGAATAGATAAAGGAGTCAAAAGGAATAAAATAACAAAATGACAATCCCAAAACAAAGAAACATGAAGCGAAAACGACAAATGTAAAAAATAAATGCTGTTTATCGCGAGAAATATGCATTATACCACCACCGGTATAATATATGCCGAAAGGTGTAGAAAAATTACATACCTTTAGACAGTTCTTCAGCTCTTTCGGAGCATTTGATCATAGCATTTTTAACGATTTCGGGGAAATTGTTGTCCATAAAAACGTTAAGTGCTTGTTCGGTGGTACCTTTTGGGGATTTAACCATGGTAATAAGCTCGTCGGGAGTTTTGCCTGTTTTAAGTAACAGCTCAGTTGAACCGATAACCATTTTGCAAATGATTTCAAGCAGATCTTTGTTGTTGAAGCCCATTTCAACAGCCGCATCATAGATGCTCTTGATAAAGAGAAATACGTAAGCCGGAGAGCTTGAAGTAACAGAGATTATATCATTCATTTTTTCTTCGGGAAGTGTAAATGAAGTACCCGAGGAAGCAAAAACAGCGCAAATATTTTTAAATATTTTGTCGTTAACAAATTCATTTTTAGAAAGCGCCGTAACTCCTTTTCCAACAAGCAAGGGTGTGTTGGGCATAGTGCGGATAACAGCAACGTTTTTACCCAATTTTTCGCAAATAAAATCGGTAGTAATACCTGCTGCGATTGAAATAAAAGTTTTATTTGAAAGATCAACGTTTGAATTTTTTATTTCTGTAAGCAGTTCGGTAAAGTTTTGTGGTTTAACCGAAAGAAAGATGTAGTCAGCCAACTCAACAGCATTAGGTGCTGAATCAGCCAATATATATGGAGCATCTTTATAAAGCTCGTATTTTGATGTATCTTTGTCAAAGAGAACAATTTTGTCAGGCGAATAATTACCGTGCATACTTCTGATGATAGCACCTGCCATATTACCCGTACCTAAAAAAGCAAACTTACCGTTAAGCATAAAATCACTCCATATAAAAAAATTACAAATAATTATATCACAAAAAAAAACAAATATCAATGTCGTAAAAGTAAATTTTACAACATACCTTGAAATAAATAACAAATTGCTTTATAATTAAATGTGTTTTTAGTCGGAGGTAATATTATGCAAAAAGAGACTATAACAAAGATATTTAAAAGAATACCGACGCTTGAAACGGACAGATTCATTTTAAGGAAAATAAAGGTGTCCGATTATTTGGATATGTATGAATATTCAAAATCAGAAAGAGTAACGAAGTATTTATTATGGCGTTGCCACCCCGATGCAAGATATACGCGTGATTATTTAAGCTATGTACAGAGCCAATATAGAGCGGGAGAGTTTTACGATTGGGCTATTGTAGATAAAGAAAGCAGTAAGATGATAGGAACGTGCGGTTTTGCAAAACTTGACACAGAGAATAACAGCGCTGAAATCGGATACGTAATAAATCCTGATTACTGGAGACGTGGAATAGCTACCGAATGTGTAAGAAAAGTAATAGATTTTGGTTTTAACAAACTGAATTTACACAGAATAGAAGCGAGATACATAGTTGGAAATGAAGTCAGCCGAAGAGTTATGGAGAAATGCGGAATGGTTTTTGAAGGCATACACAAATCATCTTTGTTTGTAAAGGATGAATATGTCAGCGTAGGCTTTTGTGCAATAACTTACGACGATTATTTAAATATAAGATATTAATAATGAAGAAAAAATAAAAGTTGATTGTCATATAAATAGTTGTTTTGTCCATTTTTATAATAAATATGGTATCAATATCTAGATTAAATATGCACACAAAGATAGGAAGGATAGAAAGAATATGAAAAAACTATATTTCTTAACTGATAAGACCTCCCTCGAAATGAAAGCAATAAATGAAGTGTTAGCCGTATTGGATGTAAAAGACGATGCATCGGGTTCACCTGTTAGCTTTAAAAGGAGAGAAGAGGGTCTTCGTGTATATTCAGATGTAAAAGGTTATACAATAGAATACTCCACAAGAACTTCACTGATAAGAGGTGTTGGACTTCTTGTTGAGAACATGAAAAACAAACAGTTCGATATTGAAGAAAAACCAAAATTCAATTGTTTGGGAACTATGATTGACAGTTCAAGAGACGCTATTCTTACAGTTGATTCTTTAAAAAAGATGATAAGAATTAAGGCGTTAATGGGCTTTAATGCTATGATGTTGTATACCGAAGATACGTATGAGGTAAATAATCAAGCGCATTTTGGGTATATGCGCGGAAGATATACAAAAGAGGAAATAAAAGAAGTTGATAAGTATGCAAAACTGATGGGGATTGAGTTGATTCCGTGTATACAGACCCTTGCACACTTAAGACAGATATTCAAATGGCCCGAGTATGTACCGTATAGAGATGCAGACGGTATATTGTTGGCGGAGGATGATAACGTATACAAGTTGATAGACGATATGCTTGATTCTTGTACGCAGATGTTTAGTTCGAAAAAGATAAATCTCGGAATGGACGAAGCGTTTCTTTTGGGAGGCGGAATATATCAAAGCAAAAACGGATACAAACCTCGTTCGGAAATAATGAGAAACCATTTAAACGTTTTGGTGGAGAAATGCCGTGCAAGAGGGCTTGAGCCTATGATATGGAGCGATATGTTCTTCCGTATGGTTTCAAAAACAAACGTATACTACAATATGGAACTTGAGAAAATTCCCGAGAATATAGTAAATATAGTTCCCGAAGGGCTTAAGCTCTTGTATTGGGATTATTATTCAATAAACAGAGACAGATACAATCATATGTTTGACCGTCACGCAGATTTTGTAAATAACAAGATAGGTTTTGCCGGAGGAGCAGTATGTTGGTACGGAATAGTGCCCTTAAATGCATTTTCAGTTGAATGTGCAAGGGTAGCAACAGATTGTGCTATAAACAAAGGCATAAAAGAAGCATGGATAACGTTGTGGGGGGACGACGGTTCGGAATGTGCCCATTTTGCAACGCTTCCCACACTTCAAGTGTATGCCGAAGCTTGTTGGAGTGGGGATACGTCAGACGAAAAAGCAGAAGAAAGAATGAAGACGTGTACTGGAGCATCGTACAAAGATTTTCTTGAGATGGAGCAACCGAACAACGTACCGTTAAGAGAAAATTACAAGAAAGAAATATCAAATCCCCATAAGTATATGCTATATCAGGATATTCTTTGCGGTAAATATGACTGTCATATACCTGAGGGAACTTCAGAGCACTTTGCAAAAATGACAAAATATATGAAAGAACTCGGAAAGAAAAATAAGGGATATAAAGAGTTTTTCAACACCCTTTCATCGCTCTGTTCTGTTCTGGAAATAAAGTCAACTTTGGGTGTTGATTTAAAAAAAGCGTATGATGCTAAAGACATAGATACATTGAAGAAGTACGCAGAAAAAGTTATCCCGCAGCTGTTAAAGCGCTATGACGATTATTATCAGGATATAAGAGTTCAGTGGGATAACTATAATAAGCCGTTTGGGTTTGAAGTTCAGGACATAAGAATAGGCAGTCTCATACAGAGAGCAAAGACTGTAAGAAATATATTGCTTGATTATGTAAACGGAAAGACTGACACAATTCCCGAGCTTGAGGTTGAGAGAATTCCGTTTATAAAAGAAAAAGACGGAAAAGCTATTGACCACGTTCACTGGTGGGAAGAAATAGTAACGACTAATATCTTAAGTAAGTTTTAATTTTAGAATAAAAAAATCTATCCTAAAAAGACATAGGATAGATTTTTTGTTTTATTTAACAATACAAGCTTGTCTGAAATTGATATCAAAGCTTATTTCTACGTCTTCTTTTGGGTATTCAGTAATACCGACAAGAGGATCGCAGAATATGTAGGTGTCTTCAGTATAACCAACAAGAACTAAACAATGCGAATAGGAGTGCCAAACGACAGGTTCGCCGTTGAAATCCTCATCCCAGACTCTCTTATCGTTGCCGTTCATTTTGATAAGTCCCCAAATGATAACAGGAATACCTTCATCAAGATAAGTTTTGTAGTCGGAAATATGAGAACCGCTGACGTCGTAGACTGTGTGAGAACCGTTTTTTGATTTGATGTAGTCGTTACCCGTGGTAACAACGCAAGGGGCGTAACAGCCAAATCCTCTGCCCGTAGCATCACCGACATATTCGATCATGGGATTACCGTAATAAAGTTCGGCTTTGGGCATAAAGTCGTAGTAAAGGAAGAGGGGATTAACGTTATATCCCAAATAGTTAAGAACAATTGAAAGAGAAACGACCTCGCAACCATTGGGCAAGTTGGGATTTTGAAGAATGTTTGAGACGTTAAGCAGAACCTTAACCTTTTTAGTTACAATAACTGAAGCTCTTTTTTCGGTGAAGTTACCGTATGAGTCAACGGCTTTATAGATAATGGTGTATGTACCTTCTTTAGACGTATCAACAGCGGAAGAATCAACGTGAACTTTAACTGATTCATCAACGTTATCAAAAGCGGTAACGCCCGAAAGATAGTTGGGAGAATTGTCTCCAACAGTTATATAAATATCTTGAACACCGTAGATCTTAGGAGATTTATCGTCTTCGTAAACCGTAAGAGTGGCATATTCAACAGTAGAGAAACCTGCTTTATCTGTGGCTACGATTCCGACAGTGTATATGCCGACCGAGTATGTGTCAATTTCTTCTTCGAATGAAAATTCAAGAGGGGTAGCATCGTAGTATCTTGCAATAAAATCTCTGGGAGAAAGGGGGCTGTTCAATACCTTTTTTATGTTGTTAAGTTTAATGAAAGGTGGAGAGCCGTCGTCAATATAGACGGAAATTGTAACTTTATTAAATTCACCTATAAGGTCAAATTTGTTTTCGCCCTCGTCAAACATATAATAGAGTTCTTCGCCTTCGAATTTAAGAGAAGATCTGGAATAATCGTCTTTAAAAATGAGGGACAAAATATCATCGTCAAAGAGGAACTCGTCAATAATTATTTCGGTGTTTATGTCGTGAATACGGATGGTTGATGTGTATTTTGAAGTGTTGTTGAATTCATCGACAAGTATAATTTCGACCGTAAAATCGCCAGGAGTTTTAAAGTCGGGCATATTGTTTACGGTGACCGAAACTTTGGAAGTGTCGGAAATGTCGGAAATAAGATCGTCTTGAGTTAACGTTTGCCCTAGTGCAATATCAAAGGATTTGACCCATGCCTGAGGGGGAAGAGTATCTTTTATTGATACATTAACTAAAAACATATCCGAACTATTTATACCGCTGACCGAGAAAATACCGCTTCCGCTAAAAGAGGGAGAATTTATGTTAGAGAAATTATTGAATAACTGTTCGATAGTTTGCTTTATTTCTGTATCAGAAACACCAAATTCAAAAGAAAGGGTATTTGATGTATCAATTACCGTGAGGATTGAATGAGAGGTAACTGAATTACCGTATTCGTCGGTAGATTGAATATTAATATTGTAGTCACCGGGAACTTGAGTGTCAAAATCACATGAAACGAAAGTGTGTGTTATGCTTGAGTTGTCAGCTGCCTCGGCAATAAATAAATCGGGAGTAATTTCGGTGTTGCAGGAAATTTTTAAGTTTCTTGTAACTACTTTTGGGGAAATGTTGTCAATGACCGATATTTTTATCGTTTTTTTGATAAACCCGAATATTTTTATAGGAGCATAGGTATCTCCGACTTTTGATGTGTCAATGGACGATACGTCAACGTCTAATTTGCAGAAAGCCGAAGCAAAAGAGTTGTTAATGCGGGAAAAATCAGGTGTTGTGTATGTGTTGACCGTAACGGGACGTGTAACGTGGTTAACAAAAATCATGGCAGAGGAGAATAAAATTAATATAAAAGCAAAAGTGATTAAGACAGTATAAAGAATGATATTTTTTCTTGTTATAGCAGTTTTAACTGTTGCCGTATCAGTGGTGGATTTAACAGTTTCTTCTGTAGTTGTTTCCGGTGTTACATTAGTTTCGATTTCTTCGGTTACAGTCTCGATAGTTTGAACGTTAACCGCCGTTTTGTTAGTTTGATTATTTCGGGGAGAATTGTGCTTTTTATGATTTTTATGCTTTCTGTGTTTTTTCTTTTTTGACATAATAACTCCCCCTTCGACAGTGTTTTAACCATTATAACAAAACCGAAGAGGGATTTCAACATATTTTAACAAAAGCAGCAAAAATATATAGTGTCTTTTGTGAATAGAGGGTAAATTTGTTAATACAAACCGATCAAACTGCGAGGTAAAAATATTCTGTAATCGTTTCGGGAGATTCAGTCATACCGTTATCCACCCACCAACGAACAGTTTCAACAAAGGTTGAAGCAATATGATTTATCCAAAAACTGTCGGGAAGATTTTTGTTTTTTCTTGACTCAAACATAGACAGTTGACTTACGACAAGCTTTTGTAGATTGGTTTTAAAATATTGCAAGAACAGTTCGTTGTTTTGACAGGAGAGCAGTTTCAGAATGTTGTTGTCGTTTTTCTTAAGATGCTGAAAGAGATGTAAGAACACCGAATCGGGTGCCGTACAATCAAAAATATGTCGATGATTGTTAGTTGAGCTATCCATAGCATCAAAAATGTGGCAAAACAATTCTTCGCAGAGTTCTTTGAGAAGAAAGTCTTTTGTTTCAAAGTGCGAGTAAAATGTAGCCCTTCCAATGTCGGATTTTTCTATAATTTCTCCGACTGTGATTTGCTTGAAATCTTTTTTTGATAGAAGTTCAATAAAGGCGGTAAATATAGCTTCACGTGTTTTTCTTTGACGTCTGTCCATAATTTTCTCCATACATTTTTCAAGAATTGTTCGGTAACGAACAGGGTAGAACAATTACATATTGTTTTTCGACAAATTTTCGGGCAAAATGTTATTGTACAGGTTGTTCGGTAACGAATTAATTGTACCGTAAAAATAGACTAAAGTCAATAGGGAGAAAGAGTATGAAGACAGAGAGAAATATATTGATAGCGTTTATATTAAACTTAGGATTTTCTGTGTTTGAATTTATAGGCGGCATATTTACCGGAAGCATAGCCATAGTATCCGATGCGATACACGATATAGGGGATGCTTCAAGTATAGGAATATCGTATTTTTTAGAGAAGAAGAGCAAGAGAAAGCCCGACAAACAATATACATACGGATATGCAAGATATTCTGTAATAGGCGGACTTGTAACGACTTTAATATTACTTACAGGATCAGTTTTTGTAATAGGAAATGCAATAGGCAGATTTATTGAACCGCGAGAAATCAACTATGACGGAATGTTGATTTTTGCTGTTATAGGCGTATTTGTAAACCTATTTGCTGCATTTTTTACACATGGAGAGGGTTCGATTAATCAAAGGGCAGTAAATTTGCACATGATCGAGGACGTGCTCGGTTGGATAGTTGTGTTAATAGGTGCTTTTGTGATGAAGTTAACCGATTTTGCACTTATTGATCCTATAATGTCTATAGTGGTGGCGGTATTTATATTTATAAATGCAATAGGAAATTTGAAAGAGGTAACTGAACTCTTTTTGGAAAAGACACCGCAAAATATTGATATAGACGAAATAAAGGAACATATAGAGGAAATAGACGGCGTAATAGGAGTACATCATATACACGTATGGAGTATGGACGGTCAGAATAATTATGCGACGATGCATATAGTGACAGATGAAGAGGGAAGCAACATAAAGGCAAGGGTTAGAGAAGAATTGCACGAGCATGGAATAGGACACGCGACACTTGAGATTGAAAGATATGACGAGGAGTGTAGCGAAAAGGAATGTCACATAGATCATAATAACACATCCCATGCACATCATCATCACCATCACCACCATAGTCACGCACATAGTCACCACAGCCACACCTGAAAAATACTGAAAAGTTTTATAAATAAAAATCCACCCGCATAGCGGGTGGTATTTCATTTTCGGGCATAGCCCTAAACGCTACTGGCGATGCACAAGTGCGTTTTTTATTGGCCTGCCAGCCATGCAATTGTTATCAGCTACCCGTAAAAAGGTCGTGATAAAAGCCTTCCTCCGAGAGGAAGGTGGCACACCTCTGTACCAATATACAACTTCATTTTTTCTTTGGCGGTGTGACGGAAGGAGCCTGCGCAACGTAACAGTTTGCTCTAATTCAAATGTTACGCACTCTCCTTCAGTCAGCTTCGCTGACAGCTCCCTCCGCAGGGAGCCTTTA
>JBGVPD010000019.1:0-12407 GCA_045126815.1 Eubacteriales bacterium
TGTGTCTCGTGACGATGGCACTGAGAAAGAGAGTAATTCCATCACCAATCAAAAACGTATGCTTTCTAAATACGCAAAAACCAATGGCTTTAAAAATATCAAGGTCTATGAGGATGACGGATTTACCGGCACAAACTTCAACCGACCGGATATGCAAAGACTTTTAGATGACGTTGAAATGGGATATATTTCAACCATTATCGTAAAGGATATGTCCCGATTCGGTCGTGAGTATCTGCAGGTAGGCTATTACACCGAGCATTACTTTCCTGAAAAGAACGTACGCTTTATTGCGGTTAACGACGGTGTAGACAGTGCCAACGAAGAGGACAACGATTTCACACCTTTAAGAAACTTTATGAATGAGCTTTACGCGAAGGATATTAGCCGAAAGGTGAAATCTGCTCATCGTGTTAAAGGAATGGCAGGCGAACCGTTAGCCCAGCCACCTTATGGGTATATGAAGGATCCAAAAAACAAAAAGAAATGGATCATCGATCCAGAAGCTGCAAGTGTTGTAAAAGATATTTTCAAGATGTGTTTAGAGGGCAAAGGCAATGAAACTATTGCAAGAATTTTACAAGAAAGGCAGGTGTTAATTCCAATGGCCTATTGGCAATCCAAAGGACTTCCGAGAGGTGGCAAGATTAAGCAACCGAACCCATATAAATGGTGCAAAACAAGCGTTGCGAAGATTCTCTCTCAGCAAGAATACTGCGGTGACGTCATTAACTTCAAAAGCTATTCTATATCCTTTAAGAAAAAGAAACGCATACCAAAGCCTAAAGAGGAATGGATGGTGTTCAAGGATGTACACGAGCCGATTATTGACCGTGAAACCTTTGAGCAGGTGCAAAAAAGAAACGTTTCTACAAGACGAAGGCAACCCAAGCCGCAAAATGCTATTAAAAGTATCTTTTCGGATATGCTTTATTGTGCCGACTGCGGGAGCAAGTTGTGGTTTCACACCAACACCAAAAATCCGAACATCCACTTTTTTAGTTGCTCGAACTATGTAAACGATTATAGGGGTACTTGCCAAACAAGGCACTACGTCAGAGCCGATGCGATTGAGGAAGTGATAACCTATGAACTACAACGACTTGCCGACTATCTGAAATACGACCAAGAGGGCTTTGCTCAACTGCTTGCAGATAAAACCAATAAGGATATGCTCGAAGAACAGAAAAACGCCAAAACGCAAATTGACCAAAGCCTTGCTCGAATCAATAAAATAGACGTGCTTTATGAACGACTTTATGAGGACAATGTGTCGGGCAAGGTCACAGATTCATTCTATATGGAACTCTCCCATAAGTACGAAAACGAAAAAGAAGAACTGAAAAAGAAAATCTTTAATCTTAAAATTCAGCTCGACGAACTTAACAAGAAAGTTTTTCACAAAGAGATGTTTTTATCGGCAATCGGGAAATTTATGGAGATGAAAACCATTACGGCACCGCTCATTCGAGAGCTTATTGACCACATCGAAGTGTACGAAACTGAAGGCGAAGGAAAATACAAAACCCAACGAATTGTGATATTCTACCGATTCGTAGGATATATAGAAATCCCTGAAAGCGCCTTTACACGGCCTTTGACGAAGGATACAAGGCAAGGCGTTGCGGTTTCGTATATACCGAAAGCCTTACCGGCATAACAAAAAAGAGCAGGCAAAACCTGCTCAAACACTAATGTGCATAAAAAAAGAATGTTCATAACGGTTAAGTCCGTTATGAACATTCAACATGGTCGAGATGACAGGACTTGAACCTGCGGCATCCTGCTCCCAAAGCAGGCGCGCTACCAGCTGCGCCACATCTCGTTATTTTTGTCGCTCAAACATTATAACAAAATTTTTATTTCGTGTCAAGTAATATCTTTCTGTTTTACCTATTGCCTATGCCTATATCTTTTTCTGTTTCTCAAATTAACTATTGCAAAAATATACGTTTTGAGTTAAAATAAAAATTAGTGTGTTACATAAAAATAGTACATATATATTTGAGGTACAAAATGAACAATAAAGGACTCAAAAATTTCTTCTACCGTATGTTATGCGGTGCCTTTCTCGGAATAAGCGTTATCGCTCCCGGAATCAGCGGTAGTATCATGGCAGTAATGATGGGAATATATGACGAGCTTATCACCATCATTTCCAATCCCTTTAAAAACTTCAAAAAGAATTTCTTTTATCTTTTGCCTATGGTTCTTGGCGCATTCGTCAGTATGCTTGCATTGATCAAAGCATTAGATTTTCTGTTTGCAAACTATCCCGTACCGTCCTATCTCCTATTTATGAGCTTGATTGCGGGTAGTATTCCTACGGTGTTAGATGAAGCCAAAAAAGATAAAATAAAAGCTAAATATTTCATAGGTGTTGCCTGTGCGTTAGCATTTGCGCTTACAATAGGATTTCTTGCAAAAAGCGATTTTGCTGTAGCCGTTGACACAACGGCTGCTACAAGTACAGCTATGAGAATATATCTTCCTATATGCGGCGGTATATCGGGAATGATGAGTATGGTACCGGGAATGAGCGTATCAATGCTTTTAATGATGTTTAGTGTATACGAACCGCTTCTCCATCTTGCTACAAGCATAATGGAACCTGCGAGATGGTTTACACCTGATTGGTTTACGGAAGTTATAACGGTTGGCACGGTAGTGTTAGCATTTTTGGTAGGTATGGTTTTGTTTTCGAACATAACTAAGCGCGTATTTGAGAGATATCGTACTCTAGCATTTCTTATGGTATTAGGCTTTATGTCGGGTTCGATTATAAGCATTTTTCCCGGATTCCCCAAGGATTTGTTAAACTGGATATTGACAGTTATAGCGATAACGATAGGTCTTTCGATTTCATATTTATTTAAGGTTCTCGGTAAAAAGTTTAACGTTGAAGAATAAAACGCGAAAAAATGAGTACTAATAAGTATTGACAAAAAAAACAATTTATGTTATAATCATCGGGTGCTGATAAAAAGGCACCCGAAAAAATAACTGCAGGCATATCGAAGTGGGGACGTTTGCGAGTGCTGCCGTTGGCAGAATAAGCGAGCAAAAAGGAGTGGCAGCGGTCAAAATTTTTGCACGAAAGTGCGTGAAAAATTTTGGGCACCGCAACAGGACATAACTGGTGAGCGAAGAAAAAACAATTGAGTATTGTTTTTTCGAGTGATTAACGAAAACAGCGAGTAGCGGAGAGAGCGAGAGCGAACGAACGATGCGAACATTGTTTTCGGAAGGGCACGAGTCTTGAAAACCGTTACGGTGCAGAGATATAGATATAACAAATAAATACGCAGGCATATCGAAGTGGTCATAACGAGGCGGTCTTGAAAACCGTTTGGGAGAAATCCCACGGGGGTTCGAATCCCTCTGCCTGCGCCAAAAAACAAAACAGACACTTTTTTGAGTGTCTGTTTTGTTTTTTGCATTGGAAAGGATTCGAAGGGGAAGCGGTAGTGAATTGACAGTCCGGTGGACTGTCAAGAGCCGCGGAAGACCGAGCGCGTAGGTCGCGCGAGACCGAATCCCTCTGCCTGCGCCAAAAAAGAAAGAGAGAACGATGTTCTCTCTTTCTTTTTTTGTGCGGCATATAAATGGGAATCGAACGCAGTGAAAAAAAGGCTCCGGTGGAGCGTTTTTGGAACGGTGACCGAAGTATTTTGCAAAGCATATCAAAAAATAGAATCCGAGATGCTTTGCAAAATACAAGAACGAATCCCTCTGCCTGCACCAAGAAATAACCGTAACTTTGATACAAGGTTGCGGTTATTATCTTTTTGTGGTATACTACAGAAAAGGAGGCACTGTTTATGTTTTCGTTTTTAAGAAGAAAAAGTACAGAAGAGAATGATGTGATATTTCCCCCAATAACGATTCCATTAACCAATATCCAAGAAGTGGATGAAGCAGGAATTCTTTATTTAGATAATGAGGGGAACTCGGCAAATATCAATTATTTTGACGCCTACAAAGGTTGGTGCAAAAGTAAAAGTATAAAAAAATCAAAACCTAAATATATTTGTGATCAAACAAAAGCTGAAGGATGGAAGCTCATCTTTTACACCAATCCCCAAATCACGTTTTATTCAGATACGATTAGAGAAGAATTATGGATTGAGGTTCTCAACAAAATCACATTACAAGGATTTCCAAGTTTTTACTGTGATTAAAAAAACACCCTCTTGGGTGTTTTTTATCACAACAACGTAAATTTATTTTTATAACTATCGATTATGCCGTCTTTTTTAAGTTTACTTATTTCGGAAGAGAGGCCGCTGCGGTCAACTTCAAGGTAGTCGGCAAGTTCTTGGCGGTCGAAGGGGATAGTAAACGTCTTTTTATTTGTCTTTTGGGATTGTATCTTTAGATACTCCATAAGTTTTTCTCTTGTAGTACGTTTCGACGTAATCGCGATCTTTTGGTGAAACGATATGGTATTTACAGCTAAATTTTTCATAAGATTATAAATAAGCTGTTGATGAAATTGGCAGTTGTTTGAGCAGGTATGTAAAATGTGGCTGCAGTCGATAAGCATAATATCGCACATTTCATTTGCAACAATACATACCGGAACGGACTTCGTTTCCGCGCAAGCAAAAGCTTCGGCAAAAACGTCTGACGGCTCGGATATTTTCAAAATACTCCTATTACCGAAATAATCGATTTGAACAACGTTAGCTGAACCTGACAGTACAATACCGATATTTTTTGTCGGCTTACCCTCTTCGATAATAATATGTTTCTTCTCGTATCTTCTGATTACTGCTCCCAAACAGTGAAGCATCTTGAGCAAACTTTCATCCTCTATTCCCAAAAATAACGGACATTTTTTTAAAATTTGCAAATATTTTTCCATATTTCTCTCCATTTTGTTGAAAATTCAACATATTTATTGTTTTAATTATACTATAATTAATTTTGAAAAGCAAGAGTGTTAGTCAAAACAACACTTAACTTGAATAACCCAAATTAAGCGGGAAATAATTTCCTTGAGGTGAAAAAATATGACTGTTACAAAAGACATAAAATACATTGGAGTAAACGACCATCAAATAGACCTTTTTGAAGGGCAGTACGACGTTCCGAACGGAATGGCATACAATTCATACGCTATTATCGATGAAAAAATTGCCATTATGGATACCGTTGACGGAGCGTTTTCTCACGAATGGTTAGATAACATACAAAACGTATTGGGCAATAGACGTCCCGATTATCTTATCATTCAGCACATGGAGCCTGACCATTCGGCGAACATTATGAACTTTGTTAAAGCGTACCCCGATGCTAAGATAGTGTCTTCCGTTAAAGCCTTTCAGATGATGAAAAACTTCTTCGGAACCGACTTTGCGGAAAAGCAGGTAGTCGTAGGAGAGGGCGATAAACTTTCTCTCGGTAAACACGAGCTAACTTTTGTAACTGCGCCCATGGTTCACTGGCCCGAAGTTATAGTAACGTACGACAGCACGGATAAAGTATTGTTTTCTGCTGACGGCTTTGGCAAATTCGGAGCTTTGGACGTTGAGGAAGATTGGGCTTGTGAGGCAAGAAGATATTACATCGGAATAGTCGGAAAATACGGTGCACAGGTACAAAATCTTCTCAAAAAAGCGGCTAATCTTGATATCCAAATAATATGCCCCTTGCACGGGCCTGTGTTAAAAGAGAACTTGGGTTACTATATAAACCTGTACAACACGTGGTCTAGCTATCAGCCCGAAGAAGAGGGAATAGTAATTGCCTATACATCAGTATACGGAAACACAAAGAAAGCGGTATTACAACTTGCCGAAAAACTTAAGCTTAACGGTTGTCCCAAAGTTGTGGTAAACGATCTTGCAAGATGTGATATGGCTGAAGCTGTTGAAGATGCTTTCCGTTACAGTAAAATAGTTCTTGCTACGACAACGTATAATGCTGAAATATTCCCGTTTATGCGCGAGTTTATCAACCACCTTGTTGAGAGAAACTTCAGCAACCGTACCGTTGCATTTATCGAAAACGGAAGCTGGGCGCCTATGGCAACCAAAGTTATGAAGGGTATGCTTGAGAAGTGCAAGAATTTGACGTATACAGATGCTACTGTAAGAATTTTATCTGCATTGAACGATGAGAGTACGGCACAGTTAAACGAGCTTTCCGAAGAATTGTGTCGTGACTATCTTGCTCAGCAGTCTTCAACTGCCGACAAGAACGACCTAAAAGCCTTGTTCAACATCGGCTACGGTCTGTATGTTGTAACGTCAAACGACGGCAAAAAAGATAACGGACTTATCGTAAACACGGTAACTCAGGTTACGAGCACACCTAACAGAATAGCCGTAACAATAAACAAAGATAACTATTCACACCACGTTATCAAGCAAACGGGTAAAATGAATATCAACTGTTTGACGGTAGATGCTCCGTTCTCTATATTTGAGCAGTTTGGATTTGTCAGCGGACGAAACGTAGATAAGTTTAAGAATGAAAACGTGTTACGTTCTGATAACGGACTGGTGTTCTTGCCGAGATATATAAACTCGTTTATGTCGCTTAAAGTTGAGCAGTATACAGATCTTGATACACACGGAATGTTTATCTGTTCGGTAACTGAAGCGAGGGTTATATCGGACAAAGAGACTATGACGTATACCTACTATCAGAATAACGTTAAACCTAAACCTAACACTGAAGGTAAAAAAGGTTACGTTTGCAAAATATGCGGATTTGTATACGAAGGAGACACACTTCCCGAAGACTTTGTATGTCCCCTTTGCAAACACGGAGCTGTCGATTTTGAGGAAATCGAATAAACAATAATAAATACAACTACTTTGGAGGAAAATAATATGTGCGAAAATAAGTTTTACATTTGCGAACATTGTGGCAACATTATA
Organism: Eubacteriales bacterium; assembly: GCA_045126815.1. Lineage (GTDB taxonomy): Bacteria > Bacillota > Clostridia > Oscillospirales > CAG-272 > RGIG1995. Next base: position 6,891 of record JBGVPD010000019.1, read on the forward strand.
GGAAAGATACGTGACAAGGGAGTACCCGTTATGTGTTGCGGACAGAAGATGACACTTCTCGAACCCGGAACAGTAGAAGCTAGTCACGAAAAACATATACCCGTAGTAACTGTTGAAAATAACGTTGTTAAAGTGGCGATAGGCTCTGTAGAACATCCTATGGTTGAAGAACATTTTATCGAGTGGGTATATCTTTTGACAGATAAAGGCGGACAGAGAAAGTGCTTGGTTCCCGGAGAGGCGCCTACTGTAACTTTTGCACTTGCAGACGAAAAGCCTGTAAGCGTATACGCTTATTGCAATCTTCACGGCTTGTGGAAAGCTGATGTATAACTATAAATAATAATTAAAAAGAGGTATAAAATTATGAAAAAGTACGTATGCACGATTTGCGGATATGAATATGACGAAGCTTTGGGTGACGAAGCTAACGGTATAGCTCCCGGTACAAAATGGGAAGATATTTCTGAAGATTATCTTTGCCCCGTATGCGGAGTAGATAAGAGTCAGTTCAGCGAAGAATAAAAAACAAAAGGGCGATTTGATAATCGTCCTTTTTTGTTTTACCAACAATATTGGACTAAAAATAACTTCCCCCCTTAACTTGTAGGGGGCGACGCACACGAGAACCCCCAAACCTTACTACGTGCGGTTCGGGGAACCCCTACCTCGACGTCCCGTAATAATATACTTTTCACCAATATTATTGGGATAAAAATAACTTACCTTACTTACTTTTTATGTTACTTTCTTGCTGCGACAAGAAAGTAACCAAAGAAGTCGCCAAGGGGGAGGAGGATTCCGATTTCCTCCTCCCCTTAACCCCTCCTCTTAAAACGGTCTGTTTCACTGCATCGCACATAAACATAAGATTTCTTATCTGTTTAGGTCGGGGTATGTTCACACAAGACGGTAAATATAATAGCGGGGGATTGCTTGTTTGTGGTCTTTAATTTAACAATATTACTTGAGCAAATGTAATAAAAACACAAAATATGGGGTAAAAAAATTTACAATTTGTATAAATTGTCCCAAAAATACATTGTCTTTTAAATTTAAATGTGTTAGAATATGTTTAAGAACAAGTAGTTTGGATGCTTTGCATTATTGAAACTGAGCTACAATACAATGTATAAAACGTAAAGGAGTATTTGTTATGAAAAAGTTGTTAGCTGTTGGTATATCGATAGTGGTTTTGCTTTCGATATTATCGCTTAATGTACTTGCTGATGATAGTGTAGCTATTGAAAGCATAACAATTCAAGATGCATACGTTTATGACGGAATGCAAAATGAAGACGGCAAGTTTGAGGAAATTGCTTTGACTCTTACTGTCTTTTATCAGAATGGCGAAGAAGGTAAGCATTGGTTTCAGAATGAAATAGGTGGCAGTTGTGAACTTCCATATGGAGTATTTACCTTATCCAATATTCAAGAAGGCGAAGTTTGGGAAGCAGGAAATAAATATCAATTGACAGCTACTTATGCCGGATGCAGCGATACGTTTGAAGTTGAAGTTCGCGAGAATCCCTATGTGAGTATGAATATTGATGATTTGTATATCACAAAAATGAATTATACGCACGAAGACAAGGGTTGGCGCTATTATTATAATCCCCAAGCAACTTTCTATTGTGGAGACGATACTACTGAGACTACACGAATAGGATACGGCGTTTACCTCGATGAAATGCGTGTTGATGCCGAGTTTTCGGACACACAGGATACAGAAAAATGGGAAGTAGGGAATACATACCAAGTTACGTGTTCGGTTTTGGGTCTTACCGATACGTTCAACGTGCACGTAGTTGAGGTTGAAAGCATTGAAATTAATGACGTTAAGGTCATTGAAAACATTCATGGATATATGCAAAATGAATATGATGATTACCATAATATTATAGGTTCGTATTTTGAATACAATATATATCCTGAAAATATAGTTATCAACTTTAAAAATGGTTTGTATATATCGGGCGATTATTGGGAGATTTATGATTATTTGGATTGTAATCCCGACCTCATATCAGATCAGTCATACGTTAATCAATGGGGTGTAGGAAAGCATACTGCAAAGTTTGTTATGCTCGAGACTGAAACGAATTATACCGTTGAAGTTATAGAGTCGCCCGTCGTTTCTATGACGGCAACTCCTATTGAATTAATAGATAAATACGATGGATATTATGACGATTCAGTTTTCTATTATTATGTGTCTGCCTCGGATTCAGACGTTACAATAACGTTTAAAGACGGAACTGTGCTTGAAAATTTTGGTAGCGTTATTGAATATGACGACGATTTTTATGAAATTGATTGTTATATTGAACAAAGTAAAGATAATCCTTTGTTGCCAGGAAACACATATTATGCAACTTTCTCTTGTTTTGGGAAGACTTGTACCGTTCCCGTTAGAATAATAGAATGTCCTATTGAAAAAATTGAGATCGAAGACATTTCGATTATGGAATATACTAACGGTTACTTTGCGGGCGATGATTATCACTATGAATGGTTTGATCTTGATGTAACAACAACCTTTAAAGACGGAAGTGTGCAGCATGGCACCACTATACAGTTTAACGGTTATGGGTATTCTTTACAGACGGATACCTCAAGCCAATACGATGAGCCTTGGGTAACCGGAAAGACATATACTGTTACCGCATCGTTTTTAGGTGTTGAAACTACGTTTAACGTTACGATAACAGAATGTCCCGTTAAAAGTATTGACATCAAGGATCTTTCGATTATGGAACATTATAACGGTTATTACCAAGGAGACGTTTTCATTTATAACGGTTTTGTTTTGGAGGCTGTTGTAACGTTTAAAGACGGTAGTACAAAAGAAATACAAGACCATTATGAAATAGGCGATGAGTGGTATAGTATCGAAACTAATGTCTATGAATTACAACAAAATGAGCCTTGGACGGCAGGTAATACTTATGAGGTTACGGGAACGTTTTTAGGTGCTAAAGATACTTTTAAAGTTACAATAACAGAAAGCCCTATTAAGAGTATAGTTATTGAAGATATTGTTTTAGTTGAGGGATTTGACTCGGATAATTTCGGTGGAATGACTGAGTACTACTTTAAGCCTGTTTTGTCAGAAGTAATATTGAAAGACGGAACAAAAGCTGAAATAGTACGCGATAACGCAATTATATATAACCAAGAATATTATTACGTTGAAACTAATTCGTGGGACTTGCAAACAGAAGAGCCTTGGGAGGCAGGAAAAACATACGAAGTTACAGGTTTTCTTTTAGGTACTTCAACCAAGTTCAAGGTTACAATTAAAGAGAACCCGATTAAAGATGTTCAGATCGTAAAGATGCCTGACAAGGTAGAATATTTAATTGATGAACAAGTTAACCTTAAAGGTGTTGTTATTAGAGTTTTGTATAAAGACGGTTCTTATGAAGACATTTCAATAGATAAGGATTATTCTAATGCTTACAGAAGATATGTTTATTGTAAGAAGATACAAAGATACGGTACTATATATATAAATAGCGACTGGGAAAAAGCAGGAAATAATATTGCGGAATTTGAACTGTTTGGAATAGTTTGCGAGATTCCTTTGGTTGTACGTGATAATTTAATGCAAAGCATTTCTATTAAAGAAAATGCTGATAAAACCATAACGATTACTGTGAAAAATTCCGATAAGAGCAGTTATGAGATGAAATTGCTTGATATCAGCTATATGTGGTTGTTCGATGAAGACGCGTATTATGCCGGTATTCTCACCGACAAGGGCGAATTTGATGCTATGTTCTATTTTAGTGAGGGCTTTTTTGCAATCGGATTTGTTGATTTTGAAGCTGAAACTGAAATAAAGAGCAATACGCTTTCATCGTGTGAGTGGTTTGAAACGGTAGCAAAGTCTTATAATTATTCTTGGGCTATGACGTGTCATTATGATATGGATATTCTGGAAACTTCGCACTTTAACGGAAAAATTACTGTTGATAATATTGATGATATTATATCGTTTGCGGCTAGTACTATGATAGATTATGAAAACGCAGAGATCTGGTTATCACCGGACGGTGAAGAGTATATGGTTTATGCCGGAAAAGACGTACGAGATGCAGTAGATAAACTTTTTGGTATTAAGAACGTGGATTTAACGTTGTCTAAAAACTACGACAGTAAAAACGATACTTACAAAACCACAAAGTTCCCGCATGCAGGCGCTGAAAACAGAAAATGTTCTCCCAGTAAAATAAGTTACAGTGGCGGTATTTGGACAGTAGAATCTTCACATTACTTTATGGATGAAGAAAAAGTAGTAATTCTTAAACTTAACGATAAACAAAATGTTTTAAGCTTTAGTATTGAGTCTTATGTTGATAAATCGTTAAACGGTTGGCAGAATCAAAACGGCGGCTGGTATTATTACGAAAACGGAAAAAAAGTAAAGAATACCTGGAAGCAGGATTCAAAAGGCTGGGTATATTTAGGTTCTGACGGCAAAATGTTAACGAATGATTTTGCTAAAGATAGTTACGGTTGGTGTTACGTTGGTGCTGACGGATACTGTGTAACCACAACCGGTTGGAAACAAGTTAACGGCGGTTGGTATTATCTTGAAAAAGGTTACAGAGTAGAAAATACCTGGAAGAAAGACTCAAAAGGATGGTGCTATGTAGGTTCTGACGGCAGAATGGTAACGAATGATTTTGCCAAAGACAGCTCAGGTTGGTGCTATATGGGTGCTGACGGTTACTATGTAACGGCAACAGGTTGGAAACAGGTTAACGGTGCTTGGTATTTCCTCAATAACGGATACAGATTGCAAAATTCATGGAAACTTGACGGTGGCAAGTGGTATTACCTTGGGGCTGACGGTAAGATGTATGCAAATGCATGGATGAAAGACAGCAAGGGCTGGGTATACCTCGGTGCTAACGGAGTTATGGTAACAAATGACTTTGCAAAAGACTCATCCGGTTGGTGTTATATGGGTGCTGATGGTTACTATGTAACAACAACGGGTTGGAAAAAGCATAACGGTCATTGGTACTACCTTAAGAACGGATACAGAGTTGAAAGCTCATGGATGAAAGACAGTATCGGTTGGTGTTACTTAGGCGCTGATGGTAAGATGCTTACAAATACATATATAAATGACAGTAAGGGCAAATGCTATCTTGATGCAAGTGGCTATTGGGATGGCAAATACGTAAAATAAGCAAAACAAAAGGGCGATTATTTAATCGTCCTTTTTTGTGTATGTAAATATAAATCGTGCGATTCGTGAATCGCCCCTACGGTGTTTGTGCATCTTAATTCTGTAGGGGGCGACGCCTACGAGAACCCCCAAACCTTACTACGTGCGGTTCGGGGAACCCCTATCACGACGCCCCGTAATAACAAACGATTTTCACCAACAATATTGGGATAAAAGTTACTTTTCCTCTTAACTGGTAGGGGGCGACGCCTACGAGAACCCCCAAACCTTACTACGTGCGGTTCGGGGAACCCCTATCACGACGCCCCGTATTA
>JBGVPD010000020.1:0-41519 GCA_045126815.1 Eubacteriales bacterium
GCAGAATAATTCTCGTTTAATATGTAAATAGGCTGAACCCTTGAAAAAGTGGCGGCAGTAGAAAGAGGGGGGATAACCCCCTCTTTTTTTTAAAAATTTTAAGAAAGACGGTTAGTGATGAATCCAAAGCTAAAAGAAAAAGTTAATGAATCTCTTTCAGCAGTTATTCCCATAACAGCGATCGTGTTGCTTATAAGCGTATTTCTTGTTCCGATAGAATTAGGGCATATAGTTCTTTTTCTAACGGGGGCTGTAATGCTTATTATGGGGATGGGACTTTTCCAACTAGGAGCTGAGATGGCTATGACACCTCTCGGAGAGGGAATAGGTGTTCAGATATCGAAGTCGAAAAGAGTGCTTATAGTGCTGTTTATTGGCTTTATTATGGGTTTTATTATTACAATATCGGAACCTGACCTTCAGGTGTTGGCAGAGCAGGTGCCGGGAGTTCCTAATAATAAATTAATAATAGCGGTAGCCGTGGGAGTAGGTTTATTCTTGGCATTGGCAATAGCCAGAATAAGAGACCAAATAAGTTTATCAGCTATGCTTATGGTGTTTTACGGAATATTGATAGCTGCATCGTTTTTTGTGCCTAAGGATTTTGTAGCTGTTGCCTTCGACTCAGGGGGAGTAACGACAGGTCCTATGACAGTTCCTTTTATTATGGCGATGGGTGTTGGTTTGGCATCGGTGCGTAGTGATAAGAATGCTGAAAGCGACAGCTTCGGTCTTGTTGCTCTTTCGAGTATAGGTCCTATATTGGCTGTATTGGTTTTAGGTTATTTCTTTAATACGGATGCCCGTCCTGAAAGTGTTTTGACCGATATTGAAAACGTGGTGACTACAAGAGACGTTGCAAACGTGTTTTTTAAGGGACTTCCGAAATTTGCTGAAGAAGTGTTTATATCATTGTTGCCGATAGTAGCAGTATTTGTCCTTTTTCAGTTGATTTGCCGCCGTTATCACGGTAAGCAGATATTGAAAATAATGATAGGCATGGGCTATACCTATTCGGGACTTGTTTTGTTTTTGTGCGGAGTTAATCTCGGTTTCGCACCTGTAGGTTCATTTTTGGGAAAACAGCTTGCTTTGCTTGAACAAAAGTGGATATTGATACCGATAGGAATGCTTATAGGTTACTATATAGTTAAGGCGGAACCTGCTATACAGATATTGAATCATCAGGTAGAAAACGTTACTGATGGCGCGATATCGGTAGTGTCAATGAACTGGTGTATGTCAATAGGTGTAGCGGTGAGTGTAGGTCTTGCGATGTTGAGGGTGCTGACAGGTATACCTATTCAATGGATCATAATTCCCGGATATATAATTGCGCTTGGTCTATCAAGATTTGTGCCAAGCATATTTGTTGGTATAGCTTTCGACTCGGGTGGGGTTGCCAGCGGGCCTATGACGTCAACGTTTTTGCTTCCGTTGAGCATTGGCGTATGTGCGGCTGTGGGCGGTGACATTATGGCAGATGCATTTGGGGTTGTAGCCCTTGTTGCATTGACTCCGCTTATAGCAATTCAGATAATGGGACTTGTATACAAATTTAAGACAGATAAGAAACAGAAGAATATTGTTAATGTTGATATACCTGATGACAGTGATGATATTATCGAGTTGGAGGAGATATAATTATGCAAAATAAAAAATATCCGTCAGTTCGAGCACTAGTAGTAATTACAACAGAAAAATTAGCTAAAATAGCTGCTGATTTATTTAAAGCAGAAAAACATTCCATACTGTACAGTTTGCTTGCAGAGGGAACTGCATCGAGTGAAATTTTGGATATGCTTGGTTTGGGCATTACAGAAAAAAGGTTGCTAATCAGCATTCTTTCAAAAAAAGATGCAGACTTGATGTTGAAAAAATTGCATCTTGAACTCAGTATGAATACGGTTAACAGTGGTATTGCGTTTACAGTACCGCTGACAAGCGCAAACAATTTGCTTTTGCGTATGATAACTGCTCATACAACTATTCAATGCGATGACAAAGAAGGTTCAGGAAAGGAAGAAGAAAAGATGGTTGGAAACGAATTTGCTCTTATAGCAGCGGTTGTAAACAGAGGTTTCAGCGGAGATGTTATGGTTTCGGCAAGAGCGGCAGGTGCTGTCGGCGGTACCGTAATTCACTCAAGACAGATAATGAATGAGGAAATGGAGAGCTTTTGGGGCATAAATATGCAAGAAGAGAAAGAAGTTCTTTTGATAATTTCCGAGGTAGAGAATAAAACGAATATAATGAAGGCTATAAGTGAACAATACGGTATGCACAGTGAAGCCAAAGGTGTTGTGATCTCCATGCCCATCGACTCGGTAATGGGTATATAAAAAGCAAAATATAAAAAACTGTCTCCGAAAAAAAGAGGCAGTTTTTTATGTAAAAGACGTGTATTAAAGAAGAAAAAATACGAAAACTATTGACGGAAATGTATATAGAGTATATAATATATTATTGTACACGAATTATAAAATAAAATAACGATTTTTGCATCTGTGCCAACATTTTTGTCAAAAGCAAAGGTTTGACAAAATCAATCATCACCTTTTTTATTAGTGTTAAATAAATAACATGGAGAGGACAGATGTACATATCAGGGCAGTTCTTAACAAGAGCCGTGACCGACAGAAAATAAATGTCGGTTTGAGAAACCGAGTGCTGCAATTATGTTTAAGCTGTAAGTGTTACAGTCGTATATATAGTTGTAACAAACTCTTTGCGGGGGCATCGGTTAGCCCGATATGGGGTTCGCGCAGAGCTGTAGATGAGCTGTACGCGGTCTTTACCGCAAAGGGGGATGCAAAAAAATGAACAAGAAGAATATTATTGAACTTAAGAACATCACCGTGGAGTTTGATGGCGAGAAAGTACTTGACGATTTAAATTTGTCCATTAGAGACAAAGAATTTGTCACGCTTTTAGGGCAGTCGGGTTGTGGAAAAACGACTACTTTAAGAATAATCGCCGGATTTATCCAACCTGAAACGGGAGATGTTTTTTTTGACGGAAAATCAGAAAACGGTGTTCCGCCTTACAAGAGACCGGTAAATACGGTGTTTCAGAGATACGCTCTTTTCCCGAACTATAACGTATATGATAATATAGCGTTTGGGCTAAGAGTAAGCAAGGTTCCTGAAAAAGAGATTGAAGTAAGAGTTAAGGAAATGCTTAAGCTTGTAAATTTGCAAGGCTTTGAGAAGAGAAGTGTTGCAAAGCTTTCGGGCGGACAGCAGCAGAGAGTTGCGATTGCGAGAGCTGTAATTAACGAGCCTAAGGTGTTGTTGCTTGACGAACCGTTGGCGGCGCTTGATTTGAAACTTCGCAAGGATATGCAGAACGAACTTAAGAACATTCAGAGAAAACTTGGTATAACGTTTATATACGTAACGCATGACCAGGAAGAAGCGTTGTCTTTGTCGGATACGGTAGTTGTAATGCACGAGGGCAAGATCCAGCAGATAGGAACGCCCGTTGATATATACAACGAACCTGAAAATGCTTTCGTTGCCGATTTTATCGGTGAATCCAATATTATTGACGGTAATATGATAAGCGATTATAAGGTTAAGCTTGTAGGAAAGACTTTTGATTGTCTTGATAAGGGCTTTGAAGCTAACGAGCCCGTTGACGTTGTAATCAGACCTGAAGACGTTGATATAGTTCCCGTAGAAAAAGGTATGCTTGTAGGTGAAGTAACGTCCGTCCTCTTCAGAGGCGTACACTATGAAATAATTATAGACGTTGCAGGATTTAAATGGATGATACAGACTACCGATGAAAGCAAAGTTGGTGACGTGGTAGGGCTTTATATTGAGCCGGATGCTATCCACGTAATGAAGAAGTCGAAGTATTCGGGACAGTACGGTGACTACAGCTCGTACAGCGATGAAATGGACAGAATGAGTGAGCTTGACGAGGTAGACGAATGAAGAAGAAACAAGGGCTTGGATCGGTAGCGTTAAATGCTCCGTATACCGCGTGGTCGGTGATTTTTATAGTAGTGCCTTTGTTTATAGTTGCGTATTATGCATTTACTGACAAGAGCGGAGCTTTTACATTAGAAAATATTGTTCAGTTAAAAGAATACAAGGACACTTTTTGGATATCGATCGTATATTCATTAATAGCGACTGTTATTGCGTTACTTATAAGTTATCCTTTCGCATATTTTTTGAGCAGACAGAGCGAGAAGTCAAGAAGATTGCAGATGATGCTCGTTATGCTTCCTATGTGGATGAACTTGCTTATAAGAACGTATTCTTGGATGAATATTCTCGAAAATAACGGTATTATAAACAATTTTTTAGAGTCTCTGGGGCTTGGTAAGATCGAGATGATAGGAACACCGGGAGCCGTTATATTCGGTATGGTGTATAACTATCTTCCGTATATGATTTTGCCCATATATACCGTAATGTCAAAGATAGAGCCTTCGTTGCTTGAGGCGGCAGAGGATCTGGGATGCAACGGATTTAATAAGCTTAGAAGGGTAATTGTGCCTTTAAGTCTTCCCGGAGTTGTATCGGGAATAACGATGGTGTTTGTGCCTTCTGTCAGCACGTTCTATATAAGTCAGAAGTTAGGTAACGGAAAGATAATGCTTGTCGGTGACGTTATAGAAAGACAGATGCAGACGTCTTACAATTATAATTTAGGCGCATCTATATCTCTCGTATTGATGGTTATGATAATCATTAGTATGGCTGTAATGAATAAATTTTCAGACAGTGAAGGGGGAATGGTGATATGAAGACGTTTGGCAGAATATTTAATTTCTGTGTGTATTTTCTGTTGTACGCCCCTTTGCTTATCATGGTGTTTTTCAGTTTTAACGAGTCTAAGAGTACGTCGGTATTCACAGGCTTTTCTTTGAAATGGTATACAGAGCTGTTTTCAAAGAGTGACGTTATGGAGGCTTTGTCAAACACGCTTATTTTGGCGGTATTATCGTCTTTGATAGCAACGGTGTTGGGGACGGTAGCGGCAGTCGGAATGTACAAGATGAGAAATAAGTTTTTGTATAATACGATGAACACCGTAACGAACATTCCGATGATGAATCCCGATATTGTAACGGGCGTGTCACTTATGTTATTGTTTGTTTTTGCGGGAAGATTACTCGGACTCGCAGAATCTTTAAGTTTTGTAACCCTTCTTATAGCGCATATTACGTTTAACGTACCGTACGTGATTTTAAACGTATTGCCTAAATTAAGACAGACAGACGTTCATTTATATGAGGCGGCGCAGGATCTGGGTTGCACACCTATAAAGGCTTTTTTTAAGGTTGTTATTCCCTCGATACTACCGGGAATAATATCAGGTGCATTGATGGCGTTTACTTTGTCGTTAGATGATTTTGTGATTAGCTATTACACAGTAGGCCCTGACGTTCAGACTTTGCCTCTAAAGATATTTGCTATGACCAAAAAGACGGTAAAGCCTGATATGTATGCGCTTTCGACATTGATTTTTGTTACTATTCTCGTGCTTTTGATAGTTATAAACATATTGCAGGAAAAGGCAGAGAAAAAGGCTAAAGGAGTAGGTAAATGAAAAAAATTACATCACTGTTTCTCGTAATATTAATGTTTGTTTCTATGTTTGCGTTTGCATCATGCGGTTCGAAAAACGATACCGTTGAACATCTTGACGGAACGTATACAAGAGATTACGCGGGAACTACCATAAACGTTTTTAACTGGGGAGAATATATTTCCGACGGAAGCGAAGGTTCGCTTGACGTAAATGCCGCTTTTGAAAAGGTAACGGGCATAAAGGTTAATTACAGCAACTATGAAAGTAATGAGGCTATGTACGGCAAGATAAAGGGCGGAGCAGTATCTTACGATATTATAATTCCGTCAGACTATATGATCCAGCGTCTTATAGCTGAAGATATGCTTCAGAAGATCGATCTTTCAAAGATTACAAACTATAAAAATATTTCCGAAGAATATAAGGGCTTGTATTTCGATGAAAACAACGAATACTCCGTTCCTTACAGCGTGGGCATGGTAGGGCTTATATATAATACCGAAATGGTAAAGGAAGTTCCTACAAGCTGGGAGATAATGTGGGACAGCAAATATCAAGGTGATATTCTTACTTTCAATAATCCCCGTGATGCATTTGCTATATCGCAATTTTTGCTTGGTATTGATTTGAATACTCCGGATAAGGCGGATTGGGATAAGGCGGCAAACAAGCTCAAAGAGCAAAACGGAGTTTTGCAGGGAAGAGTAATGGACCAGGTATTCAACAAGATGGAGGGCGGTAATGCGGCAATTGCCCCCTATTATGCAGGTGATTACCTTACGATGAAAGATAACAACGATGACTTAGCATTTGTATATCCTAAAGAGGGAACGAATATATTCGTAGACTCGATCTGCGTACCGAAGAATGCAAAGAACTACGAAGCAGCGATGATGTATATAAACTTTTTGCTTGAGACGGAAGTTGCATTAGCTAACGCAGAGTATATTTGTTATGCATCACCCAACGTTACGGTTGTAAATAATGACGACTATTCGTTTAAGGGAAATGAAATACTTTATCCGACGAAAGAAAATACTCCCAAGACACAGTATTTCCATGACTTAAGTCCCGAAATTCGTTCGTATTATGAGAAGCTTTGGGAAGATATACTCAACGAATCGTGATTATAATTTTTGATTAATAAAAAGAGCCTAAAATTATTAAAGGCTCTTTTTTTGTGAACTAAAATTTACAAAGTGTAAATTATAATATGTTGACAATAATGGCGGATTTGTATATAATTATCTAAGATGTTATATTTTTTAAAGGAGATACTTTTTATGAAAAGCAAACTTACTCTTATACTTGCAATAATAATGGCATTTTCTATGATCACTCTTTTGTATTCATGCGGCGGAAACGACGTTGATAAGCCTAATGGTGACACAACAGAACAGACACAAAAGAATGAAGATACGACGCCTCCTCTTAAGGAAGGACTTTACCTCAAAACTCTTGGTTTCGATAACGAAAACTATACAATAAGCGATTTTGATCAGGAAGTTACAGAATATACAGTTGATATTCCTAACGGAAATCCCACGATTCCTAACGTTGTAGCAACAGCGGGAGAGGGTATAGAAGTTACAATAAGACAGCCTGAAACAACAGAAGAAGGAAAATACGTAGCATCTGTTGAAATTAAGGATGCAGAGGGCAAGACAAAGACTTATACAATTACAATGGTTCAGGATCTTAGCGCAGGTTTTGTTCTCAAGGTAGGAGATACACACGAATTCGAGTTGGGATACAGACAGGAACAGGACGGCGGTTTGTACACATTCTATTCAAGCCATCCCGAAATAGCATCTGTTGATGAGGATGGAATAATTACAGCTCACAAAGAGTGTAACGAAATTGTAACAATCACAGCTAAAATGGGTGATAAGCCTACAGATATTCTTGAAATCGACAGAATAGAGAAGGCAAACTAATTAGATTTAATTGCAATTAAATATTTTAATCGGGCAGTTTTTGGTGACTGTCCGATTTTTATTTTTATAAAGAAAGTGTCATATAAATCAATTCTTTTTCATAAGGTTTAGCAAAAGAGAAAATCTTGAAAGAAGGGTAATTGGTATGACAGATACTAATATTTACAAGGATATAGCCACCAGAACGGGCGGTGATATATACATCGGTGTAATAGGGCCGGTGAGGACGGGAAAATCAACATTTATCAGAAAATTTATGGAGAGTGTCGTTCTGCCTAATATAGAGGAAGAATATGAGTTATCAAGGGCGAGAGACGAAATGCCGCAAAGCGCTGCGGGGAAAACGGTGATGACGACAGAGCCGAAATTCGTACCCGACGAGGCGGTTAATATTACTATAGGTAACAGCTCAAATTTAAGAGTAAAAATGGTTGATTGCGTGGGATATATAGTCCCCGAGGCGTTAGGTCATATAGAAAACGGAAGCGAAAGAATGGTTATGACACCTTGGAGTGAAAAGCCAATGCCGTTTGGTGAGGCGGCAGAACTCGGAACGAGAAAAGTTATAAGCGATCATTCTACGATCGGTGTTGTTGTTACGACTGACGGTACTATAGGAGAAATAGGCAGAGAAGACTATATTGAAGCCGAAGAGAAGGTTATAGCTGAATTAAAAAGAATAAACAAACCATTTGTTATCGTGCTAAATTCTTCTACTCCCGAGTCACCTGAAAGCGAAAGATTAGCATACGAGATAGAAGAAAAATATAATTCACCCGTAGCTTTGGTGAACTGTCTTGAACTTGACAAGACAGATATAGAGGGCATACTTGAAATGGTGTTGCTTGAGTTTCCTATTAGAGAAGTGAAAATTAAACTTCCCGGTTGGATATATGCTTTAGATAATAAACATAAGATAAGAGAATCGATAAATGAAAGTATATTGGAATGCGCAAAAGGGATAGATAAGGCGGGAGACGTTGATAAGTGTTTCAAAGGACTTTCGGATAATGAATACGTTTTAGATACAAACGTAAATGAGATAGATCTGGCGACGGGCAGTGTAAGGGTGTTTGCTGAACTAAAGAATGGTCTGTTTTATAAAACGATAGGGGAAATGACGGGGATCGATATAGAAAATGAAGCACAGCTTATATCCCAAATGATTGAACTGTCAAGAATAAAGACCGAATATGAAAAGGTTGAAAGCGCGTTGAAGGCTGTTGAAGAGGTTGGTTACGGAATAGTAACGCCTAGTCTTGAGGATCTGAAGCTGGAAGAACCCGAGATTACAAAACAGCAGGGCGCATACGGGGTAAAACTAAAGGCATCCGCCCCCTCGGTACACATGATAAAGGCTACGATACAAACAGAGCTTAATCCCGTTGTCGGAACGGAACAACAGTCGGAAGAACTCATAAAATATATGCTCAAGGAATTTGAAGAGGATCCTAAGAAGATCTGGGAGTCAAATATGTTTGGAAAGAGTCTTTATGATTTGATAAACGAAGGATTGAATACCAAACTTGCAAAGATACCGCATGAGGCAAGATTAAAATTCGGGGACACGTTACAAAAGCTAATAAACGAGGGTTCAGGCGGACTTATTTGTATCATACTTTAAAAAATAACTGCATAGCTTTGTGTTCATAAATACAAAGCTATGCAGTTTTGTTTTAATAACAATAATAAGAGAGTTGGAGGGGAAAACCCACTAACTCTCTTATTTGAATTAAACTTAGACGTTAGGTAACTGAATGGGATCTTTTCCGCCGCTTAATCCCCCGCTGTCGTTGTCGCCGGAACTTAAAGTAAGTATCTTATCATTGTTCGAGAACACGAAAACATCAATTTCGGGAGTTGAAAATATTTCTTTATTCATTTTAAAAGGCCTCCATTGTTTCGTCAAATAAAATACATCTACTATTATTATAACAGAAAAAATAATTTATTCAAGTAAAAAGATAAAATTTGTATTTTAATAGGAAAAAGCCCTCGAATAAAGGCATCGAGGGCTTTAATAAATTTTTGTGTGTTTAAAATTGAATTAGATATTGTCAGCGATGTTGCCGAAGTAGTCAGCAAAGTTCATACCAAAGCCTTCAGCGCAGCCCTTCATTTCTTTAACGGTGTTGATGTTAATGGCAATACCGTTCTTGAGTCTGTCTTCCATAGCGATAATTTCCTTTTCGCCGTGAGTATATATTCTGTCACAACCTTCAGCTTTAGGAGCATTTCTAAGGTCCTGCAAGAACTGAGAGAAGTGCGCTTTAATAGCATCGGGATCGCCGAAGAGGTTGGGGTTAATAGCGATAAATCCGTGGCAAATCAAAGCCTTGCCGCCTGTATATGTTTTGTCACTTGTGAGACCTTGTGAAAGGATCGAGCTGAATATTTCGCAAAGCATACCGTAACCGTAACCTTTGTGGCCGCCTGTGTGTTCGAAAGCGCCGCCGAGAGGAAGAATACCGCCGCCTTTGTGAGCTGCTATGCAGTCAAGAACTTGGGGAGCGTTTGTGTTAACTTTACCGTCAGCATCAAGGCCCCAACAGTCGGGCATTTCTTTGTCAAGCTTCTTGTAGAGTTCGAGTTTACCTCTTGTTACAACCGCTGTACCTGCATCGAAGAAGAAAGGATAGGGATCAGCAGGCATAGCAACTGCAATAGGGTTGCTTCCCAACATAGCTTTACGTGAGAATGTGGGTACCATAATAGCTTCTGTGTTTGTAACGGATATACCGATAAGACCTTTGTCACAAGCCATTTTTGCATAGTAACCTGCAATACCATAGTGGTTTGAGTTTTTAACGGTAACCATACCTATACCGCTCTTTTCTGCTTTTTCGATAGCAAGATTCATAGCGTCGTAGCTGACGAGCTGTCCCATACCTTCTTTAGCGTCAATAACAGCCGAGATAGGTGTTTCAAAGATTGTTTCGGGAACGGCATCTGCTTTTATAAGACCTGACTGGAGGTGCTTATAGTAGCGGAGTAAACGCTGTGTTCCGTGCGAGTCAATACCGTAAAGGTCGGAGAGAAGAAGAACGTCAGTTATGATTTCGCTCTTTTTTTTGTCAAATCCAAACTTGCAAAAGATGTCAACGCAAAAATCTTTCAGATTTTCATAGGAAAATTTTAAATCTGCCATAGTATAGATCCCTTTCAAATTATATAAATTATAAATAATGCAAAGAATTTTGTTTCTCTTCAAAGTATACCATATATTGTTAAATTTTTCAACAAAAATATTTATTTTATTTAAGCATTTTTAAGTCTTTTCAATTAAAAAATGTTCGTTGACATAGGTAGTGTTTATAGGTTATAATAAGGTAATGTGTTTAGAGAGGTAAAAACTGTATGAATGCGTATGAAAGATTAATAGAATATACACGTTATGAAACGGCGTCGGAGGAGTGTATAGCAACTTGTCCGTCAACAGAAGGACAGAGATTTTTTGCAAATAAGCTTGTAGAAGATTTAAGATCAATGGGTGTTGATAATGCTTATGTGGACGAGAACGGCTACGTTTATGCAAAGATACCTGCCAACGCTGAAAAAATAAAGGGAATAAATATTGGTTTTATCGCGCATTTAGATACTGTTGGAGACGTTGAATACAGAAACGTAAACCCTAAAGTGATTATTAATTATGACGGCAACGATATAATGTTAAACCCCGAAAAAAATATTGTAATGCCCAAAATGGAAGAATACAAGGGATATTCTTTGGTGGTGACAGACGGAACTACACTTTTGGGAGCTGACGATAAAGCGGGAGTAGCAGAAATTATGACCGCTGTCGAAAGACTTATGAATGATAATACCATTCTCCACGGAGACGTATCAATAGCTTTTACTCCCGACGAAGAAATAGGACGTGGAGCAGATCTTTTTAGTTTAGATAAGTTTTCGGCGGATTTTGCATATACCGTTGACGGAGCATATCACGGACAGATAGAATATGAAAATTTTAATGCAATAAATGCTAAAGTTGTTGTAAACGGAAAGAACGTTCACCCCGGCGAAGCAAAATACGGCGGAATGAAGAATGCAAATTTGATCGCTATGGAATTTATAGGTATGCTTCCCGCAAACGAACGTCCCGAAAATACGGAAGGGTATGAGGGCTTTTATCACTTAATGGAAATAAACTCAGGTGTCGAAAGAGCAGAACTGCGCTATATTCTTCGTGACCACGATAAGACGAAGATAAAGATAAAGAGAGCCTTTTTTGAGAAGATTGCCGAGTTTTTAAATACGAAGTACGGAAAAGGTACCGTTGAACTTGAACTTTGCGACAGTTATGAAAATATGGCAGAAAAAATCGAACCTCATATGCACCTTATAGATAATGCAGTAAAGGCGATAGAAATGTCAGGCGGAGTTGCAAGTATAACCCCCATACGAGGTGGAACTGACGGCGCAAGACTGTCTTATATGGGATTGCCTTGCCCTAATTTGGGAACGGGTTCGGGAAACCATCACGGCAGATTTGAATTTGCAGTAGTGGAAGAAATGGACAGATGCGTTGACACTATAATAAAAATAATTGAATTATATAGGTAATCCGATGAAATACAAATACATATTATGGGATTGGAACGGTACGCTTCTTGACGATTTGACAGCATCGCTTTATGCAGTAAACGATATGCTGAAAATGTACGGAAAGAATGAGATCGACCTTGAAGAATATTACTCTTATATTGATACTCCAATATATAAGTTTTACGAGAAAATATTTGATTTAAACGTAGTAACAATGGATATCATAAAACCGTTGTTTGGGGAACTTTATGAGAAAAACAGTGGCTTGGTAAAACTTGCTGACGGGGCTAACAAAGTGTTGGAATTTTGCTCAGAAAACAAAGTTAAGCAGTATATTATATCTGCGGCGCATATAGACGATTTGTTAAGATATGCAAACAAATTTAACGTAACCCATTATTTTGAAAAAATAGATGCGGCAACCGATTATGATGCCGGAAGCAAGATCGAGAGAGCGAAAAAGCTTATAGAAGAGCAGAAAATAGATAAAAATACCTGTGTTATGATAGGAGATACACTCCATGACCTTGACACAGCTATTGCTCTTGGTGTAGAATGTATTTTGTATTCAAAAGGGCATACAGAGGAAAAGATACTTGAAAAGTCGGGGAAAAAAGTATGCTCATCTTTTGAAGAAATACTGGAAACTATAATGTAAGGAAAAAAAGAATGGATATTATATCAATTTTAGGTTTGGCAATAGGTTTGTCAATGGATGCTTTTGCAGTTGCGATTTGCAAAGGTCTTTCGCTTGGAAAAGGTTTTAAAATAAAACATGGAATAAAGGTCGGTTTATACTTCGGTGTATTCCAGGCGATGATGCCGCTTATTGGGTATGCTTTAGTTAGTATGTTCAGACATTACATAGAAGCCGTTGACCATTGGGTAGCATTTGTGTTGCTCGTGCTTATCGGGGCTAATATGCTTAAGGAAGCTTTGTCAAAAGATTGTGACGAGTGTGTAGATGCATCGCTTGATGTTAGGACTATGCTTGTTTTGGCGATAGCGACGAGTATTGACGCTATGGCGGCAGGAGCAGCGTTACCTTCGATGAGTATTGGTACTTTGATTTTAACGGTGATTATGATAGGTGTAACGACGTGGCTGTTTTCGTTTGTCGGT
This sequence comes from Eubacteriales bacterium, assembly GCA_045126815.1. Taxonomy (GTDB): domain Bacteria; phylum Bacillota; class Clostridia; order Oscillospirales; family CAG-272; genus RGIG1995. The sequence goes on from JBGVPD010000020.1 coordinate 13,158, forward strand.
GTAAAAATAGGAAACATTTTCGGAACGAAATATAAGTCAAAAGCAGAAATGGCTGGCGGAATGATACTTATATGCATGGGGCTGAAATTTCTTTTAGAAGGACTTGGTATTCTCTAAAAATAGTTACTATACAAATAAATATTAAATACCGTAGGGACGACCATTGGCCGTCCTTTTTTTATAAAAAATTCAAAATAAAATATCCCCCGATAAACGAGGGATATTAATTTTGGTCAGCATTTTCTGTTGCAGACTGAAGGGGGATTAAATTCGTTAAAAGGGAATGCCATTTTTGCAAATGCTTGGCAAGGGTCGTCGGGCTGTGTCATAACACATTCTTTGTCGGGAACGCTGAATTCGGTTGCCGATACGATATACTGTCCGGGACGTTCTATTCTCACTACCGAGAAAAATCCGAGTGATACGTAAAGGTTTTTACCGTTATCGTTCTGTTCAAAGTTGCCGCCGAACATTTCAGAGAGAGATTCGGGTACTTCGTCAGGTGTACAGCAACAACAGCAACAGCAGTTACTGTCTTCTGCTATTTTTGTGTTAAGAATAACAGGGTCTATTACTTCGACAGCAACGGTAGGTAAGTTGGTGCTCATAGTGGTATTGCAACCGCAAGGGTTGTTGCCGAGTCCCATTTCGCTCTTGAATATACTTACGTTTCCTTCGCTTCCGTAGAGTATAACGTTCTTTTCGCATACTGCAAGTCCTTCGAATTCACGGCTTCTGCCGAGGCCTACACACGCTTCGAATATTATTTTTACAAAATACCTGATGTAGATTTGATAGAACCCACGGTTAAATTGAACGGGGTCAATGGTAATATTTGCGGCAAGTATTTTCGTGCATTTTGCTCTAACGCTGCTTGCGTTGTCTACGATCTCTCTGCCGAACTCGTTTAGGAAAACTTTTACGTCTTCAAAACAGTCTTTGTCGCGGCAGGAATCGAGAATACGGCTGACGTCGATACAAACGTTTTCTTTGTTGCCGAAATTGCCAAGACAGCTTGATTTGTTATCTGCCATAGGTGATAATTCCTCCATTTATGTTAATTTTATTTTTGTTTTTTTATTGATATCAATTATAATATCTTCTGTAATATAATATGCCGGAAAAAATATATGTGTTCTCTAATTTCTAAAAGTATAAAAAGTTTAAAATGCTTATTCCAATTTGAGAAATAATATGTTATAATGAAAAAGTATTTATAGAAAAGAGTAGGGAGGGAGTATAGTGCAACAGAGATTTATACGGGCGAAGCGCGCATTGTTTGATAAACTTTACGGACATTTAAACGAGATGCAGAGAAAAGCCGTTTTTACGGTAAATAACCCTTTGCTTATATTGGCAGGTGCAGGCAGCGGAAAGACTACCGTACTTGTAAACAGAATATCTTACATAATAAAATACGGCAACTCTTATTATTCGGAAAAACTTCCTTACGGACTTGATTTGGCTGACGTTGAGAGACTTGAGAATGCAATAGATTTAGACAGGGAAGAAATAGGCGAGATTTTAAAGGAATATGCTGTAGAACCCTGTCCGCCTTGGGCACTTCTTGCCATAACTTTTACAAATAAGGCTGCAAGAGAGATTGCCGAAAGGCTTGAAAGAGATTTAGCCGAAGAGGTTAACGATATCTGGACAGGCACTTTTCACTCTGTATGCTTAAGAATGCTACGAAAATTCGGCGACAGAATAGGTCTTGAAAAAAACAATTTAACTATTTACGATACCGACGATACAAAAAAGCTTCTTTCAACTTGTATGAAAGAGCTTAATATTGACGAGAAATATTTAAACCCTAAAGTTGTCAGAAATGAGATTAGTAAATGCAAGGATAAGCTTATAACCCCCGAAATGTTAGCAGGAGAAATAGGTGGGGATGGCGATTTTAGACTGAAGAAGATTGCAACCGTATATAAACTGTATCAGCAAAAGATGGCAGAGGCAAACGCAGTTGATTTTGACGATATAATCGTAAAGACAGTTCAACTTCTCAGAGAAGACGAAGAGACGAGAAGATATTATCAGAGAAAGTTTAAGTACGTTTGTATAGACGAGTATCAGGACACAAACCACGCGCAGTTTGTTTTAGCCTCGCTTTTGGCGGGTGGATATAACAATATAATGGCGGTCGGTGACGACGACCAGAGTATTTACAAATTTCGCGGCGCTACCATTGAAAATATTTTGAATTTTGACAAGACGTTTGAAAACGTAAACGTGATCAAACTGGAACAGAATTACAGATCAACGAAATATATTCTTGATGCCGCAAATGCCGTTATAAGAAATAACGTCGGCAGAAAAGGAAAAGAATTGTGGACGGATAAAGAGGGGGGCGAACCCGTTTGTATCCGCAAGTGTGATAATCAGATCGGAGAAGCAAAATATATTATCGAAAAGATACAAGAACTTGTTTTAAAAGAAAAGAGAAATTATTCTGATTTTGCGGTGTTATGCAGAATGAATGCGCAGTCGAGTACCCTTGAAAACGTGTTTGTAAAAAGCGGTATGCCGTATAGAATGCTTTGCGGTCAGAGATTTTATGAACGTAAAGAGGTTAAGGATATTCTCTCGTATCTTTGCGTGATCAATAATCCTAATGATAATTTAAGACTCAAGCGTATTGTAAACGAACCCAAGCGTAAACTTGGTGATACTACCATGAATGCCGTTGAAAAAATAGCGGCAGTTGAAAATTGCAGTATGTTTGAAGTTATGAAAAATGCCGACAAGTATACTGCATTGTCGGCGGCAAAGAATAAATTAACGGATTTTGTAAAGCTGATCGAGTATTTGAGGGATATGATAGACATTGTCCCCTTAAACGAATTGGTCGAAAAGACTATAAAGCTGTCGGGCTATGAAATGATGTTGGTTTCTGCAGGAGAGGCTGAAAAAGAGAGATTAGATAACGTATTACAAATGATATCAAACGCGCAGGAATATATGCAAAATAACCCCGACGGTACACTGTCTTTATATTTAGAAGAGGTATCGCTTGTTGCTGATATTGACAATTACGATAAGGAAGCGGATGCTATTACCGTAATGACCATACACAGCGCAAAAGGTCTTGAGTTTCCCGTTGTATTTGTTCCCGGTTTCGAAGAGGGAATATTCCCGGGTGTACAATCATCGGTATTCGAAGAGGAACTTGAAGAAGAACGTCGACTTGCTTACGTTGCGATAACGAGAGCAAGGGAAAGACTTATCTGTACCCACGCAAGAGAGAGAATGCTTTTTGGGCAGACGCAATATAACCGTGTATCACGTTTTGTTGAAGAGATACCTGAAAAGTACGTTACAAAAGAGGGATATGAATCCGAGGGCTTTTCAAGAAGCAAAACCAATCAGTTTGCAACGAGAGAAAAGTTTGCTTTCTCAAGTGAAATGTCAAGAAGTTTTGAAAAGAAAGTTAATTCTTTTAACAACACAGGAAGCGCTTTTTCACTAGGTGACAGAGTTCGTCATATGTCTTTTGGCGAGGGAACGGTGCTTTCGGTTAAGCCGATGGGCAAAGATACCCTTTATGAAATAGCTTTTGACAACGCAGGTACCAAAAAGCTAATGGCAACTTATGCAAAATTAAAAAAGATATAGTTTTATGCGTATAGATTATTTGTTTAGTCTATACGCATTTTGTTTTTGTAAAGTTGTTGAAAAATATAGATATGTGTGATAAAATGACAGTGTGCATAATTTAGGGAAACAGGTGTAAATCCTGTACGAGCCCGTCGCCGTGATATGCGAAAACATTTCTTCTTATCCGATCTGCCGCAACATATCGGAGAAAATGTCATTGAAAACATAATAGTTTTTGAGAAGACAGAAGAAATAGCATTAAGTCGAAATATCTAAATATGCATAAATCATTTCAAGGTGTATCTGCGAGAGCCGGATAATTGGAATGTAAGATTAAAATATAAAAAAACAAGGAGAAAAAGATTATGACAAATTTTAAGAGAATTTTGTCATTGGTCCTTTGTATCGTGCTTATTGCGGCTACAGCACTTTTTACAATTGGTTGCAGTGACAATAAAAATGACGGAGAGGAAAATTTAAACTCTCAAGTTGAAGTAAAAGAACTCGGCGAAGGAGAGACAAAATTTGATTTTGTGGTTAAGGATATTGACGGAAACAAAACCAAATTCCTTATTAAGACTGACGAAGAGACCGTTGGCGGAGCTTTGATTAAATTAGGTCTTATTGAAGGCGATGAGAGCGAGTTTGGACTTTACGTAAAAAAGGTTAACGGAATAGTTGCCGATTACGACAAAGACAAAACTTATTGGGCATTTTACGTTGACGGCGAGTATTCAATGGTAGGCGCAGAATCGGTTAAGATAGAAGAGGGAAAAGTATATTCTTTTGAGGTATCAAAATAAATGAAACTCAAAATAAGAGAAATTGCAATTTTCGGTATGCTTGGGGCTTTGATGTTTGCATCAAAGTTGGTTATGGAAGTGTTACCCAATATGCATCTGGTCGGTGTTTTTATAGTAGCAGTAACGGTAGTATACAGAAAAAAAGCATTGTTTCCAATATATGTTTTTGTGCTTATGTTAGGCGTGTATTACGGTTTTTCTCTATGGTGGGTGCCGTATTTGTATATATGGACAATCCTTTGGGGAATGGTTATGCTTTTGCCCAAGAATATGCCGAAAGCAATTACCCCGATAGTGTATATGTCAATTTGTGCAATTCATGGATTTCTTTACGGAACTTTATATGCACCGGCTCAAGCTATAATGTTTGGATTTAATTTTGAAAAGATGATAGCTTGGATTATATCCGGACTGCCGTTTGATCTTATACACGGTATAAGCAATTTTGTTTTTGGTGTTTTGATTATTCCTGTTATAAGAGCGTTAAAAATATCAGAGAAGTACATAAGATAAATAACAATGCCGTATATGCTTTAGGTGTATACGGCATTATTGTGTTCCGGGAAAAAGGTAAAATAAAAACACTTGACAAGAGAGAAAAAGGGTGGTATAATCCACTTATAGTATTTATAATAAACCGTTGACGCGGAGATAAAAACGGAAAATGCTTCTACAGAGAGTCGGGGTAAGCTGAGAGCCCGATGAAAAACAATCCGTACAAATGGACCGCTGAGGGTGCAGTCAAAGGCGTTTTATATGCCGAGTATTCTGCAACGTAAACGGCTCACGTCAGAAGCCTTAGATATGTTGGTATCTATAAAGAGGTGCATGGGTTTTCCTGTGAAACAAGGTGGCAACGCGGATAAAAATTATTCGTCCTTGACAGAAATTATTGGTTTTCTGTCGGGGATTTTTTGTTTTTAATTCGGAGGATAAATATGAAACTGAAAACGAGACGATGGCGGGTTTAATTTTTGATATAAGACTAAATATAAGAAAATAATAATTAATACATATATACGGAGGAAAAAATTATGAATTTTAACGGAATTGATTTTGATACTTATTTTAAGAACTATCCTGATGAAAACGGATATTTTGGCAAATACGGCGGTTGTTATATTAACGATGAGTTAAAGAACGCTATGAAAGAGATAACAGAAGCTTATTTTACTATTTGTAAGTCAAGCAAATTTATCAGCGAACTTCGCAGAATAAGAAAAGAGTTTCAGGGCAGACCTACCCCCGTTTCATATCTTGAACGTTTGTCGGGCAAACTTGGTAACGTACAGCTTTACGTGAAGAGAGAAGATTTGAACCATACAGGTGCTCATAAGCTTAATCACTGTATGGGTGAAGCTCTTCTTGCTAAGTATATGGGTAAGAAAAAGGTTATCGCAGAAACAGGCGCAGGACAGCACGGTGTTGCTCTTGCAACAGCGGCAGCATACTTCGGACTCGAATGTGATATTTATATGGGTTCTGTTGATATTAAGAAACAGGCTCCCAACGTTGCAAGAATGAAGATATTAGGTGCAAACGTCGTTGAAGTAACACACGGACTTGCAACATTAAAAGAAGCTGTTGACGCGGCTTTTGAAGCTTATGCAAGAGAATACAAAGATGCTATTTATTGCATAGGTTCTGTGCTTGGCCCTCATCCTTTTCCTATGATGGTAAGAGATTTCCAGAGTGTAGTAGGAATTGAAGCGAGAGAACAGTTTACGTCAATGACGGGTGAACTTCCCGATGCGATAGTTGCTTGTGTTGGCGGCGGTTCAAATGCGGCAGGATTTTTCTCGGGATTTTTGAATGATCACGTTGATATATACGGTGTTGAACCTCTCGGAAAAGGTCCCAAGCTTGGTGATCACGCTGCAAGTTTGATGTACGGTACAGAGGGAATAATGCACGGATTTAACAGTATTATGCTTAAGGATGAAAACGGTGAACCTGCTCCCGTATATTCTGTTGCGAGCGGTCTTGACTATCCTTCATCGGGTCCCGAACACGCATTCTTGCATGATCTCGGCAGAGTAATTTATGACGTTGTTGATGACGAAGAAACGATTGATGCTTTCTTCACACTTTCAAGACTCGAGGGTATTATCCCCGCTATTGAAAGCGCACACGCAGTTGCTTACGGTATGAAACTTGCTAAGAAAATGGGCAAGGGTTCGATCCTTATCAACCTTTCGGGCAGAGGCGACAAGGATATGGATTATATTATTGAAAATTACGGTATTAGATAATTTATAATTAAAGTAATTGAATAAATAAAACAGGTGTACAAAATTAATGTACACCTGTTTTGTTTACAAAAAATCCTCCCGCAAAATGCGGGAGGAAATTTGTTTATGCTGTTAATTACTTATCGTTTTTTTCTTCTTTCTTTGTGTTCTTTTTCATAAATATGAAGAGGAACGCAATCGCAGCTACAATGACAACTATCGAAACGATCAATACGATCATAACCGTATTATCATTGTTCTTCTTAGAATCATCATTAGGAGTCTGCTCTCCGGTAGTCTGATCGGGAGTCTGTGTCTGATCAGGAGTCTGTGGCTGATCAGGAGTCTGTGACTGATCGGGAGTCTGTGAAGATTCAGTAGGAGTTGTTGTTTCGGGAGCTTTTGTTTCGCCTATAACGTTAACAGTCATACTGAACTGGTTTTCTTCAAGGAAGTAAGCTTCGTATGTTGTTGAGTAGTATTCAACGTCAACGTTTTTGCCGTCTTCTGAGAAGTAAAGCATAGCTACCAAACCAACACCGCCGTGTGTTCTGTCGGTTGTCTGAGGGTCAACAAGCAACTGTGTTACAATATTGCCGTTTGCGCCTCTCTTCTGAGTTTTGATGATCTTATCGGACGGGTCATGTCCCGAAAGAACCATAACTACATTTTCATATTTTCTTGCGAGTTTGAGCCAAATCTGGTCGCCGTCGTTTCCGCCGTTGATTCTTGAAGCAGCAGCGTTATCGCTTTCGTCAAGTGTTGTACCGTCGTGGTAGAGGTAACAGTGTGTTGCAATAATAACGTTGTAGTCAGGGTTTTCAGCAACTACTTCGTTAGCCCATTTTAAAACGTCATTGGAAGGACCAAAGTCGAGATTCAACAAGAGGTACTTGATATCACCAACGTTGAATTTGTGGTAACTGTTAAGCAAGTTGTCGCCGTAGTAACCGCTTACTTTTGAGCCGTATTCGCTAACGGGGAAGTACTTGTTGAACATTTCTTCTGAGTCGTGGTTACCGCGAACAACAGAGTAAGGAACTTTCTTGTCAAGTGTCTTGAGCATTGTTTTTGCAAGTGCCCATTCTGCTACTGTGTCTTTATCAGTGATGTCACCGAGACCAATTACGTACTTGATTTTCTTAGCTTCAACGTTGTTAGCTATCCATCTGTAGAGTGAGGGGAACTTTTCGGGATAGTAGTAGTTAAGCATCTGTGTGTCACCGACAACAGCAAAAGAGTATGCATAATCGGTAACGGGTTCTTTATCTTTTATCCAAGGACGGAATACTTCGAAGTCGGGGCCTTTGCCGTTCTTGTCAGTAAATTTAGCTGCATCTGTAACCAAATCATAAGAACCGATAAGGTTATCTGTATCGAAGTTACCATCAGCATCAGCTTTGATTTCAGCAGCTGTACGAACGTCTGAATAGAGAGATACGTTCTTTATAGTGCCCTTGAAGTACTGAGCATTCTTTTCACGGTCGTCACCGCCGAGGCACATTCTTGTTTTGAAAGAAAGGTCGGCAGGAACTTCGTCTTTAGCGATTGTCTGTTTTTCAACGCCGTTAACGTAACAAGTAACTTCGTCAGTATCGGAATCTTTAACAACAGCAACGTGAACCCATTCGCCTGTGTAAAGGTTAACTTCCTTAAAAGTATAGTCGTGAACAGTCTTGTTTCCGTCGATTATGTAAAGACGGGGGTTACCGTTTTGGTGAATTTCAAAGCTGAAACAAACGGTAGACATTGTGGTGAAGTTACCAACAACAACGCCGCCACGTGTCGATTTTGACATGTCAGCAGGGAAGCGGAGAGTTGCTTCAACAGTGTTGGGAGTTTGAGTAAGAGCTGATTTAGTGTGGTACACTTCATCTGCTTTGAATGTAGCTCCATCATTTTCAGTAGCAAAAACTGAAATTGTTGTGAAGCAGGAAAGTATCATAATCACTGCTAAAAATAGAGCTGAAAGTTTTGTAATTTTCATATTATTTTTCCTTTCTGTGTGTATAAAAAATACAACAAATATATGTCAATTATATCATAAGACCGTTATAAAAGCAAGGGTGACATTAAATATATTACACAAAAAAACAATAAAAAGTGACACTAAAACAAAATTAGTTATATGCAAATACAATTGATCAGTTTGATAAAAGTATCAAAACGGTGGTTTGGATAGATTAAATTAAAAAAAGCCCCGTTCTTCAGAACAGGACTTTTTGGCACCCGCAACAGGAATCGAACCTGTAATTAAACCTTAGGAGATACCGATGGAAACGAAAACGGTGTCCCTTGTAATACCTAAAAATCTTTTGCTGTCAGGGGATTTTAAGGTTAAAGGGTTATTCTGTATTACGCCGTTACCGCTAATATTATGTTATTTTAAGTCGTCCGATTAGCAAGCAATTAGCAAAAGCTATAATTTTAGGGTGGTGATAATAGGCATATATTATGTTGTGGTGTTATCGCTAATATTAAGCTGTACTTGCTTTGGAAATTTATATTGTCTTTCACTCAACCTTATATTTCATACACGGTCTGCCGCCGGTTTCGTAATTCATTTCACTGACCACTCTACCCGATTCGGCAAGGTAGTTCATATATCTGCGCACAGTTACGCCCGTAAGATTTACTTTTTCGGCAATCTCATCGCCGGTAAACCAAATGCTTTTATTGGCGTTTAGATAATCCATAATAAGTTCAAGCGTTTTTTCTTGAATACCTTTTGGAAAAAGGTCATCGCTCTTTTTGCGGGAATTGTCGATAATATGGTCAATGTTTTTTTGGTTTAACGTTTCAATATCCTTGAGCGCATTGTTTTGTGCTATATATTTTTCAAGAGCCATTTGAAAGCGGTCAAAGGTAAAGGGCTTTACAAGATAATCCACAATACCAAGGTGTAAAGCTTCTTCCAAAGACTCACGCTCATTTGCCGCCGTTACCATAATGGCATCCACAGTGATTTGTTTGTTACGGATCTGTCGGAGTGTTTCAAATCCGTCCATTTTGGGCATAAACACGTCCAAAATCAAGAGATCTACCGTGTTGTTTTCAAGGAAACCAAGAGCAGTCAGACCGTCATTACATTTACCGACAATTTCAAAGTTCTTGTTTCTCTTTATGTATTGTTCATTTATCATTGCGACCATCGGGTCATCTTCTACGATCAAAACCTTATACATTACCATTCTCCTTCACAAAACTTACCGAGAAAGAACTTCCCACGCCTTCCTGCGACTCTACCGTGATTTTTCCGCCGAAGTTTTCTACCATTGATTTTACTTGATGAAGTCCAGTACCTCTGCCTTCGCCCTTGGTGGAAAATCCGTTTTCAAAGATGTGTTCCATATCCCTCAACTTGATACCGCTGCCCGTATCGTCAACGGTAATCAACACGGCACCGGGTTTGGAGTAAATACCGAACATCAGCTCTTTGTGTTTCTTATAGTCGGTGCTTTCATTCATCGCATCGAAGGCATTATCAAGTAGGTTGCCGATAACGGTTATCAGCATTTCGGAAGGAAGATTCATATCTGCTGTAGAATAATAACATCCTTCACGCAGTACAAAATTAATGTTGAGTTCGGAGGCTCTTGCAATTTTTCCGATGAGGAGTGCCGCAACAGCAGGTTCGCTGACAGCGTTCATAACCTTACTGATATTTTCACGTTGTACCATTGTGATATTTTGGATGTACGAGCTTGCATCATCATACATCCCCATTTGTATCAAACCAAGAATAACGTGTAGCTTATTTGTGAAATCATGATTGTTTGCTCTCATAGAGTCCACAAGATACCGTGTTCCTGAAAGTTCTTCCATTAGTTTTGTATATTCGGCTCGGTTATGAAGAATAGCAACCGTTCCCACAGTCATTCCATCTTCTTTAATCGGTACACAGTCAAGAATAATGTCTGCCTTTGCAAGATTGATATTCCTTTCCTTGTCGCCGCTTTTTATGTTACGGGAAAGAATATCATCACCAATAACATCCACACTTTGTCCAACAATGTTAATCAGCGGACGATCGAAAAGCATACGGATTGCGGATTCATTGGCAAACTGTATGACTCCGTTTGTATCGAAAGCAATGATACCTTCTGCCAAGGTTTCAAGGATATTGTCACGCATTTTATACATCGCCGTAAACACATCCGGCTCATATCCCATAAGGCTCTTTTTGATTTTACCCGAAAGATTTCCCGCAATGATCAGTTCAATTAAAATTGCAACCACGGTAATAAGGAGAAAGATACATAACATCTGCGCTGTTTCGGTCTTGATGTTTTTCATCAGCATGATCGCCATAACCACGCCGACATGTTCTCCGTCCTCATTATACACCGCAGCATAAGCACGGCGCTGATTTCCTGATGGGCCGCTTTCGTTCACAGCGTAGTAGCCGTCCGTATTGCTTTTAAAGTCGGGCATATTTCCGTCGTACTTCGTTCCGATCAAAGCATGGTTGGAATGATACATACGAATACCGTCATTGTTTACAACAGAGATGACGTCAATATCATCAAGAGTGTCTTTCAATGCATCCAGATATTCAATGATAACACTCTCTTCTTCGCTGCTCTTACCCGTCATCATCGGAGAATTAGCAATTGCTTCAGCTACGTTCTGCAGATTTTGGTCACGCTTCTCCGTTTCAAAATGAATATTGAGAAGCGTTCCTGCAACACCTAAAATCAGCGCCATTGAAATAATCAAAATAAGCTGTGTGCGAAAGAACAATTTTTGAATACCGTTGAGCGATATTCTTGGTTTATCTGCCGCTTCTTTTCCTGCTTTCATACCTTTACCATCCCTGATATCAATCCCTGAGTTTGAATTATTATATCATAATTGAACGGATTTTTCAATTTTCAAACCTTTCAAAAGGACTTTTGAAAGTAAAAAAAGTGAGTGAAAACGACTGTTTATGTTTCTATTTTTCGAAAAATTGTCTTTTGTATGGGACGGTGCTATCATACTTGCGAAGTCCAAACAACGCAAAGGAGAAAGATTATGGGATCAATTTTAGAAACGGTTATGCTTGTGTGCTTCGGCTTTTCTTGGCCGTTGAACGTTATTAAGGCATACAGAGCAAAAACCGCAAAAGGAACAAGTCTGCTGTTTATTTTACTTATCATCACCGGTTACATAGCAGGCATTTCCGCAAAGCTTATTTCGGGTCAGATCAATTACGTGTTGATTGCTTACATTTTGAATTTGGCAATTGTCTCTTTGAACGTAATTGTATATTTCCGCAACGTTTCGCTTGACAAGAAGCGTTTGCAAGGTATGGAGGCATAAAAATGAGAGAAGCAGAAATTAAAAACTACGTAAAACTTAACGATCTTGCCGAACAAGGTGGTATTGTAATCTTCGGCAGCGGTTCTGACAAGAATATTCCCACTGGTGAAATCCGTCAGGCTTTTGCCGTAGAATCGAGGATATACAATCGCAGTTTTGATAATCTGTCCGTCAACGAGGCTGCGAGCGTATATGAAAAGATAGTCGGACCTCTTGAACCCGAAACGGTGCTGATACATCTCGGAGAGGCAGACCTTTCAACCCTTGGAGTGAACCCTACCGAGTTTGACAATAAGTATCTGGAGTTGATTAAGGTTATCAAGGCACAGAACAAGAAATGCCGAATTGCGGTGGTTTCCTTAAATAATTATGACAGCGTTCCGCAGATAGCTGAGCTGAATAAACACCTGAAATATATTGCCGATTCCGAAAAATGTGAGTATGGCGATATTTCCGCAAAAAAGGTTTGGAATCCGAAGGCATCTATGGAAGTCGCATCTTTCGTGTATTCAATCGGTTTTGTTCATCCCCTCAAAAACAAACGTCCTTTGTACGACCTTGTAAAAATGCTGTTTTGCTATAATGCGTAAGGATTAAAAGTCAGTGATAGCAAAAATCATACTCACTGCTGTATTAATCGTGACTATTTTGCAAAAAGTCAATGGATGAAACATACGCCTGTGCAAATTAGCAAAGTTTTGCTGAAAAACCGATTAGCAGACGATTAGCAAAACAGTGTTTTTCTGCTAATCGCCATTAGCAAGAACTTTGACAGGTAACGGTAAAAGTTCGATTTTGATTTGCTCCCTAAAAACAATAAAACTTATTCAAGAAAATAATCGAATAAAGAAAAGTAAAAGTGCCGAAAACACTGCATTTTCGGCACTTTTTGGCACCCGCAACAGGAATCGAACCTGTAACTAACCCTTAGGAGGGGTTTGTTATATCCATTTAACTATGCAGGCATAAATATTTACCCGACAATTATAGCATAATTTTCATATAATATCAAGACATTTCTTCTAAAAAGCATACTTGAAATGATAGCTTATATTCGGGGAAAATACTACAAAATATTTTATTATATGCCTTGATTTATTAATATTTATCTGTTATAATATTTAAGATTATACGGATTTATACCGCGAAATAACAAAAAAGGGAGAAAAAGTCAAGATATGCGTTCTGTTGTGGCATTTATTTTATCCATAATATTGACGGCAGCACTGCTTGTCGGATTGCTTTATGCTCTCGTTGGCAATTTTACTGAATTTGATTTTAGTATACCTCTGTTATCGGACAGTACGGTCGTGCTTGATAACAAAGAAAACCCCGAATTCGCGGAGCCTACAAAACCTACGCCAAAACCAAATTCCACCGATAAAGAAGCGGATAAGAAAGATCCTACTACTACTGAAAAGGTTGAACAGACAGAGCCTGAGGACGTAGAGGAAGATATAAAAGAAATAATTTTCCCCGAGAGCAACGACAAACAGGCAACGTTTCTTTTTATAGGAACGGATTACCGAAAGGATTTTCGTTCGGGAAAAAGGTTGACGGCAGATTCAATTTTGTTGGTAAAAATAGATAAGGTGAAAAAGAGTTTCATGTTCTCGGCTATTCCTGCCAATACGGTTGCGGGGGACACAGAAAACGAAACTTTATTTAGAATTTATAACCAACAGGGAACAAAGGCGTTGGTTGACAGTATCCATTCATTGACGGGACTGCAGGTTGAATACGTTGCTGTGATCAATACCGAAAATTGCGAAAAGGCATTCAAGGAGATCGGAAACGTTATATACAACGTTCCTTGTGATATGTCAGTCGATGAGGATTGGCGTAATTACACGATAGACTTAGAAGCGGGTGAACAGAATATCACTCCGAAACAAGCGGTAGCGCTTCTTAGGTATAATTCGTTTGCAGGAAATTCCAGACATACTCATGAAAGGGTATTGGTTAGTTACGTTCAGGCGTTATTTAAACATATAACCACTCCTGCATTTGCATCAACGTCAGCTGACTGGTTTGGACCCATGACCGATTGCTTTGAATCTAATTTTGACTTTGATGATTACATAGAATTGTTTTTTATGTATCCCAAATATTCGTCAAACTCAGTTACTTTTCCGGGATACTCAAAGGTATCGGGTGACACTACGGTATTTATGCCTAGTGTTAGTGAAGCAATAACGACATACGAAGAATTTAAATAAATATAACATATATTAGGAGAATTATCATGATTAACACAGACAAGACCATGGAAAAAATTGTTGCTTTATGTAAGAATCGCGGCTTTGTATTCAGCGGTTCTGAAATATACGGCGGACTTGCAAACTCATGGGATTACGGTCCTCTTGGAGTTGAAGTTAAAAACAATGTAAAAAAAGCATGGTGGAAAAAGTTCGTTCAGGAGTCAAAGCTTAACGTTGGACTTGACAGCGCAATATTGATGAACCCTGAAGTTTGGGTAGCATCAGGACACGTTGTAAACTTTAACGATCCTCTTATTGACTGTAAGTCATGTAAGATGCGTCACAGAGCGGATAAGCTTATCGAAGAATGGGCAAAAGAAAACGGAAAAGAAGTTAAAGTTGAAGGTATGACAAACGATGAAATGTCAGCTTTTATTGCAGAAAACAATGTTGCTTGTTCCGGTTGCGGTAAGACAGAATTTACCCCTATCCGTAAGTTCAATATGATGTTTAAGACATTCCAGGGTGTTACTGAGGATTCACAGTCTCAGATTTATATGAGACCTGAAACAGCGCAGGGTATTTTCGTTAACTTTGCAAACGTTCAGAGAACCACAAGAAAGAAGATTCCTTTTGGTATAGCTCAGATCGGTAAATCATTCAGAAACGAGATCACTCCCGGAAACTTTACTTTCCGTACACGTGAATTTGAACAGATGGAGCTTGAATTCTTCTGCAAACCCGGTACTGATCTTGAATGGTTTGCATACTGGAAGAATTTCTGTGCAGAATTCTTGTACTCACTTGGTATGAAGAAAGAAAACCTTAAGCTTCGTGACCATGAACCCGAAGAACTTTCTCACTATTCAAATGCAACTACTGACTTTGAGTTCCTCTTCCCGTTTGGTTGGGGCGAACTTTGGGGTATTGCAGACCGTACAGACTTCGACCTTAAGGCTCATTCGGAACACTCAGGCAAAGACTTAAGCTACTTTGATCCCGAAACTAACGAGAGATATATTCCTTACTGCATTGAACCCTCACTTGGTGCTGACCGTGTTGTTTTGGCATTCCTTATTGATGCATACGACGAAGAAGAGATCAGCGAAGGTGACGTAAGAAACGTTCTGAGACTTCATCCTGCATTAGCGCCCTTCAAGTGCGCAGTTCTTCCTCTTTCAAAGAAGCTTTCGGAAGAGGCAACGGAAGTTTACGAAAAGCTTTCAGCTAAATTTATGACAGACTACGATGAAGCCGGTTCTATCGGTAAGAGATATCGCCGTCAGGACGAAATCGGAACACCTCTCTGCATAACATACGACTTTGACTCAAAAGAAGACGGTTGTGTAACTGTACGTGACCGTGACACTATGGAGCAGGTTCGTGTTTCTATCGACAGTCTCGAAGAATACATTCAGAACAAGATCAATTTCTAATCTTAAAGATATAGCAAAAAAGTGTGTACTGGTCAGTACACACTTTTTTATATGTTATTTTACTTATTTAAAAAACCTTTTTACAAGTATTACGCCTACAGCAACGAGAGATGCTGTCAGTATTATAACTGCAATAACAAGTGGTTTTGATGAATTGTTTTTTTCTTGAGCTGCTTTTGCGGCAAGTCTTTCGGACTCGCGTTTCTCTTGTTTTTCTGCCTCTCTTGAAGCTTCAGCTTCAGATTCAAGTCTCAAGCTGTCTTCAATTCTTTTGCTTTCCTCTTCTTTTTCTTTTTGTTTTTCCAACTCTTCTTTGTATTTTTCTTGTTCTATTTTTTCTTGTTCGTCATAGCTTATAAGGTTTTCAAAGAAATCGCCTTTGTTTACGTCATTACCTACAGAAGTATAATATAGACCAAACAACATAGGAGAAGAGTCGGTAATTTCTGATGCTTTTGTAATGTTATTATTTCCGTTAAGCCAGTTTGAAGTTGCAGAGTGTATTAATGAATTATGGTACTTAAATGCCTTTTGAGATACTTGGAATGGGCTTAGACCGCCAAGTGTATCAGATGTGGTGTCCCAGTTAAGAGTTATCTGTTCTTTGTCATACAGATGTATATATACTTTTTTGGGAGTCCAAAGACCGTACTGTTTTGAGGATTCGGGGAACATTTCCGAATTACTTGAATAATCAATTGCTTTTGTTAATGCATTGGCAAATAAAATACGCTGCCCGACCTTTGTGTTTTCGCCGTTTAAGTCTTGTCCGATTACAACGAGAGGTTTAAATCTTCTTATAGCCTCAGTTTGAAATTCGTAAACATCTTCAAGGGTAAAACCGTTGTTTTTTAAAGCATTTGCCGCGTTGTTTTCGGTTGTTGAATAAACGTAAGGGAAATCACTTATGATCGGATAGTTTCGTACACCCGCTTCCCAAAGACCGTTTAAAAGCTCATGGTTTTTAATTGATTTATAGTTTACAAGGCTTACTACTTGGATATTATACTGTTTAACTTTTGCGTAGTATGGAATTATTCCCGAAAGGTATGAATGTTCATCGCCGGGAAAAGAGGAGAATAAGAGCATATCGGCTTTTTCGCAAGGCTCTTTCCAAAGTTGAACCCAATTAGGAAGTTCACCTGCTTTAAAAGCGTATATGTCGGATAACTGAACTTTTTCTTCAAACTTAACATTCAATTCACGGCAATTAGTAACGTCGCTCGGAATAGCTACAAACGTATGTAAGTATGAATTTTCGTAACTGTAAACCTTTTCACCTATTGTAATGGTAAATTTAGGAGTAGCATTCCAAAACTTAATGTAAATCGAGTGTATATCTTCGTTTGCTGATATAGTAATGGAATCACGAAAGACTGATGTGTTTTCGTTGTTGTCTGTAAGATATAAATAATTTGGAACTGTGGTAATTTTAAGTTGTGAATTTGTAGTCTGCGTGTCAGTTACAGCAGCGGACGACGTTACATAAAAAGATAGGGACAAGACAGTAACAATAAAGAAAACATAAAGAGCTTTTTTTAGCATTTTATTATTTATGAGCATACAAGTAACTCCTTTTGAAACTTATTTTGTTATTTTATTTTCAAAAGCTTGAATATTAGTCTTTTTACCTATGACGACAAGTATATCTTCTGAATACAAAAGTGTATCGGGAGAGATTTCGGTTAATATTTCATCTCCGTGTTTAATCGCAATAATATTTAAAGAGTAGTTTTTTCTTATATCAAGTTCTTTTACGGAAATCTTATCAACTTGAGGAGTAAGTATTATCTCGGTGATATCGATCTCGTTGCTGAGAGAAATATACTCCATTGTTTGAGGGGAGGTGAGTCTTTTGGCAAGTCTGATCGCCATATCTTTTTCGGGATAAATAACTTCAGCCCCCAATTTTTCAAGTACACATCCTTGCTCGTATGAAATTGCTTTTGAGATAACTTTTTTTACACCGAGCTGGATAACCGTAAGCGTGGTCAGTATTCCTATGTCGATCGACTCTCCGATACCGATTATAACTACGTCACAGTCTTTGATGCCGGTTTCGGAAAGTGTTTCTTTTGATAGGTTGTCTACCAAAAAAGCATTATCCGTATATTGAGCAATTTCTTTTATTTTATCGGGGGTATTATCAAGTGCGATAACTTCTTTTCCGTCTTCTGCAAGAGTTTTTGCAAGATTAAAACCAAATCTTCCGAGACCGATTACGCCGTATATTTCCGTGTTTTTTCTATTCTTTTTCATATAAGAATGACCTTTCTTAATTATTATAATTAACCGAGAGTAACAGACTCTTCTGCGTATGATATATGAGATGTTTTTTTGTACATCCAAAGTGATGCTATAGTAAGCGGTCCCAGTCTTCCTATAAACATAGTTACTATTATTATATATTTACCTACCGAAGACAGAGAGGAAGTAATTCCCGTTGACAGACCAACCGTTCCGAAAGCGGAAAAAACTTCAAACAATAAATCATTAAATGCTATATCATTTTGAGATAAACACAATAGGAATAGCGATATAAATATAACCGTAAGTCCCATTGTGAATATTATAAATGCCTTGTATAGAATATCTTTAGCCAACGTTCGTTTAAACAGACAAGGTTTGTTTGCTGAAAAATACGAACAAAGCGAAATGATCACGATTAAAAATGTAGTAGTTTTAATACCGCCACCCGTTGATGTAGGAGACGCGCCTATAAACATAAACAAGCAATAGAGAATATAACCCGCGTTTGAGAGGTTGCCGAGATCGACGGTTGTAAATCCGGCTGTTCTTGTTGAAACGCTCATAAAGAAAGCGTCAAGCCAACTGTAATTTTCTGTTATTTTAAAAAGTAGTGTTCCCAAAATCAAAAGGGATATGGTCATTGTGAGTACCACTTTAGTGTGCAAAGTAAATTTTTTAAATTTATGTTTAAATATAATTTCCTTTATAACCAAATATCCGATTCCGCCGAATATGATGAGGAAAGAGGTTATAAGCAATAGAGCAGTATTGTCACTGTAAGAAATCAGATTATTTCCGTTTCCAAAAATATCAAAACCTGCATTATTAAATGATGATACAGCATGAAAAAGGCTTACGCCTATAGCTTTTGAAAGGGGAAGTGTTTTAGAAAACAATGCAAAATTTAACAAAGCTCCGATACTTTCAGTGATGAGCGTGATAAAAAGCACGGATTTTACAAGCGATGTAATATTATCTAACGAACCGTAATTCAGAGCTTCCTTTACAAGTGTTCGCTGTCTTATAAATAATTTTTGTCCCGAAAACATAATAAAGCCAACGCTTATACAAACAAAACCGAGTCCTCCGAACTGTATTAAAAGCGCAAGTATCGTTTGCCCGAAAGGAGACAAAACTGTACCCGGATCAAACGTTGAAAGACCTGTTACACATACAGCGCTGGTAGATGTAAAAAGTGCATCGGTAAAGCTTATACTTCCGGGGACTTTTTGAGAAATCGGCAAGAGAAAGAGAAACGTTCCAAGCATAATTATAAGAAAAAAACCAAGAGCAATAAAACGTCCCGGACTCATGTATCTTTTCATTAACAACCTCTTAAAATCCAATAAATATAATAATATACAAATATACGTATATATAGGATATTACTTTTGGCAAGATTTGTCAAGGGTAAAAGAAGGGTTAATAGAACAAGATAATAAACATTTTTGCAATATAAAACCCTAACAGACCGCAACCGGGAAAAGTTAATATCCAGGTCAGTACCATTTCTTTTACAACGTTAAAATTAACTTTGGAAAGTCTTCTTGACGCACCCACACCCATAATGGCGGTCGTTTTTGTGTGCGTTGTGCTTACAGGTATGCCGAAAACGGTGGGAATAAGCAGACAGAGTGCGCTTGACAGGTCTGCTGAAAAACCTTGATATTTCTCAAGCTTAACCATATCAAATCCTACGGATTTTATGATTTTGTATCCGCCGACTGAAGTGCCTAACGCCATAACAAGCGATACGAGCAGTATCAACCAGAAAGGCGGAGAGAAATATCCCGTTGTTTCTTTACCGTCAGCAAGACAAACACCAAGTATTATAACGCCCATAAATTTTTGACCGTCTTGAGCTCCGTGCATAAAGGACATAGCGGCTCCACCAAAGATTTGCCCTGATTTAAATATGTTATTACTGCTTATTCTTGATGTATCTTTGAAAAGATATTCAACTATCTTTGTTATAACAAAACCTAATGCAAACCCAAGAAAAGTTGACAAAACAAGGCCGTATAATACACTTAGCCATTCTTTTGGATTAATGCCGTCAAAACTGTTTTGCAAAGCTACCGCCGCTCCTGAAAGTCCTGCGATCAAAGCGTGGCTTTCGCTTGTCGGAATACCGAAATACCAGGCTAGGACCGCCCATATAATAATAGCCGTCATAGCAGCGCACAGAGCTATTGAAGCAAGATGAGTATCGCTGTTAAAGTTTACCATATTTTTTATTGTCATAGCAACCTTTGAGTTTAAAACGGTCATGATCCAAACGCCAAAAAAATTAAATACTGCTGACATAAAAATAGCTTTCTTCGGTGGTAAACATCGGGTTGCAACGCAGGTAGCGATGGCATTGGGGGCATCAGTCCAACCGTTTACAAATATTACTCCTATTGTCAGAATAAATGTAATCAATAAAGGCGCATTTTTCGTCGCTTCATATAAGAACCAAGTTAGATTCATTGTTTTCATCCTGTCTGTCAAAAATATTGTTCTATAAATTATATGATGAAAACAGAATAAGAGTACGGCGTTTTTAGAATAGAAAAAAGCAAGTAATTTAATACTTGCTCTTTTGTTTTTTTAAAATATGTTAGCAGATTTACTTGCTTTTTTTAAAAGAAAATTTGTTTTCGTTTCCGTTGTAGAGTCTTTTTATATTAGTTCTGTGGTTAAACACAATAAGAATAACGATACCGAAACAGCAAATAGTTTCAACTAATCCCACTTTTGCAAAACTGCTTAAAATAACGGGATACATCAACGCTCCCATAATTGAGCCGAGTGAAATGTATTTTGTCATAGCAACTATTGCTACAAATATAAGCAATAAAAACAAACCAACGGGTAAATTGGTGCAGAGAATGGTAGTGATAGCGGTAACAACGCCCTTTCCGCCTTTAAATTTGTAATAAAGGGGCCAAGTGTGACCGATAACAGCGCCCAGTCCTGCTATATAAGCTCCGGTGATACCGCCGATCAAATAACCGAACAAAACAGCAATAACGGTTTTCATAAAATCTCCGAGCAAAGTCAAAGCTGCCGCTTTAGTTCCGTATGTTCGCATCATATTCGTCATACCGGCATTACCGCTTCCGTGTTCTCTTATATCGTCTTTATATTTTTTGTTGGAAATAAACGTTGCAAAATTTATACTTCCCAAAAGATATGCGATCATAAAAATGAGAATAAATGCGGGGATCATATAGATGGGAGATATGGCATATCCTGCATATCCTTCCGTTTCAAAATAAGAACCGAAAAGATAACGGACAAGTCCTGCGTTAAAAAAATTATAAAGTTCTTTCATAGTCAGTCCGTATTGTCACCTTTCTGGCGAATTATGATTTTAATGGGGGTGCCTTTAAATCCAAAGACTTCTCTGATACGGTTTTCAATATATCTTTGGTAGGAGAAGTGGAAGAGTTCGGCATCGTTACAGAATATAACAAACGTCGGCGGGGCAATTCCAACCTGAGTCATATAATAGATCTTCAGGCGTTTGCCTTTGTCGGATGGCGGCTGAACTTTTGTTACCGCATCGTTCAAAACGTCGTTTAACATACCTGTTGAAATACGAAGAACGGATTGTTCGTATACGTAGTTTATAAATTCAAACAGTTTATCAATTCTTTGTCCGGTTTTAGCTGAGATAAAGAGAATGGGCGCGTAGGGCATATATGCCAATGACGTTTGAATTTTCTGAGTGAATTCGTTAACGGTATTGTTATCTTTTTCAATGAGATCCCACTTGTTAACAACGATAATAGTAGGTTTACCCGCTTCGTGCGCAAGACCTGCAATATGCTCGTCCTGTTCGGTGATACCTTCTGAGGCATCTATCATAAGAACGCAAACGTTTGCATTTTCAACGGCCATTTTTGAACGCAATACAGAGTATTTTTCAATTCTGTCGTCAACTCGGCTTTTTCTTCTTATTCCTGCCGTATCAACGAACACGTATTTTCCGAACTTGTTTTCAATTCGGGTATTTATAGCGTCTCTTGTGGTACCGGGAATGTTTGAAACGATAAGTCTGTCTTCGCCTAATATTCTGTTGATGATTGAACTTTTACCCGCGTTTGGTTTGCCTATAACGGCAACGCTGATGGCATCATCTTCTTCTTTTTGTTCTTCATCCTCTTCGGGAAGGAATTCAAGAACCTTGTCAAGCAAGTCTCCCGAACCTGTTCCGTGAATGGAGGAAACGGGGATGGGATCGCCAATAAAGCCAAGTTCGTAGAATTCATAAAATTCGTAGGGAAGATCGCCGATCTTATCAACTTTGTTAACACAGAGAACGACGTTCTTTTGGCTTTTGAGAAGCATTCTCGCGATATCTCTGTCGTCAGCAGTAAGACCTGTTCTAACGTCTGTCATAAAAATAATAACGTCGGCAGTTTCAATAGCGATCTCTGCTTGTAAGCGCATATATTTAAGGATCTGATCATCGGTTTTAGGTTCTATACCGCCCGTATCGATAAGCATGAGACTTCTTCCGCACCACTCGATCTCGTGGTATATTCTGTCTCTTGTTACTCCGGGGGTATCCTCAACGATGGAAATTCTTTCTCCTACGAGTTTGTTAAATAGAGTGCTTTTTCCAACGTTAGGTCTGCCTACAATGGCAATAACGGGTTTTGACATTTGTATCTCCTTGTCTAGCTTAAAAGATTATAGTTAGGATACGGTTCTTCTGTTGAAGTTTCCGTCGTAAATAGCAGTGCTTGTTGCATAGAAAGAGTCTGTATAAATTCCGGTGGAAGCAAAGGATGTGGGAGCAAACATTCGAGTTCCCGGAGTCCATCTTGTGCAGATCCATTCAACAACGTTGGTGTAAGGATTGACCGTTCTTATATAAACTCTGTTTTCGTAAGCAGTAATGCAAGTGAATTTAACGTTATATCTGGGGAATTCTATTCCGGGGATTTGCGAAAGTTTGGGGTTGTAGAATTTAAGTTCGCCTTTTTCAGAGGTGTAGAATATACAATCGACGATTTCCAATATACTTGTAGCTTTTGCGCCGTCAGCACAAATTGACAATACGTTGGAGTCTTTGGAAGTGATTACACAAAGGCTTTCTTCGGTTGAAAAATAAAGCTTTTCCGCAACGTTGGATATTGCGTATACCTGTTGAAGTGTAAGAATCTTTAAGTTGTTTCCGAAAAAGTCTGCCGCATACAGTCCCTTGGCTTCAAAAGGCGTGTAGTACAATTCGTCAAAATAAGTACAAATTGATGATGCTTTTATTGAGAAAGCGAGGTCGGCTTTTGTTTCTGTATTAATGCGGTGAACGTTATTTTGTTCGTCGATATAGAAAATATATTTGCCGCTTCCGGTAAGGCAGAGGGCTTTGTTTTCGGTAAGAACTGAAACTTCTTTGCCTGCTTTGTCAAGCACTCTTATTCCGTTGTTGGCTATGTAGTCGTATTGATCGTCTGTATAGATAAGTCCGCCTGCAGCCAAATTACCGACAGCGCCCGATGCCCATTTGCCCTCTCCTATAGTTGCGATCACTTCTTTAGTAACAGTTGTGGGAACCTGAATAGGTTCAGCGGGGGGAGGTGTGGCAGGTCCGGTTTCTTCGGGAACAGTTGTTGTATCTTCGGGAACAGTTGTTGTGTCTTCGGGAGTAGTGGTAGTGTCTTCAGGTGATTTCGTGGTGTCCTCGGGAGAGGTTGTTGTCTCCTCAGGCGCAGCCGTTGTATCTTCAGGTACAGCCGTTGTATCTTCGGGAGAGGTCGTGTTTATCGTTGTTCCCGTTGTATCTTTAGGATTATCGTCCTGTGGTTTGTCGTTAAATATTATAAATATACAGGCGATAACTGCAACACATAAAAACAACACGCCGATAAGTGTACCCGCTTTTTTGTTATTATCTTTATCTTTTTTTGCCTTGTTAGTCTTTTTTAGCATTTGAGCAGCCATAAGCGCCTGCTTCTCTTGCGCCGCTTTTCTTTTTTTGGCAATTCTCGCTTTTCTGTGACGTGCAAGATATGATGCATTGACTTTAGACAAAACTGTATTTTTTTCCATTCCGCAAATAGGGCATACCTCAAGTTCGCTTTCCGAACCGCAACAGCACTGCCATTTTGTCTCGGATAATATTTCCGGTTTGTATATTATGTTTTCGAGTGTTTCGGGGCGAAAAATAAATCTGAGCTCATCATAAAGCTCGGGACTTAATACAACTTTCAGTTCTTTTTTCGTGTTTGTTTTTTCCATATCGGTGTACCGTCCTGTTTTTTATGTATATTTTTGTGTTATATTCCAAGGAGAGATCGGAGAAAAACTTCTCCGTCGTTCTGTATTGCCTCTATCTTGACGTTGAGTTCTTTTTCGACGTCTGAAATATCAATAGAGTCGAGGAAAAGCCTACCTTCGCTTTCAAGCATAGTTCTCGGTAAAAACAGTGTCTCGCCTAAAGGCTTTTCTTTCAATTGGTTTATCAAATCGGTTGCGGTGATCAGTCCTGCAACCGTAATATTGTGACCGAAGAAATCGTTGTCGATATTGTATACGTGGATTTTTAAATTCTCATATTTATCTTCAAGTCTTTTTGAAAGATCGTATATAAATTTGTATGCTGCATTACCGGTTGCTACTGAGACCTCTCTTTTAGAATTTATAACGGCATCGGTCTCATCAATGGCATAGTCAAATTCTTCAAGCATAGAAGCCATCATACCGACTCCGTTTTCGATCTGCGAGAAATCTTCGTAATAGTCGGGAGAGGGAATATCTATTCCTGCTTTTATATACATTTCATCTCCGCAATAGAAGATAGACGAACCGTATTCTTTTTTGCAGAGAAGAGCAAAATTTTCAACAGTTCTGATAACTTTTTGAGTTTCCTTGACCGAAAAAGGTTCAAGAGGATAAAGGTCTTCTCTGTATTTTGTAAGTCCTGCAGGTACGATAGAAACGCTGTTAACAGCAGGGTAGAGCGAAGATAGATCGTGCATTGTATTTACAAGCTCATCTCCGTCGTTTAAACCTTTGCATAAAACGATTTGACAGTTCATAGTGATGTTGTTTTCGCTGAAACGTTTTAAATATTCAAGGCTTTTTCCTGCAAATCGGTTATTCATCATCTTGCATCTTAACTCGGGATTGGTAGTATGCACGGAAATGTTTATGGGGCTCATGTGCATTTTTATTATCCTGTCAACGTCAGAGTCGTTAAGACCTGTTAGGGTGACGTAGTTACCCATCAAAAACGACAGCCTTGAATCATCGTCTTTAAAATACAGGGTATCTCTTAGCCCTTTAGGCAGTTGGTCGATAAAGCAAAAAACGCATTTGTTTTTACAAGTTTTTTTGCTGTCCATAAGATAGGTTTCAAATTCAAGACCTATATCGTCGTATTCGCCCTTTTTTATGTTTACAGAATATTGTTTGTCATCTCTTAAAAGAGAAAGAGTAACGTTTCTTTCGGTAAGATAAAATCTGTAATCAAGTACGTCGTTTATATCATAGCCGTTAACGGAAAGTAAAAAATCGCCCGGTAAAATACCGTTTTTTGCAGAATGTGAAGACGGGACAACGCCGCATATTCTAACCATTTTCCGTCAACTCCTTTTTTTTGAAAAAATAAAATGCATATAATTACAAACATATATAATAATTATACCATATATTAACGTAAAATGCAATATATAACTAAATAAAGAAAAAATTCCCAAAGAAAAATGTTGTCTTATGAAAAAATAAGGCAAAAAAAGACAATGCACAAGAAAGGCATTGTCTTTGTAGTTATAAGCATTTATTCAAGTTCAAGATTGTCAATATAGAGAAAATCAGAGGCTTTTTGGACGGAATTTAGTGTAAAAGATTTTTTAGCGCCGCATTTTTGGCAAAAGACTTCAACTTCGTTATCGTTTATCGTAAAATCATATTCGCCGTCGCTATTATCACATTTGCAGGAAATTGCATTTTCATCTTTCATTTCACAAAGCATAAATCTGACAAGGTCGGACACCTGAGCATCCGTAATACTTCCTTCGGGACGTCCGCTTATTCTTCCTATGTCGTCTAATGAATATTCACCCATCATTTCAGCAAGTTCTTTGTCCGATTTTTCAATAGCTTCAAAAACTTTATCTTTGTTGCCTATAAAGCAAATATTGAGGCCCAAAACTTTGCAAGAAAGTTCGATCAAGTCTTTTTCAAAAAAAGTTTTGGAATTAATAGAGAAAGTGTGCGGATTTTCGCAAGCGAGGCAGGGAACGGTAAGTCTTATTTTGTTATCTTTTGTGTATGCGATAATAAGTTCGCTCTCACCGCAGCTGCATTTAAGTTTGATCAGATCACCGCTTAATGCAAAAGTTCCTATCATGCTCATAACGGTCGTTCCGCAGTGAGGACAGCGATAACTGACTATTGATTCTTTCGGTTTCAGTACCATTATATAATTCTCCTTATATTTGAGACGGTTTATTCGGTTTCTTCGGGTTCTTCTTTTTCGACGTAGTTTATTCTGTCGGTAAGATTATCGGTCGGGGTATTATTCTTGAACATATATTTCTTAAAGTTAAACGGTTCGTGGTAGTGGTCATAGTCGTATACTTCGAGAGTACCGTAAGGTTGTGACAGTATAACGTCGTCTGAATAGTAAACGTTAAGTTTTAAAAGTACCTTATCTTTTTCCGCTTGAACCTTTTCTTTTGTCTCTTGATCGGCATTTCTGTCAGCATCTTTAACTGTTAAAGGAGACATATCGATATTGTCAAAAATTAGTCTTTCGTAGGTGTATCTGCCTTTTTTAAAGGTAATAAATTCATAGTCTTTATAGGTGTTGCCGAGCTGATCGGTGAGGGTATAGACAAAAATATTATTAGTAGGCGTTTCGTCTAACGTGTATTCATCTACAAGTTTTTCGAGCGTTGATTTACTGTAACGTACAGTCATTTGAAATTGACCGATTTCGGGAACAAAATAAACGCTGCTCACCAAGAATTTACCGTCACGCGTAATGTTGTCGGGGTGGTTATAATATTTTGGGGTAAATGAAGAAGGATCTTCGTTGTATGCATTTATTGCAGTTTCGTTCCAAAGGAAAACCTTTGAATTTTTTGGTTCGTTACTCATAAAAATACGGAAGAAGAGAAATCCGACGACAAAAATACATACGAAACGGAAGCCGTATTTAAATATATTTTTTATTACTCTGCCAACGGTTAGTTTTTTTCCGTGTATGGCATCGTATTCGTTTTCTTCGTGTTCATCAACGTAATCGTCGTAGTTTTGATATTCTGACATACAATATCCCCTTTCTTTTTCAGTATACCGCCATATTCTATATATTATCATATAAAATGTTAATATTCAAGTATTTTTTGCTGAACTACTTGAAAAGAAATTTGCTATATGCTAAAATAAGAAATAGTGTTAAATAATAAGACCAAAAACAGAGGGAAAGACACAGATGGATAATAAACAACCAAAAAGAGTTTTTTCGGGAGTACAGCCGAGCGGTGTGCTTACGATAGGAAACTATCTCGGAGCTATAAAAAACTGGAAAAAATTTGAACAGGATGAATTTGATTCTATATATTGCGTAGTTGATATGCATGCAATTACGGTAAGACAGGTTCCTGCCGATCTTCGCAGAAGAACTTATGAGATTCTTGCCCTTTATATTGCTTGCGGACTTGATCCTGCGAAGAATACGATGTTCGTACAGAGCCACGTACCTGCACACGCTGAACTTTCGTGGATATTAAACTGTTATACGATGTTTGGCGAACTTTCAAGAATGACGCAGTTTAAGGATAAGAGCCAAAAGAATGCCTCTAACGTAAATGCAGGACTTTTTGATTATCCCGTTCTTATGGCATCTGATATTTTGCTTTATCAAACAGCTGTTGTTCCTGTTGGTATTGACCAAAAACAGCATATAGAACTTGCAAGAGATATTGCTATGAGATTTAATCAGGTGTACGGTGACGTATTTACCGTTCCCGAAGGTTATATGGAAAAGAGCGGTACGAAGATAATGTCTCTTCAGGATCCTAAGAAAAAAATGAGTAAGTCCGACGAAAACGAAAACGCATCTGTTGGCATTCTTGATACAAAAGACGTAATAATGAGAAAATTCAAGAGAGCGGTAACCGATTCCGATACTGTTGTAAAATATGCTGACGGAAAAGACGGAATAAACAATCTTATGACTATTTATTCTTGCTTTACGGGCAAAACTCTTGAAGAAATTGAAAGAGAATTTGAAGGTAAGGGTTACGGTGATTTCAAACTTGCCGTAGGTGAAGCGGTTTCAGACGGACTTGAACCTGTAAGAAACAAATTCAATGAGCTTATGGCTGATAAAGCTTATCTTGAATCCATTATGAAAGAGGGAGCTGAAAAAGCAGGTTACTATGCAAGTAAGACTCTTTCTAAGGTTTACAAGAAAGTGGGATTTGTACCTAAAATAAGATAACTGATAAATTAAAAAGCATACACATTCAAAAAATGATGTGTATGCTTTTTTGTTTAAAATACAAGAGATAGTTGGTGGGTGGACCCACCA
>JBGVPD010000021.1:0-34828 GCA_045126815.1 Eubacteriales bacterium
TACTTACTTACTTTTTATGTTACTTTCTTGCTGCGACAAGAAAGTAACCAAAGAAGTCGCCAAAAGGGAGAGGGGTTGCGATTCCCCCCTCCCTTTGATCCCTACCCCCACAAACGCTTTGTTTCACTGCATTGTACATAAATATAAGATTTCTTATCTGTTTAGGTCGGGTTATGCTCACACAAGACGGGAAATATATTGTCGGGGGATTATTTTTTTGTTTGCATATAATTTATGTTTTATTTAAGACGGTTTATTGAGTTTATAACTTATATTTGTTTAGGAAGGTTTAAAACGTAAAAAGTATGTTTTAACGGGGTGTCGAGGTAGGTGTTCCCTGAGCAAATGAAATGAGATTTTGGGGGCGTCGGGGACGTCGCCCCCTACAAATTAGAAAGGAAAGTAATTTTTCATCCAATATTGTTGGTGAAAAGTCCCCTCTTGACTCCAACAAAAACTTTTTAAAAAAACCACCGTATCGTTTGATTTTAACGGTACGGTGGTTTCTTATTATGTTCAATTATAATTAAAGTTTGCTCTTTTTCTCTTTATTGATATTCAAGAAAACGTATAAGGAAATAAGCAAAACAACGGTCGCACCAATAACGATATACATCGTAGGCTGACCTACTTCATTTCCAAAAAAGTAGATGTTGCAGTCAACAGTATCTTTTATTCCCTTTATCGCTTCTTCGGGAAAATGGGATTTTTCCATTTCCTCAAAAACGCCCCTCAAAGCATGGTTACGCAACAATGAAGTTCCGTACGTTCCCGGAAGAATCATAACGATTTTTTGTAATGTATCCGAAAACTGCGAAATAGGCATATACGCTCCGCAAATAAAACCGTATCCCGAACTTATAATCGTTCCGACAGCCGACATCTGACCTTGCGTTGATAAAAAGAAGTTTATAACACTTGATGTTGCCGTTCCAAAAAGCACGAGAAGTATAACGTCGGCTATTATGCACAAAACGTCAACCAAAGACAAATACCAACCGATAAACGCAACGTAAGCCAAACATATAGCCGTTGCCGTCAGACATATTATCATTGTCGAAATAAGAGTAGAATAGTAGTACCCAAAGGCAAGTGTTGACCTTTTTACAGGCGCTATTGTTAAATCCTTAATGCTCTCGGTTGCTTTGTCCTGAACTATAAGCATATTCGAGCAAAATGCAACCGTTACGCAAGATACCGCAAGTATCGATGAGATAAGCTGCCCGCCGACACATCCGTTTATAAGCTTCTCCGCCATATCAAGCCCCTGAGGGAGTGCCGCCAAAAAGCTTTCTTTATAGACGTTACCTAAGAATGTAGCATACAAAACCAAAAGTATAGCCGGAGTTATTAAAGAGGTTAAAAACATACCCTTGTCTTTGAAAAACAGCTTCGTGTTTCTTTTTATTAAAATCAACAGTTCTTTCATTTGTTTTCTCCCCCGTTAAGCTTTTTGCCCGTTACCGACAAAAATACGTCGTCCATTTTTCCCTTTGTTATCTCATAGTTTTTAAAGACGTCAGGGTTATTAACAATAAGATTTGTTGCAAACGAC
The DNA here is from genome assembly GCA_045126815.1 of Eubacteriales bacterium. GTDB lineage: Bacteria > Bacillota > Clostridia > Oscillospirales > CAG-272 > RGIG1995. The sequence continues at coordinate 1,556 of JBGVPD010000021.1, forward strand.
GTATCAGGCACCGACAATACGTATGCATCCCTTATTTCTTTATAGGGAACGTTAAATGCTTTTACCGTTTCTTCATCAACTCCGTACAGAGTTATATAGTCTGCAGTATACTTGTTCTTTAACTCCAACGGAGTACCCTCTGCAATCAACTTACCGCTATCCAAAATTACAACGTAGTCGGCTTCTGCCGCTTCTTCCATATAGTGAGTAGTAAGGAAAACGGTCATATTTTCATTTTCTTTTAAAGAATATATAACGTTCCAAATTATTTTTCTCGTCTGCGGATCAAGTCCCGTTGTAGGCTCGTCGAGAATTAATATTTTGGGTTTATGTAAAAGCGCTCTCGCTATATCTATTCTTCGTCTTTGTCCACCCGAAAGTTTTCCCACTTCCCTTTTAAGCAGGTCTTTAAAATCAAGAAGATCACAAAGCTCGTCCAATCTTTTTTTAAAAGCCTCTCCGGTTATACCGTAAAGAGCCGCCCTGCTTTCAAGATTATCTTTTACGCTTAACGGTTTGTCCAGAACTGAATTTTGGAACACGACACCTAATTTACCCTTTATGTCGCTGACACTTTCTTCAATATTTTTTCCGTCTATTATAACGTTGCCGCAATTCTTTTTAAGCTGACCGCACATTATATTTATAGTAGTTGATTTTCCTGCGCCGTTTACCCCCAAAAAAGCAAACAGTTCTCCCGTCTTTACTTTAAAAGATAGATCATCAACAGCCACAACGTCGCCGAATTTTTTACACAGCCCGTTTATTTCAATAATATTTTCCATACCAATGCCCTCCTGTGATATCAAAATGATATCACATTACAAAATAATTGTCAATAGCAAAAAGAAAAAAGCGTCCCCTTGAGACAAGCCAAAACTTTAAATAAACAAAATTTTACACAACAAAAAATAATCCCCCGACAGTGTGTTTTCCGTCTTGTGTGAGCATAATCCGACCTAAACAGATAAGAAATCTTATGATTATGTACGATGCAATGAAACAAAGCGTTTAGGGGGGAGAGGTCTAGGAGTGGGGGGAATCGCAACCCCACACTCCTATGGCGACTTCTTTGGTTACTTTCTTGTCGCAGCAAGAAAGTAACATAAAAGCAAGTAAGGTAAGTTATTTTTATTCCAATATTATTGGTAAAGAACGCATATAAAACGGACAGTCGGGGACGCCTGTCCCTACGAGTTAGGAGGGGAAGTGATTTTTAATTGGCGAAAACCGTTTGTAAAACGGGAGAACACAGTTCTCCCCCTACGAATTTAAATTTAAAATAATTTTATTTCAATATCGTTAGTAAAAAAACACTCGCTTAAAATTCACTTGGAATTTAAGCGAGTGTTATTATTTTTATTTTTTATTAGCCAAGCAAGTGGAAGTTGTATACAACTGCCGCAAATACGATCGATACCATCGAAAGAAGCTTGATAAGAATGTTAATTGAAGGACCTGATGTATCTTTGAAGGGGTCGCCTACCGTGTCTCCGACAACAGCCGCTTTGTGCTCGTCGCTTCCCTTACCGTTACCTACACCGCCGTTTTCAATGTACTTCTTAGCGTTATCCCATGTACCGCCTGAATTTGACATAAATATCGCAAGTAGGAAACCTGTTGCAGTAGCACCTGCAAGCATTCCTACAACACCCTGATAGCCGAGTACCAAGCCAACGATGATCGGTACAACTATCGCAATCAACGTGGGTACTACCATTTCCTTAAGACTTGCTTTTGTGCAAAGGTCAACGCACGACGTGTAATCGGGTTCTGAGTTTCCGTCCATAAGTCCTGCTATTTCTTTGAACTGACGGCGAACTTCTACTACTACCGACTGAGCCGCTTTACCAACTGAGCTCATTGTAAGTGCCGCAAACAAGAAGGGGAGACATGCACCAACAAACAAACCTACAAGTACAACGGGGTTCATAATGTTGAAAGTATCAACAACATCTGTTCCAACGCTCTTTACCTTATCAATATATGATGCAACGAGAGCCAATGCTGTCAATGCAGCTGAACCGATAGCAAAGCCTTTTCCTGTTGCCGCCGTTGTGTTACCCAACGAGTCAAGCGCGTCTGTCTTCTTACGAACACTTTCATCAAGACCTGCCATCTGCGCGATACCGCCTGCGTTATCCGCAACGGGACCGTATGCGTCTGTCGCCAATGTAATACCAAGTGTTGAAAGCATACCAACTGCCGCCAAAGCTATACCGTAAAGTCCTTTTGCACCGTCGGGATTGCTGATAGATCCGCCGCATACAAAGTATGAAACGATTATACAAATACCAACGATTACTATCGGAATAACTGTTGAAAGCATACCAAGGCTTATACCTTCAATTATAATTGTAGCCGAACCCGTAGAACTTGTTTTTGCAAGATTCTTGGTAGGCTTATATGTATCAGATGTATAATATTCGGTTGCTTTTCCTATCAAAACACCCGAAAGAAGTCCTGCTACGATCGCAACGTAGAACTTAAGGTCGCCGAGTACAAAATATGTAACGGGAATAGCCAATATACCTATAAGAACAGCGCTGAAGTTCGTACCTCTGCTGAGAGCCTTCAAAAGCTTTGACTGATCTGTGCTTTCGCCCGTTCTTACAAGGAAAGTACCGATAACCGACGCGATAATTCCGAGAGCTGCCATGATCAAAGGAAGTGCCATAGCCTTCATACTTCCGCCGAATGCAGATACACCCAACGCTGATGCTGAAATAATTGAACCAACGTAAGATTCATAAAGGTCAGCGCCCATACCTGCAACGTCACCTACGTTATCACCTACGTTGTCAGCAATAACCGCAGGGTTTCTCGGGTCGTCCTCAGGAATTCCTGCTTCAACCTTACCAACAAGGTCAGCGCCTACGTCTGCAGCCTTTGTGAATATACCGCCGCCTACTCTTGCAAACAACGCCATAGATGATGCGCCCATACCAAAAGTAAGCATCGTACTTGTCATAGTTGTAGCATCAAGCTTAAAGCCATACTGCATCAAAATGAGCCAGAACGAAATATCAAACAGACCTAAACCTACAACGGTAAAGCCCATTACGGAACCTGCCGAGAAAGCAACTCTGAGACCTTTGTTCAAGCTGTCTATACAAGCATTTGCCGTTCTGCTGTTTGCCGCCGTCGCTATTTTCATTCCTACAAATCCGGAAAGAGCAGAGAAAAATCCGCCCGTTACGAAAGCAAACGGTACAAACCAAGTAAGCATATCAAATGCCGCCATCAAAACAAGGACAACAAACAAACTTGCAAAGAATACCGAAACCACCTTATACTGACGTTTCAGGTATGCATTTGCACCCTGTCTTATCCATTTTGATATCTGTTTCATCTTATCTGTTCCCTCGGGGAACTTGATTATTTTTCTTGCCATAACTAAAGCAAAGACTAATGCAAATAATGATATTGCTAAAGTAATAAACGGTAAATAGTTTATCATAACAACCTCCATTTTTTTGGTATCTTTTATTTTATCTAATTGTCACTTACTTGTCAACAGTTTTGTTTGTTCTTTTTCACCTTTTATATAAAAAAATAACACTTTTGGGTAATTTATCGTTTTTTTACAAGAAAATATGTTAATTTGAACACTTTTTCTCACTTTTCGCAACACAAACTAAATCCCCAAATCCTCCTTCATTTGCTGGACCTCGTCAACCTGTTCGTCGGATATGGTACTGTTTATTTTAAATTCATCAAAAGCGCGTTTTCCTCTGCCGCCAAACAAAAGGTCAAACCATCTTTTTACCTCGTAATACGGCAATAATGCTCTTTTGTTTTCAAGCTGAGGATATCTGTAAATCAACTTATCGTAAGGAATGAATATCCTGCCAAAAGCGTATTTAAACGTACCGCCCTTGATGATTTTCTTAACCGAGACAAGATTTTCTACGTTTCCGTAAACTCCGCCGTTAATTACATACTTTTCTAAACGATTTGTCTTTTCATCATGGTCTTTTCCTAAAAACCACACATCTTTAAGACGGTTTATAACGGTATTAAACTTCTCGAGTTTACCGATTTCAAACCAAAGAGTTATCTTATCACTGCACGTAACGTTCTTTTCAATAAAGCAAAGATCCAAAAACGGCTTTATTCCGCAACCGCCGGTCAATATATGCTTTGCCAAGTGAACGATGTGGAAATAATAAAACATATCCGCGTTCATTTTGTATCCGTAATCATAACCGTCCAGCTTTTCCGTATTTTCCCAAACGTCTGCCAACACGCTATTGGAGTCAACAAGCATATCATCGTCTATCAACGTATAGTGCAATTCAAGGTGAACCCCGTTTAATGAAAACAACTGATAATCGTGAGGTGTCTTTTTCTCAAAAGTGTATCCCAACGTGTCAACAAGGATATCCTTTGCCTTTTCAACCTCTTCGCTCTTTACCAAAATATCGATATCACAGCTTGTACGAATCCACGGTTCAGGATAATAACCTCTTATTACGGCGCCCTTAAGTATCACAAAACTTATTTTATTCTCATTTAAAACAGAGCATATCCTGCCAAATTCATAATTTTGGTTTTCGTATCGATAAACAGATAAAAACTGCTCCTGCGAACACATATCAGCAAGTGCCGTACCCTCTTTTACCAAGCCAAGCTTATCCAAGCAATAAGAAAATACGTTTGCTATATCATGTCTCTTCGCTTCAGAAAACACCTCTGACAAAAATTCATCATTTAAGCTTGACTCACATTCTTGCGATATATTTCCGTCAAAACAACATTTCCCTATTATCTCAAATAAAAGTTTATACTTTTCCATAAATATTCCTTACATTTTATATAATCATATTTCCGGATAATAATTAAAAATATCTCTTATGACCGCCATCGGCTTTTCAAGAAAAACGTCATACCCGATTATGTATTCAATAACTTCTCCAAAATACAGATACAAAAGTCCGCCCTTTAGTTTTATCGTAAAGTCTCTATAAACTATATCCTCGCTGTCGGGAGTATGCGTTCTCACGAGTTTCTTTATCCTGTTCACCAACAGCTTATAAAGCTCGTGTTCTTCTTTTGAGGTGATGCGCAATTCAGACGAAGTTATGGCATTCTTCAACAAGTATTCCGACGTCGAAAATGCAACAACATCCATATCGTCTGCTTTTATCGTCCTCGCTAATTTATACCAACCTTTTACCTTTATATACAAATATTTCTCGTCTGACATGCTGGGAATTTCTGATATTTGATTTCTCGGTAAAGTGATAGCGTCTTTCACGATTCCATACGCCTTTATCCCGCTCTCTTTGCCGAACAGCTTTTTCGACTGGTATATGGCAACGTATTCAATAGGAAAAGAACATTCGGCTAATTGCGACATCGGTATATGATAAAACTTCCTTTTCAAAAGAACGTTAAACTGCCTTTTGTTTTTCACTACGCCGACAAGGACGTTTCTGTTCTTGTATAACGAACTGTCGTCTGTAACGTTTTCTTTTTCTTTAATCCCGACTATTCTTTTGATCTTTTCAATATAGCTGCCCAAAATTTTACCACTCCGCCGTATGATTTTACATATATTTAAGTATACCACACTAAATTACTTATTGCAACACCGCTTTTTTGTCACTCCGCTCTTTTCCTCTCGCAGTAGAACTGTTAGGATTTCCACACCTAACATCACCAACAAGAAAACCGATGCAAGATAAGTCTCACATCGGTTAAATTTTACTGTTCCTCTTTGCTCTTTTCGGTAATTCTTTCGCTGTTTTCTTGCGAAAAACCGTCTGTGCTTTCTTTCATAAACATAATCTTTATAGTCATCAATATCAACTTAAGATCAAGCAAAAGTGAATAGTTTTGAATATACATAAGGTCAAGCTGAAGCTTGTCGTACGGTGTAGTATTATACTTTCCGTAAAGCTGTGCGTAGCCCGTCAAACCGCCGCGAACCTTAAGTCTGTACTGAAATTCGGGAATTTCTTCTCCATACAACTTAACGTGCTCTACTCTTTCAGGTCTTGGACCAACAAGGCTCATATTACCTACAAGTATATCAATAAGCTGAGGAAGCTCGTCAAGTCTTGATGCACGAAGTATCTTGCCGACAGGAGTTATTCTGGGATCTCCGTCTTGCGTCGGTTTAGGTGCGCCCTCTTTTTCGGCATCCACTATCATACTTCTGAATTTGTGAATCTTGAACACTTTTCCGTTTATGGTAGCTCTGTCCTGCAAGAAGAATACGGGGCCGCCGTCATAAAGCTTTATGGCAAGCGCGCTTATAAGAAGGAAAGGCGATGTCAATATAAGCATAAGTGACGATACCACAATATCCATAGCGCGTTTGATTATACGCTGTTCAAACGTCATTCCGTTGTTTCTGTAAAGCAAAAGCGGAGTATCAAACAAGTGTATACATTCAGCTCCCCTTACCAAAACGTCGGATATCTTCGTCGTAGCGTATGCTCTTACATCATTTTCAAAACAAATTTTCAAAAGTTTATTTCGAGCTTCTGCGTGAACGTCATAGATGATAACGCCCTGAGACTCTTTTATCTCCTGCTCGATCTTTTCCATACCCTCGGAAACGTTTATAACCTTTTTCAAAACGAACTTATCTTTACGCGTATTCAACTTGTGAATAAATACGTCAGGTGAATATTCATCGTAAACTATAAGCACTTTTTTAGCCGGGAACACTTTACAGAACAAATAATCCCCAAGAAGCGTTAAACCAAAAACTATAACGCAGTCAACCACCAAAAGCGCCAACATAGGAAGTACGTTTACAAACTGAAGCGAAAGCATAACTATTTGCAAATACGTTACAAAAAGAGTAAATATCGTCGCCAAGATCTGAGATATGATAACGTTTGACTTTCTGTATCTTCCATACTTTATTCCATCAAACGAGTGTAAAAACGTTACTAAAAACAATACGTACAAAGCATACATAAACCAGTGCCCTTTTTGGAAAAAGGGACGCGGTATGTTCTCATTGTAAAACGTAAGCCACACATACGCATAGCCAACTGTTTGTAATGCGATCAATAATCCTGCAAACAAAAGACGGAAAAGTCTTTTAAACTGCTCGTTATTACTCTTCACCACTTCACATCCTTAATAAACACATCGTATATATATATGTTATCATTGTTAACATATTGTTGACATTATACCATATAAGGTGTTTTTAGTCAATATATTAATTATAAAAGGTGTTATTGTTACAAATTGTCGAATGATAAGATAATAAAATAATTCAACTTTGGGGAGAAAACAAATAAACTTTTGTACATAATAGAAGTGTGAGTCTACCAAAGAAGACGTTTGCGCAAAAAAAGGAATATTGTGTATATGGAAAACTTGTTTGAAAAAACTTATATGTGTATAGACCTAAAATCATTTTTTGCTTCTGTTGAGTGTGTCGAAAGAGGGCTTGACCCTATGACGACACGCCTTGTTGTTGCCGATACCGAAAGAAGCAAAACCACAATATGTCTTGCAGTAACCCCCGCTATGAAAAAAATGGGGGTAAAAAACCGTTGCCGTCTATACGAGATACCCCGTAATATTGATTTTATACAAGCACCTCCAAGAATGAAAAAATATATCGAATACTCGGCAGAAGTATATGGGGTATACTTAAAATACATTTCAAAAGACGATATACACGTTTATTCCATCGACGAGGTTTTTATTGACCTTACAAAATATCTCCCCTTATACAAAATGTCAGCTTTAGAACTAGGCGAAACGATAAGGCGCGACGTCTTAAAAACAACGGGCATACCTGCAGCCTTCGGTATCGGCACTAATCTTTACCTTGCAAAGATCGCTCTTGACATTACAGCCAAAAAAAGCGCTGACTTTATCGGTGTATTAGACGAAGAGACGTACAGAAAAACACTGTGGGACCATAAACCCATTACTGATTTCTGGCATATCGGCAAAGGTATCGCCTCCCGTCTTGCCGAATACGGAATATACACGATGCGCGACTTGGCGCACTACCCCGAAGAAACTTTATATAAAAAACTGGGAATTGACGCTGAAATATATATCGATCACGCTTGGGGCAGAGAATGTACGACCATTGAAGATATAAAAAACTATAAAGGACGTACCCACTCATACGGAAGTTCGCAGATATTACCCAAAAGCTACACTTTTGACCAAGGACTTCTTATCGCCAAGGAAATGGCGGAAAAACTGTGTATGGACCTTTTTGATAAAGATCTGACCGCACGTTCGTTAACCTTTGAAGTTGTATACGATGGGATCGAGCGCGAACATGATAGATCGACCTATAAATTTAAAACCCCTACCAATTTACTAAAAGACATTTCCGAGGGAACAAAAAAGGCATACTTTGATGCTGTCAAAAAAGATAAAGGCGTCAGAAAAATAAGTATTACATTTAACAACGTTGAAAAGCAGGTGTGCGAACAGCTTGATTTCTTCTCCGACCAAAACGAAAAAGAGAGAGAAAACAAAAGAATGAAAACTATAAACGGAATTAGGCGAAAATACGGCAAAAACTCTATTTTAAAGGGGCGCGACCTTGAAAGTTTTGCAACGGCAAAAGAAAGAAATATGCAAATAGGAGGACATAAATCAGGTGAGGTGTGACAGAGCGAAGATATTTTCTCCCTTTTCTCCCTTAAAGGGACTCGAAGAGGCATACAGAGAAAAAGAAAGAACGATATATCCCAAAGCCGAACTTCTGACCGATAGAGAGGAAGAGCTTAACTTTAAATTAAACAACATACAAAACGGGGATACGATTGAAATAACCCATTACACAAACGGCGCTTATAGAAAGAAAGTGGGGAGAGTATCAACCATTCTTCCCGCGCAAAGAATTATTATAGTAGAAACTCCTATAAACTTTAGCGATATCTACGATATAGAAATCCTATATCCATATAAACCCAATTAACCTGATAAGGTTGTTTTAAATGATGTAGCCCTCTCCGCCCCCTATCTCAACGCCCCGTATCAAATACGGTTTTCGCCAATAAAATTGTCTTAAAAATCACTTTCCCTCCTAACTCGTAGGGGGCGACGTCCTCGACGCCCCGTTTTATAAACAATTTATACTTTTTTCATATTTTAACATGGTAGGGGACGGCGCCTTCGACGTCCCGTAATAATATACTTTTCACCAATAATATTGGAATAAAAATAACTTACCTTACTTACTTTTTATGTTACTTTCTTGCTGCGACAAGAAAGTAACCAAAGAAGTCGCCAAAAGGGAGAGGGGTTGCGATTCCCCCCTCCCTTTGATCCCTTCTCCTAAACGCTTTGTTTCACTGCATCGTACATAAATATAAGATTTCTTATCTGTTTAGGTCGGGTTATGCTCACACAAGACGGGAAATACACTGTCGGGGGGATTGTTTTTTGTTTGCGTAAAATTTATGTTTTATTTAAGACGGTTTATTTGGTGTGTAATTGATGTTTATTTAAGATGGTTTGAAACGTAAAGAATATGTTTTAACGGGACGTCGAGGTAGGGGTTCCCCGAACCGCACGTAGTAAGGTTTGGGGGTTCTCGTGGGCGCCGTCCCCTACAAGTTAAGATATTTAAAAATCATAAATCGTTTGTTATTACGGGGCGTCGAGGTAGGTGTTCCCCGAGCGAATGAAATGAGGTTTGGGGGTTCTCGAGGGGAGGAGGAAATCGGAATCCTCCTCCCCCTTGGCGACTTCTTTGGTTACTTTCTTGTCGCAGCAAGAAAGTAACATAAAAGAAAGTAAGTAAGGTTATTTTTATTCCAATATTGTTAGTAAAAAGCGTATATAATACGGGGCGTCGAGGACGTCGCCCCCTACGAGTTAGAAGGGTAAGTGATTTTATCCCAATATTATTGGCGAAAATCGTTTATAAAACGGACGACCATTGGTCGCCTCTACAAGTTAAGATGTGAAAAAACATAAATAATTTATAAAAAAAGGGAGGACGTAATGTCCTCCTTTTCTTAAACATTATTTAATGTTAAACAACTTCTTTGCGTTTTCCGAGAAGATCTTTCTGTTTTCTTCTTCGGTAAGACCGATCTTCAAAAACCTTTCTACTTCTTCAACAGGATTCCACATCGGGTAATCTGTGCCGAATAACACTTTGTCTACCCCGTATCTGTGTATAATCTTTTTTGCCACATCCGGTGTTATGTAGGGCAAACTTGACGAACAGTCAACGTAAAGGTTAGGCAATTTTGCCAACTTTTCGGACGCTTCTTCCCACACCGACCAGCCGCCGAAATGTGCACCTATAACCGTTAATCCCGTATATATCTCCATAACGGGTAAAAGTCTGTTAGAATTTGAGAAGTCGTATCTGTAATCCCCCGTATGCATTAATATCGGTAAATTAAACTTCTCACAAAGCTCATATATCTTAAGACATCTGTAGTCGTCAATCTTAAACTGCTGAATATCGGGGTGGAGTTTTACCCCCTTAAGCCCTCTTTCCATCAGATGCTCAATGTCTCCCAATATATCCTCGCTGTCAGGGTGGAGTGTTCCCAATCCCGTAAACTTGCCGTTACCGTTCGCCACACTCTCTGCAATAAACTCATTAATTTTCTGCACTTGATGAGGTGTAGTCGCCACCGACTGCACAATATAGTGGTCGATTCCGGCTTTATCCCCCACTTCGAGCAAATTATCAATAGTTCCCTCTCCAAAAGAGTGCACACCGTAGAAATTATCGGTTCCGCCGACAGCTCTCGATGCAATCTTCTCGGGGTATATATGACAATGCGAATCTATTACGTAATATTTGTTGCTGATCATCGCATAACTCACTTTCCTAAACTCTTAAGTTTTTCAACAGCATTTTCGCGCATTTTGTATTTCTGTATTTTTCCTGCCGCATTCATCGGGAAAGAGTCAACAAAATCAATATATCTCGGAACTTTATGTCTTGCCATGTGGTCAGAAATATATTTTTTCATTTCCTCTTCAGTCATCTCTTCTCCCTCTTTAAGTATGATACAAGCCATAATCTCCTCACCGTACTTCTCATCGGGTACGCCTATAACCTGCACGTCACTTACTTTGGGACAAGTATATATAAATTCTTCAATTTCTTTAGGATAGATATTTTCTCCGCCTCGGATTATCATATCTTTAAGTCTGCCCGTTATTTTATAGTTACCGTCGGGGGTACGACACGCAAGGTCTCCCGTATGGAGCCAACCGTCAGCATCGATCGCCGCCGCTGTCGCTCCGGGCATCTTGTAATAACCCTTCATTACGTTGTATCCCCTTGCAACGAACTCGCCGTTTTCTCCGTCAGCACAATCTTCTCCCGTGTCGGGATTGATTATCTTACATTCAACGTTGGCAAACGCCGAACCGACAGTCTCCGTACGCACCTCTATTGAGTCGTAATAACTGCTCATCGTGCATCCGGGGGACGCCTCCGTCTGTCCGTAAACGGATACTATTTCTTTCATATTCATAACGTCAGCCGCTTTTTTCATAAGATCAGCGGGGCAATTCGAACCTGCCATTATTCCCGTTCTTACGTATGAAAAATCGGTCTTTTCAAAGTCGGGGTGCTCCATCATAGCAATAAACATAGTTGGCACACCGTTAAACGCTGTAATATGTTCATTATGAACACACGCCAATGCAGGCTTGGGTGAGAAATAGGGCAACGGATACATTGTTGCGCCATGCGTTACCGAAGCTGTCATCGAAAGAACCATTCCGAAACAGTGGAACATAGGTACTTGTATCATCATTCTGTCTGCCGTTGACAGATCCATATGGTCACCGATATACTTTCCGTTATTTATAACGTTGTAATGGGTAAGCATAACACCTTTCGGAAATCCCGTCGTACCTGACGTATACTGCATATTGCAAACATCGTCTTTGTCAACCTTTTCAGCCATTCTGTATACTTCTTCAACCGGAACTTCGTCTGCTCTCATCAAGGCTTCGTTCCACGTCATACAACCTTTTTGTGTAAAGCCCACTGTTATAACATTACGCAAAAAGGGCAGTTTCTTACTGTGAAGCGCTTTCCCTGCCTTCGTATTTTCAAGCTCGGGGCAAAGTTCTGCCACTATCTGTCCGTAATCGGTATCTTTCGAGCCTTGCGTCATAATAAGCGTATGAGTATCCGACTGACGAAGCAAATACTCCGCTTCATGTATTTTGTAAGCTGTATTTACCGTTACCAAAACTGCGCCTATTTTTACCGCAGCCCAAAAGCTTATAAACCACTGGGGAACGTTTGATGCCCAAACTGCAACTTTATCTCCCGCTTTTACCCCCATTGATATAAGAGCTCTGGCAAAGGTGTCAACGTCATCTCTGAATTCACTGTACGTTCTTGTATAGTCAAGCGTCGTGTATTTAAAGGCATACTGGTCGGGAAAATCCTCAACAAGTCTGTCAAGAACCTGAGGGAAGGTAAGGTCGATCAAGTCGTCTTTTTTCCAACTAAATCTGCCCGTATGCGTTCTGTTGTAATAGAAATTCTTTTCACCCTTTGACGTGTCGGAAAATTGCTTCATATAGTGAACGAACTGCGCAAATATAATTTCCATATCGTCAATCTCAACACACCATTCGGGATCCCAAACAAGAGATATATAGCCGTCGTAGTTAACACTTCTCAAAGAATTCATTATCTCTTTTATGGGCAATTCTCCTTCGCCTGCAAGGCAAAACTGTTTTTCGCCGTTATTTATTACAACGTCGTTATAATGAACGTGTTTTATATATGCGCCGAGATTCTTGATTATGATCTCGGGATCTTTTTCTTCGGTATACGCTTCTGAAAGATTCCACAAAGCGCCCAAACTATCCGATGCAAAGCCTTCAAGAACCGAACGCAAAACGGACGTATCCTTAAAAAGCCCCGACGTTTCAAGAAGAAGTGTTATTCCTTTTTCTTCTGCTTCTTCCAATACGCCTTTGATAAATTTCCCGGCACATTCAATTCCGTCACCTTCATTTTTACGCGATTTAAGGCGTATATAGGGAATGTGAAGAAACTGCGCTATTTCAAAGCATCTTTTAATTTCGTTATATGCCGACTCAACTTCTGATTCAACAGAAATATCACTTACTATATCAATACAAGGTATGCAGAGTTTTTTATCGTAAAGCATACGAAGAGTCGATGCCGCAGAATAATCCTGAAACGCTCCGTTTCTGTCCGTAAAAAGACTGTTGTTTATGTTATGAAGTTCAATTCCGCCAAACTTTAATGCTTCGGCTATATCACAAAACTCTTCAAACGAGCTGGAATGCCAACCCTTTGTTGAAAAAGAAAGTTTCATTTTTGTTTACCTCCGAGAAAAGCACTTAATTATTGTGCTCTTCGTATACTATCTTGTTTACCGCACTGATATATGCACGAATACTTGCACCTATAATGTCGGTGGAAATTCCGTTACCGGAATAAAGCTTACCGTCATAACGAAGCTTTACTAAGGCGTTACCGACAGCTTCTTTACCCTCGGTAACCGACTGGATCTGAAAATCGTCGAGCTCGTATCTGTGACCTATTATCTGCTCGATAGCAACAAATGCAGCGTCAATAGGTCCGTCTCCGATAGCAATACCCTGCAAAAACTTACCGTCTCGGCTCAAGGTTATCTGGGCAGACGCGCTTATAATATTTCCGTTATTGATAACGTAATTCTCAAGCTTATATGAATCGGGTACCTGCAAAGCTACGGTAGCAACAATGGCATCAAGTTCTTTTGCGCCGACAGCTTTCTTCGTAGCAACTCTGCACACTTCCTCATGAACCTTTTTGTTATCCTCATCAGAAAGGTCAAAGCCTAATTTTGCAACGGCTGCCGCTACGGCTGTTATGTCATCCTTCGTATCAAGTCTTATTCCGATCTCTTCAACGGAACTGCTTGATATTACCTTTTCATTTTTTGTGCCCTCTGTTATCCAAGTAACCTGACCTATAATACGGTGAAGCTCGGTATAGCTTATGTTTGCGCAAAATCCGTAATTATCTCCGCAGTTTTTCACCATACCCGCAAACGCTTCAAAGGGAACTCCGTCTCCGCCGATAGTGGTCTTTACCAAAGATACACCGTTTCTTACAGCCATAATTGCCGATGCGTTTGCAAGTCCGTTCTTGTTTGAAATATCAACGCCGACACAAACGTTTGCAATATTCGCAATTCTTTCTCCAAAGAGAGCAAAATCATCAGGCAGCATTCCCGCCGCACTATCGCATACGGATACTGTTTTTGCCCCCGCTTCAACTGCAGTCTTTATTAACTTTTCCAAAAAGTCTTCTTCGGCTCTTGTTGCGTCAAAAGCACAGAATTCAACGTCAGAACAACCCCTTACTGCCTTTTCTACAGCGTATTTTACCCATTCTATCATCTTGTCGGGCTTTTTGTGCATAAAATATTCCATTCCGACGGGAGAAGAAGGAACTTCAATTCTTATTCTTCCTTTTTTGGCAACACTTAAAGCCGCCACAGCATCGTCAATACTCTGCTCGGAGCTTCCTGCCGCAACAGATATAATGCTGTTTTTCACAAAAGAGGAAGCCGTACGCACCAACAAGATATCGGTTCTCGCGCTTTTAATTTCGGGCAGTTCGATTATATCGCACTTTAGTCTTTCAAGCTGTCTTATTATTTCAAGCTTTTCTTTGAAACTAAAAGTTTTATCCTCTCTGCAAAGTGTTTTGTCTGCAATTCTTATCTGTTTCATTTTCTAACCCTTTCCGAAACGTAATTTTATCTCAGTACTAAAAAATAAAAAATCCCGAAGCCATATACTGACTTCAGGGACGAAATTATCGCGGTACCACCCTGTTTACCGTTAAATAAACGGTCAACTCTTTTAGACTCTGTCAAGCCTTTTGCCATGATAACGGGACATTCCGTAGCCACTTACTTTTTTTCTGCGGCTCTGCTCAGGAACGAGACTTCCCTGATCCTTTCACACCGTCTCGCACCAACCGACAGCTCTCTTAAGTGAAGCACAGATGGGAATAATTCCTTCTTTGCATTTAAATATGCTATAGTATATCATTACAATTTAAAATTGTCAAGTCTTTTTTCTATTATATACCTAATAATAATTTAAGGCGCTGTTTTATAATAAACAACGCCTTTTATACTATTTAATTAAACGTTGGGCAACTGAATGGGAGTTCTGTCACTAAAGGGGAACGTCACTGCATTCGTTGTTTCGGGAGTCTTTGTTGTTTCCGGTGTCTTTGTTGTTTCGGGTGTCTTTGTTGTTTCCGGTGTCTTTGTTGTCTCCGGTGTCTTCGTTGTCTCCGGTGTCTTTGTTGTCTCCGGTGTCTTTGTTGTCTCCGGTGTTTTTGTCGTTTCGGGAGTCTTCGTTGTTTCCGGTGTCTTTGTTGTTTCGGGAGTCTTCGTTGTATCAGATGAGTTTGTTGTTCCCGTAGGCTCATCGCCACCGGTTTCGGAAGTATCCGTTGTGACGTTGTTTTCAGTTGTTACATCATCTTCGTCGGTATCTTCGGGCAAATCATAGATATCATCCCAACCGCCTTGAGGTCTTGTTGTTTCGGGAGTCTTTGTCGTGTCTTCTACTGTGACATCCTGTGTGTTTTTGTCTTTATCATTATTTTTATCATTTTTGTCTTTTCCGCCGCACGCCGTCAATAAAAGCGCAATAGAAACCATAAGTAAAACTAATAATTTTTTCATAAATGCAAACCAGACGTTTTACGTCTTTCCTCCATTCAATTATTTGTACCTATATATTGTAACATAACCTAATTAAACCGTCAATAGTTTTCTTCAGGTTGTTTATGGCACATAACCCACTAGATTTATAATTAATATAACCAAGCAATCTCCCGACAGCACACTTTCCGTCTTGTGTGAGCATAAACCGACCTAAACAGATTAAAAATCTTATGTTTATGTAAGGTGCAGTGAAACAAAGCGTTTGTGGGGGTAGGGTTCAAAGGGAGGGGGGAATCGCAACCCCTCTCCCTTTTGGCGACTTCTTTGGTTACTTTCTTGTCGCAGCAAGAAAGTAACATAAAAGAAAGTAAGGTAAGTTATTTTTATCCCAATAATACTGGTGAAAACCGTATATAAAACGGACCGTCGGGGACGTCGGTCCCTACAAATTTAAGAGGGAAAGTAACTTTTATTCCAATAATATTGGTGATAATTGTTTGTTATTACGGGACGTCGAGGTAGGGGTTCCCCGAACCGCACGAAGTAAGGTTTGGGGGTTCTCGTGGGCGCCGTCCCCTACAAATTTAAAAGGCACTCTTTTTTTGAGTGCCTTTTTGTTAACCATATTTTAGTTATTAATAGTTATATCCCGTGTCGATTGCTTTGAGGTTTATCTCAAACATATCCGCACGTTTTGCTGATACAACCTTTTTAAGCGCATCTTCAAGATTGTCATACTCGACAGCTCCCGCTTCTTTGATAAACTTACCCATCATGATCATATTAGCCAAGCTGGGTGCGCCTATCTCCTGCGCTAACTTTGTCGTAGGTATGTAGAATACCTTTACGTCTGTTCTCTCAACTTTTCTCTCAATAAGCGTTGAGTCAACGAATATCATACCGCCCTCTACTACGTCTTTTTCATATTTGTCAAGCGAGGGAAGGTTCATAGCGATAAGTACGTCAGGCTTTGATACAATAGGTGAACCGATCGGATCGTCACTGAGTATAACACTGCAGTTTGCCGTTCCGCCACGCATTTCGGGACCGTATGACGGCAACCAGCTTATCTGTTTGCCCTCAAGCATTCCCTTGTACGCCATAAATTTACCTGCAAAAAGTACGCCCTGACCGCCAAATCCGGCAATAAGTGTGTTGGTTGTCATAATTACTCAGCCTCCTTTGTTGCGCTTCTGTCTTTGTATACACCCAAAGGATAGTAGGGAATCATCTTTTCGTCAACCCATTTCAATGCGTCAACGGGTGTCATACCCCAGTTGGTAGGACATGACGATACAACTTCAACAAGTGAAAATCCTTTATTGTTTATCTGATTTTCAAATGCCTTCTTAATTACTTTCTGCGCTTCTTTAACGTTTTTAACGTTGTTAACCGCAACTCTTGCTATAAATTCAGGTCCGTCAAGCGTGGAAAGCATCTCGCTTACCTTTACGGGATAACCCTGAGTCGCAACGTCTCTTCCATAGGGAGACGTCTGTGTTACCTGACCGGGAAGTGACGTGGGCGCCATCTGTCCGCCCGTCATTCCGTAAATTGCGTTGTTTACGAATATAACCGTTATATTTTCATTTCTTGTTGCCGCGTGTACGGTTTCTGCCATACCGATCGATGCTAAGTCGCCGTCCCCCTGGTATGTAAAGATAACGTTTTCAGGCATAGCTCTCTTAAGTCCCGTTGCAACAGCGGGTGCTCTTCCGTGAGCTGCCTCAACCATATCACATGCAAAATAATTGTACGCCATAACTGCGCATCCAACGGGCGCTACGCCTATCGTTTTGCCCTCAACACCAAGCTCGTCTATTGCCTGAGCTACAAGTCTGTGAATAATACCGTGTGTACAGCCGGGGCAATAATGCAATTCGGCATCTGTTAAACTTTTCGGCTTTTCAAAAACTACCATTATTTATCCCCTCCTGCCATTTTTTTAATAGACTCAAGTACCTGTTCGGGTGTAGGAATCATACCGCCTACACGGTTGCAAAGATATACGGGCTTCTTGCATTCCGTTGCAAGTTTTACGTCCTCGATCATCTGTCCCATTGACAATTCAACGCTGAGGAATCCTTTAACCTTTTCTGCCGCTTCTGCCAAAGGCTTTGCGGGGAAGGGCCAAAGTGTTATAGGTCTTATCATACCTACTTTGATACCCATATTTCTTGCCGCGATTACAGCATTCTTTGATACACGAGATGCAATACCGAAAGCAACTACGCAGTATTCTGCATCTTCCATCATAAAGGACTCGTATCTTACTTCATTTTCTTCGATCTGCTTATATCTTTCAAATCTTTCGAAGTTTGTTTTCTCAAGTTCTTCGGGAGAGAGATACAAAGAGTTTACAATGTTATGCTTTCTCTTCATCTGTGTACCCGTAACAGTCCAATCCTTTTCGGTGGGCTGATAGTTAACTTCGGGAAGTTCAACGGGTTCCATCATCTGTCCCATAGTTCCGTCAGCCAAAAGCATAGAAGGAACTCTGTATTTTTCGGCAAGATCAAATGCGAGTATCGTCATATCTGCCATTTCCTGAACGGATGCGGGAGCTAAAACTATCAAATGATAGTCACCGTGACCGCCGCCCTTTGTTGCCTGGAAATAGTCTGACTGTGAAGGCTGAATACCGCCGAGACCGGGGCCGCCTCTCTGTACGTTTACGATAAGCGCGGGAAGATCCGCACCTGCTATGTATGATATACCCTCTTGTTTCAACGATACGCCGGGGCTGGAAGATGACGTCATAACACGCATACCCGTTCCTGCTACGCCGTATACCATATTAATTGCCGAGATCTCACTTTCCGCCTGAAGAAATACACCGCCGATTTTGGGCATTCTCTTTGCCATATAAGCGGCAATCTCAGTCTGGGGAGTTATAGGATATCCGAAGTAGTGACGGCAACCTGCCTTAATAGCCGCTTCCGCAATCGCTTCGTTACCTTTCATCAATACCTTATCTGCCACAAAATCCACCTCATTTCTCAACCGTTATAACACAATCGGGGCACATCGTTGCGCAAAAAGCACAAGCTATGCACTTTTCCTGATCGGTTATCTCGGCGGGAGAGTGTCCCTTTTTATTAATCTTATTCTTTGCAAGTACAATGATCTTCTTTGGGCATACGTCAACACAAAGTCCGCAGCCTTTGCAAAGATCTGTTGCAAAACTTACCTTTTTCATATAGATCTCTCCTATCTGATTTATATTACATTTATTCTAAAAAAGCTTTTCTTGAAGAACCATCGGGAAAACGTTCCCCTTCCCTAACTTTTCTTCGATCTCTTTAAAAAGACTTTCGTTAACCGATGTAAACATACATTCCACACCCGTTAAGCTTGACAGTTCTTTTGTCATCTCAACTGTTTTTAAAACGTCTTCAGCTTTTGTTAGTTCACCTAAATTTGAGTTGTTTACTATCTTTGTAAACTTTATTCTACTTGCATACTCTATTTCCTTAAAAACTTCATACGCCTCTTCGACGGTTGTTGTAAGGGGACGGTAAAAGTTTACCGTAAATATCATTTCGTAATCGTTTTCTTCTAAAATCCTCGGAACAAATCTTCCGAGAGCCAAAGCTCCCCTATCGTCTCCGCCAAGATCTATTATAACCTTTTTTTCTTTTCTGTCAAACAGTCCGTATGCTTGTGACGGAAGAGACGGAAGATCAACACTGGTGTTTGCAAAAGGCAAAGCTACAAGCTCAATACCCTCTTCTTCAAACAATCTTTCGCTGTCTTTTGTTCTGAAATAGGGATTTACAATATCAAGGTCGGCAATACTTACCTGATGCCCCTTTTTCTGTAAATCAATTGCATAGTTTATGGCAACGTTAGTCTTGCCGCTTCCGTAATGACCGGAAAAAATCGTTACTCTTTTCATCTATTCTAATTATGCCTTCAAACCGAGAGGTCATATCCCCTCTTTGATTTTTTGTGATACTATAACGACATCACGTTTATTCTTATATTTCATACAAGTCAACGCGTCTGTCTTTGAAAACGTTGATACTATCCCTTATACCTCCGATAACGCTGAAATCAAGAACTGAATCAATTACTTCTTCGCTATCTCCGGCTTTTATCAGCTCGTTCCCCCAAGGATCGACTATCAGCGACGAACCACCGTAAATATTTTCTTGCGATCTGCCGCAACTGTTACAGCACACTGTAAACATCTGGTTTTCGATCGCCCTCGCCTTTACGAGCGTTGTCAAGTGGTTTATTCTGACACTCGGCCACTGCGAAACTATAAACAAACAGTCAAGACCGCCAAGCGCCATCTTTCTCGTAAGCTCGGGAAAACGTATATCATAACATATTATAATCCCGCAGTTTTTTCCGTCAAGGGTAAATTTGCAAATATTTTTCCCTTTTTCAAAAAACTTATCCTCACCCATAGGCGAAAACAAATGCGTCTTATCATATTCACCGATACAATTTCCAGCTCTGTCAAAAATATACGCCGTATTGTATATTTTATCACCCTTTAAGTTGGCAACGCTACCCGCAACGATATTAACGTTTAATTCTTTTGCAAGTCCGCCTATTACTCTTTTAGTTCTTTCTCCGTTTTTATCACAGTATTCATTCGTATTCTCCTTCGGAGAAAAACCGGTATTCCAAGTTTCAGGCAATACGATAACGTCAACGTCTTTTTTTGCGGCATCCCTTATAAGTCTTTCGGCTTTTGCATAGTTTTCATCGACCGAACCGAAAGCCATATCCATTTGTACACAGCCAACTTTCATTATATCTGACATATCATTCGCCTCAAAGCTTATTTCTTTGAATCTTACCGCTTACCGTTTTAGGCAATTCTGTTCTGAATTCAACTATTCTCGGATACTTGTAGGGTGCTGTCTTTTCTTTTACGTATTTCTGTATCTCTCTCTTAAGCTCGTCAGTAGGCTCTTTGCCATTTACAAGAACGATACTTGCCTTAACTACCTGACCTCTTACCTCGTCGGGAGCCGCAGATACACCGCACTCAAGAACGTAGGGCAATTCCATAATAACGCTTTCAATTTCAAAAGGACCAATTCTGTATCCCGATGATTTGATAACGTCGTCAACACGTCCGACGTACCAGAAGAAGCCGTCTTCGTCTTTCCAAGCAACGTCTCCCGTATGGTAATAACCGTCGTGCCATACTTCTTTCGTCTTCTCTTCGTCGTTGTAATAACCCGTAAACAAACCGCAGGGTGCTCCGTTTTTAACGTTTACAACTATTTCACCCGTTTCACCTACGGGAACAGGGTTATTATCTGCATCAACTATCTCAACGTCATATACGGGAGTAACCCTACCCATAGAACCTATCTTATGGGGAGCACCTACCATATTACCTATTATCATAGTGCTTTCCGACTGTCCGAAGCCTTCGATTATCTGAAGTCCCGTCGCCTTTTCAAATTGCTTGTATACTTCGGGGTTCAAAGCCTCACCCGCTGTCGTCATATGCTTAACAGACGAGAAATCGTATTTTGATATATCTTCTTTGATAAGCATACGAAGCATCGTCGGGGGCGCACAGAACGTCGTGATCTTATATTTAGCAAACATAGGAAGAATATCGGCTGCATTAAATCTGTCAAAGTCGTATACGAACGTTGCCGCCTCGCAAAGCCATTGACCGTACAGTTTACCCCACATGGATTTTGCCCATCCTGTGTCGGAAATTGTAAAATGCAATCCTTCGGGGTCAACGTTATGCCAATATCTTGCCGTATGGAAATGTCCTAATGCATATTTATAGTTATGTGCCGCGATCTTGGGATATCCTGACGTTCCCGACGTAAAGAACATAAGCATCAGATCGTCTCCGCCGGGAGAATCTTCTTTTCTGTCAAAGTGAGAACTGTAAAGAGTGTATTCCTCGTCAAAACATCTCCAACCTTCTCTTTCGCCGTTTACGATTATCTTATGCTTTAAAGTAGGACACTTATCGGAAGCGAGTTCGATCTGATGAGCAGTATCATCGTCTGCCGTACATACAACGGCACTAACTCCCGCAGAGTTAAATCTGTACTCAAAATCGTGCTCAACAAGCTGACTTGTAGCAGGAATCGCAATAGCGCCAAGCTTATTCAAACCAAGCATAGCAAACCAGAACTGATAGTGTCTCTTCAAAACGAGCATTACTCTGTCGCCCTTCTTAATTCCAAGCGACTTAAAGTAGTTCGCGCACTGAGCCGACGCTCTCTTTATATCCTTAAAAGTAAATCTTCTCTCTGTCTTGTCCTTCGAAATATGGAGCATAGCCAATTTATCAGGCTCTTTTGCCGCCAATTCGTCAACAAGGTCAAAAGCAAAGTTAAATTTGTCTGTATTCTTAAACGTAATAGAAGTGGGCGTTCCCTTTTCGTTTTCGGTAACGTCTATAAACTTCTTGTATATTCTGTCCTTCGTATCTTTTTCAACTATTGCTTTATTCTGAATAAGTTTTGCAGGAGTTAATTCGGGAATAGGCTCTCCCGTCGGATTAAGAACTATAGCGTAGAAAACACAGTCCTTACCGTTAACCGCGATCATACCGTGAGGTGTGTCACTGTTAAAATAAATACTGTCGCCGGGGCCTAATATCTCTCTGTGTTCGCCTATCTGCACAAGAAGATTTCCCTCGATTATAAGGTCTATCTCCTGTCCTGCGTGTGTCGTCAACTCGATATCTCTGCTCTGCGCCTCTTCGTCATAAATACTTCTTACGTAAAGAGGTTCAGCTATTCTGTTTCTGAAAGAATAAGCGAGGTTAAAGTAGGTCATACCGTGAGCTTGAGACACTTTTTGTCCCGTTCCCGAACGGGTTACGGTATACGACTTAAGTCTAGGGCTGTAACCTTCTATAATATCGGTTACGTTTACGTTTAAAGCAAGCGCGCAACGGTAAATAAAAGCAAAGTTGAGATCGCTTTCACCCTTTTCGCAAAGTATGTACTCCTCTACGGTAACACCCGTCTTGTTCGCCATCTCCTCAGGCGTATAGTTTTCAAGTTCGCGAAGCTCCTTTATACGCCCCGCCATCTCTCTGATCTTAAAATCAAGACCTGTCATCTGTTGCATAATATCATTTTCTCCATTCCGGGATAAGAAAAGCACTCGTCCCAAAGTTAATGACTTTGAGACGAGTGCGAAAATCTTCAAATCACCCGCGGTACCACTCAAATTGCAGTCTTTTATAACTGCCCCTCTCGGAATCTATCAATTCCTATGCCTTCACGCAGCAATTACGGGAAGATTCTACTCACTTTTTTAAGCTTTCTTTCTTCCGGCTCGGAAGCTACAAATATAAGGTCTTTTTAAATAGCTTTCACCAAAACGCTATCTCTCTGTGTAAAAAATATCCCTATACACTCTTCGTCTAAGCCTTTATAAATTATGCGGTTATTTTATCACAACTTTGTATGTTTGTCAACACATTTTCAAAATTTTACTTTACCGCTTTAACACAGTGCGATAAAGTTATGCCTTTACTTTAAAACAAAACCGTATTAAAGCTTATTTCTCTGAATCTTACCGCTTATAGTCTTCGGCAATTCAGTCTTAAATTCAACTATTCTCGGGTACTTGTAAGGCGCAGTATTCTTCTTAACGTAAGCCTGAATATCCTTCTTAAGCTGTTCTGAAGGCTCAACACCCTTAACAAGAACGATACTTGCCTTAACGACCTGACCTCTTACCTCGTCGGGCACTGCCGATACGCCGCATTCAAGAACGTAGGGCAATTCCATAATAACGCTTTCAATTTCAAAAGGACCAATTCTGTATCCCGATGACTTGATAACGTCGTCAACACGTCCGACGTACCAGAAGAAGCCGTCCTCGTCACGCCATGCCGTGTCGCCGGTATGGTAGTAACCGTCGTGCATAACTTCCTTAGTCTTTTCTTCGTTAAGATAATATCCGTCAAAAAGACCGCAAGGAATTTTTTCACTTATATTTACAACGATCTCGCCCACTTCACCGTCTGCTACCGAATTACCGTCTTCGTCAACGATGTCAATATCATAAAGAGGTGTAGGTTTACCCATAGAGCCGACCTTGTGAGTACCGCCCATAAGGTTTGCAATAGCAAGAGTAAGCTCGGTCTGTCCAAAGCCTTCCATTATCTGAAGACCGGTCAATTTTTCAAATTGCTTATAAACTTCGGGGTTCAATGCCTCTCCCGCTGTCGTCATGTGTCTTACAGAAGAAAGATCGTATTTTGAAATATCTTCCTTAATAAGCATACGGAGCATCGTCGGGGGTGCGCAGAACGTCGTGATCTGATATTTCGCAAACATAGGAAGAATATCCGCCGCGTTAAATCTGTCAAAGTCGTACGTAAATACGGCTCCCTCTGCCAACCACTGTCCGTAGAGTTTGCCCCACAAAGCCTTACCCCAACCGGTATCGGATATCGTAAAGTGAAGTCCGTCATCACTGACACCGTGCCAATATTTTGCAGTTATATAATGACCTAACGCGTACTTGTAGTTATGCGCCGCGATCTTGGGATATCCCGTCGTGCCTGAAGTAAAGAACATAAGGCTCAGATCGTTTCCGCAAGGAGTATCTTCGGTGCGGTCGAAATGTGTGCTGAAAAGTTTATATTCTTCGTCAAAGTTCTTCCAGCCCTCTCTTTCTCCGCCGACAAGTATCTTCGTCTTAAGAGTAGGACTTTCCTTTTGTGCTTGTTCTATCTGTTGTGCTACGTCGCCGTCTGACGTACATACGATAGCGCTGACTCCCGCAGAATTAAATCTGTATTCAAAATCGTGCTTCTGAAGCTGATGCGTTGCAGGTATTGCAATTGCCCCCAACTTGTGAAGACCAAGGATCGCAAACCAGAACTGATAATGTCTCTTCAATACGAGCATTACCCTGTCGCCCTTCTTGATTCCGAGCGACTTAAAGTAGTTTGCACACTGCGCCGATGCCTTCTTCATATCCTTAAACGTAAATCTGCGTTCAACTTTGTTTACGTCAAGATGTATCATAGCAAGCTTGTCGGGATCTTTGTTTGCAATAGCGTCAACCGTATCAAAAGCAAAGTTATATTTATCTTCATTTTTAAAGTCAATAGACTGTAATGCGCCGTTTTCATTCTCTTCCGTAATAATAAAGTCTTCGCTCACGAGTCTCTTTGCCGGTCTGTGTGAAAGCATAAGAGTATCTCTGAGAACGTCCTTCGACTCTTCTTCACCGGGAAGAATAACAGCAACGAACAAACACTCTCTGCCGTCAACGGCAATCATACCGTGGGGGGTAGAACTGTTATAATAAATGCTGTCGCCTTCAGAAAGATATTCAACGTTGTCGCCTATCTGAATTTTAAGCCTTCCACTCATAATAAAGTCAAATTCCTGACCTGAGTGCTTTGACAAATGTATAGGCTTGTTCTGTAATTCTTCGTCATATTCATAACGAACCCAGTAAGGCTCGGCGATCTTCTTGCGGAACATGGGAGCAAGGTTCTTAATGCTGATGCCCTCTTCCTTTGCCGTCTCCTGTCCCTCGCCCTTTCTCGTTACGGTATATGAAGAAAGGTGCGCTGACTTACCTTCCAAAAGGTCTGTTATACCAATTCCGAAAGCAAGAGAACATTTATGTATGAAAGTAAACGGAAAATCAAGCTGTCCGTTTTCATACTGCAGATATTGGTTTACGTCAACCTCAGTCTTCTCCGCCATCTCTTTTATGGTGAAGCCAAAGATCTCACGCATTTCGCGTATTCTCAGAGCTACCTCCATAAGTTTGTTTGTCTCAAATGTTGCCATTTTCTTTTCCTCCTAATTTTGAGAAATAATAAGATAAAGATGCGTTTTTGGCAAGCAACAAAAAACACTCGCCTCAAACACTTTGAGACGAGTGTGATAATTCACATCCGCGGTACCACTCAAATTGCAGTTTCTATAATCAAACTGCCACTCTCGGAATCTAACAATTCCCATGCATTTACGCAGCAATAACGGAAAGCATCTACTAACTTTTTTATAAAAAGCGTTCGGACTTTCGGCTCGGAAGTGATAGGTATTCTAAGATTTCTACTGCCGATTCGCACCAACATCGACTCTCTGTGAGTATAAGTCTTAACCGTCTTCGTCATAGCCTTTTCTATTAAGATGTGGGTATTATAGCACTATGTTTTTCCTTTGTCAAGGTTTTTAATAAATTTCTTACATTTTCTTTCCTTAATATATATAGTAGATCACAACTGAATATTAAACACATATCCCGCTAATATTCCAATAACAGCCGAGCCTATAATAACCAATATAGGACTCAACTTTTTCAGCGAAGCTATCATCATTACGGCAAATATAAACAGCGATACGTAAAAAGCTGCGCTTGTAAATACCGTACTTACAGCAAGTCCTGCAGGAAAGAAAGCCGTTATACCTAACGATATAACTGCAGAAGATATAAGACCGACAACGGCAGGTTTAAGCCCCGACATACAACCGCTTACCGTCTTGCTCTTCTTAAACTTTTCAAAAAACTTTGCTACGATGAGTATAACAATAAACGAAGGCAGAACAACGCCCAGCGTTGAAAAGAAAGCGCCGAAAATACTGCCCAAAACTCCAAAATCAGCGCCCATTCTCGAGCCAACGTAGGTGGAAATATTTATCGCAAAAGGTCCGGGAGTAGATTCGCTTACCGCAATAAAATCAGCTATCTGCTTTTCCTCAAGCCAACCGTGATTGATCACAGCCTCCTGAACGAGAGGAAGCATAGCGTATCCGCCGCCGAACGTAAACGCTCCTATCTTAAAAAAAGTCCAAAACAATTCAAGAAAGATCATTTTCCCACCATCCTTTCAGCAACCGTCGCTGAAATCAGGCCTATAACGGCGCATAATATTATAACGTATATCATACTTATATCGGTAAACACCGCAAAAACAAAAGATAATCCCATTATAATATATGAAACAACACTCTTCGGACAAGCCTTGTACATCTTTATCAAAGCCTTGATAACAAGGGCGACCACCCCTGCTCTTATGCCCATAAAAGCATATTTTACTACTCTGTAATCCTTTACAAGTTCAAGTATTCCCGAAATACAGAGAATAATCAAAAACGAGGGCAGTACAACGCCTAAAGTACAGAAAAAAGAGCCCCAAAAACCACATATTTTATATCCGACAAACGTTGCTGAATTTATCGCAATAGGTCCGGGAGTCGACTCGGCAATTGCAACCACCTCTAATATTTCCTCGTCTGTTATCCATTTATTTTTTTCGGAAACTTCTCTTTGAATAAGCGGGATCATAGCATATCCGCCGCCGAATGTAAAAGCTCCTATTTTAAAGAACGTCACAAACAGCTTCCACAGCTTTTTGAAATAATCTCTGCCCGTAATATTTTTCATCTATTAATCTCCATCATTTACACTTTCTCTAACAAGCATTATATTATATTTAACCCTAATTTGCAATAGATATGCGGTTTAATAAATGATTTTTGCCGATATTGTTGGTAAAAAAACCACTCTTAAAAGCTTACACTTTTTAAGGGTGGTTAATTTATCTAAATATTTTACTTTGTTAAGGTGCCTTCAAGTTTGGTCTGACGACGGTTCTTAACGTGGTCAGGCATAGGCTTGATTTCGCCTGCCGCTTCGAGTGATTTTCTCGTAAGCAACGGTCCTACCAATTCATATATCAATACAGCAAACAAGGTAATATTTCTTATAAGATTTCCGTCAGCGCCAAGCTGCATAGCAGTAGCACACATTCCAAGCGCAACCCCTGCCTGAGGGAACAACGTTACTCCCAAATATTTGCATATCATAGGATCGCACGACGTCGCTTTCGAGCTCACAAACGTTCCTGTGTATTTTCCCAAACATCTGAATAATATGTACACTAAACCTATTACTACTATCGCCCAGTCTGTAAATACGCTAAGTTCAAGCTCTGCGCCCGATACAACGAAGAACAAAGCAAATAAAGGTGACGTCCACTTATCCGATGCCGCCATAAGATCGTGAGACAAAGGACATATATTGCAAAATACAGTTCCAAGCATCATGCATACGAGAAGTGACGAAAAATGAATATGTACAGGACCTACTTCAAACTCAAGCATAGAAAGTGACGCCGTCAAAAATACTATGCCTATAGTAAGGTTAAGTCTGTTTGTATTTGAGTTAAACAACTTTTCAAGCTGTGTCAACACCCAACCCATTATTGCGCCGAGAATAAGCGAACATATTATTTCTATAATAGGATTGAGAATTATAGATACAAGATCAACCGAGCCTACTATCAAAGTTTTTGCAATACCGAAAGATACGGCAAACACAATAAGACCTACAGCGTCATCAAGCGCAACGATAGGCAACAATAATTTTGTCAAAGGACCGTCAGCTTTATACTGACGTACAACCATGAGCGTTGCCGCAGGAGCTGTCGCTGTCGCAATAGCGCCCAAAGTTATAACTTGCGGAATTGAAAGCTTGTCGGGCATAAGAAGATGTACGCCGTAAAGAGCAAGGTCAACGAACAAAGTTGCTACCAACGCCTGTACTATACCTATAACAAGCGCCTGTTTTCCCGTCTTTTTCAGATCGGATACTCTGAATTCGTTTCCGATCGAAAATGCAATAAATCCAAGAGCAACCTCCGATACGAGCGCAAGTGCCTCAACTGCTTCGTGTGTGCTGAAACCAAGACCGCCTATACCAAGCTGTCCCAAACAATAGGGACCTATCAACACCCCCGCAATCAAATATGCGGTAACTGACGGAAGCTTAAAGGGCTTAAAAAGCCTCGTCATAAGCAAACCTGCCGTTAATGCTATGGATACAGATAATAAAATTTCCATTATTTAGTCATCTCTTTTTCTATATATATTTTTCCACTCGAAGAGTGATTATATCACATAATATTATATTTTTCAATGGCTATTTTAACAAAAATCAACCTATTTTTTTAAATAATAATGGGAAAAGTGTAGACGAACTGACGACATTCCCGCCGATTTGGTTTTTAAATACCAAATTGCCGTTTCTCACTTCATATTCCATATAGATCGATCTGTCTACGTCATATTCTTTTGATGCCGAACGATAAAGCCTTCCTTGGCTTATCAAATAATTTCCTTCGGAATATTTTTCTTTCTGAAGTCGTTCCATAGCCTTTTCGTCAAGAGTGATGGATTCTTTCGTTATACCGTCTCTTTCAAAAAGCTCTTCCACCGAACATTCGAGGTTGTTCGTCTGTATTTCATTTAAATAATACTGCTTTATCCCCTCGTATACGGCATCTTTATATAATTCTATGTATTCGTCAACGTAAACAGTCATTTTATATATGCCGTTCTCGTCAAATTCATAAACTTGACGTTTATATACGTTTTCAAAATTCACGAATGACATATAACCCTTGTTACCCTCGTCCGAGCTCGGCGCTAACACAGTATGAGGTATTTTGGTCTCCCATTTTCCTACTATTTCGTTTGCGTCTTTTTCGCAAGACGAACAACACAATAATGCAGTTATAGCTATTAAAAACGCTAAAAATTTTATATTCTTTTTCATATATTATCCCTATTTAGCTTGTTTTTTCACATTTTGTCTTATTATAAAATAATCCCAATAAAAAAGGAGTATACTGTCTTTTTCAGTATACTCCTCTTTACTTATATTGTCAATAAAGTGCGCACTTTTAAATACGGTTTAAGGACGAAGTCCCATACCGCCTTCAAGTGTAAGTGTCTCACCGTTGAGATACTTGAAGTCGGGACCTGCCAACTGTACGCATACTCTGCCGATTTCCAATTCAGAATCTCCAAAGTGACCTGCAGGAGGCATTTTTACGTTAGCCTTAAATGCATCAGGGTAAGCTTTTTCAAAATTCTCAAGTTGCGCTGTCCAAGCCAAAGGACAGATAACGTTTGTGTTGATTCCGTCTTTTGCCCATTCGGTTGCCGCTACTCTTGACAATCCTCTTATACCCTCTTTTGCAGCCGCATACGAACACTGACCGTAGTTACCGAAAAGTCCCGCGCCCGATGCAAAGTTTATAATGCTTCCCTTCGTCTCTTTCAAGTAGGGATAACAAGCCTTCATATAGTGGAAAGTTGCATAAAGTCCCGAATACATAGCCAAATCAAACTGCTCTGTCGTATGGTCTTGTATAGCAACACCCGAGGCTGATGCCTGAGCATTGTTTATAAGCACGTCTATTCTGCCGAACGCTTCGTATGCTTTTTCTGCAACTTCTTTTGCAGTTGCTTCATTGTCAGAACCCTGAGCTATGTCCGCAGATATAGCCAATACTTTAATGCCGTATAACTTTTCAAGCTCTTCTTTTGCTTTCTCAAGTTTTGCTACGTTTCTTCCTGTAATAACTAAATTTGCGCCCTCTTTTGCGTATGCGGTCGCAATACCGTAACCGATAGATCCGCATCTGCCGTCTGAAAGTACAGCATATCCGGCGCCTGTAATAATCGCTGTTTTACCTGTTAAAAATCCCATAATTTCCTCCAAGTTCAGTATATTTTTTATTTTATTAATTTACTTATATCAAACTAATTATACCATACTTGCATTATATCAACAATAGAGTTTTTCTGCAAACTCAATTTTGGAAATTTACAATATTTTATTTACAAAAGGGTTAACTTTTGAAAGATATACCAAGATTTTGTTTAATAAAGCTTTGCGATATCCGATTTTTAATAAGATTTACTAATTCTCAGTACCGTCACCCAAAAGCTGAAGTAACCGTTTTTCCGTTTCTTCCGGATAATAGGTTTTGTAATTGACGTTAAGTTCGTCACCCTCGTGCAATATAGTGAAATTATTAAACATGGTCGGATCGTTCTTTTTCACAAAGAACACGATACATCTGTTCGGCCACAAAATATCTCTGATCTCTTTACCAACAGCAAAAGAACCCTTTTGAACCACCATATTTTTATTAACGATAGTAGGCTTGATCCCCTTGTGTGCAGAGTAGATCTTTGCTTCTATTACAGTATCGGTGTATGCCGGTGTTTCCGAAAGCTCGATAATTATGTATGCCATAAGTACGCCAACGCCAACGGACAAAATATTACCTACACCGCATAAAGCCTCCGCTGCAAAGGTTATTGCTGTTATTGGTGTTCTTGATGAAGCCGCCAAGTATGATGACATACCTATCGCTATCAAAAGCGGATAAAACTTTACGTCAACAAGTCCAAATTTTATAATAACGCTTGATATCAAATTTGCTATAATTGCGCCAAAAACAAGTGTCGGAACAAAAAGACCGCCCGTTATTCCCTCGTTATTTGCAAAGATCATCATAAGTGCACGTATTAACAAAGCGGCTATCAGTACGTACCACACTGTTTCCATTTCAAATATTTTTTCGATAAGAGAGTGTCCTGAACCGATAAAATCTTCGTTTATAAATCCGAGAATTGCCGTTACACAAAAAACAGAAATAACAGCTGCTGAAAATGGAATTTTCTTTAGTTTTTCGTGACGTATCTTCCAAAAGTGACGGTAAAATTTTGTAAAAATAATGGCAACTATACCGCAAAATGCGCCGATTATTACAGCCGCCCAAATGTTTTTGAGCGGTAAGACTTCGTTTATTTCAAAATGGAAAAATGCTATATCAAAGCCGAATATTCTTGAAAGACATTCTTGCGTAAACGATGCCGACAATACCGATACTGCGGCAACAATAAAAATGGTAGGCGAAAAACTTCTGTGCGCCTCTTCAAGCGCAAACATAATTCCCGACAAAGGAGCGCGCAAAGCCGTGGCAAATCCCGCACAAGCTCCCCCCGTCATACCGTAACGGTCAAGTGCATACTTCTTTTTCTTGCAACTTAAATCAACGGTTCCTTTTCCGACAGCCGTTCCCATTTGAACGCTCGGACCTTCGTTACCAAGCGGAACACCGCCAAGATACGTTATCATAGCAGATGCAAAAAGCGCAAATATGCCCTGCACCCACTTAAGCGGTACAATGCCTCTTATTGCAACGATAGCTGTAGGGATACCTCCGCCGCGACAGTCTTTTGCTCTCTTTAATATAAAAGATGATAAAAAACCAAGCAAGATCGCCCCTAATAACAGTAAGGGTATATACTGCGGATTAACTCTGACGTATGCGTAAATGTCTTGAGATAAGTGGATTATCTTTGATGAACAAATTTTAAAAATGAATATTAGTATTCCTGTTAAGACACCGATAAAGACAGACAGTATAAAACAAGGGAATATGACGTTGTTGATGTAATTAGATAATTTGTTTTTCATACTACCAAAATAAACCTAAATTAAGATTTTCTCCAAATATATTAAAATTTTGACACTTTTTGCTTTGTTATTATATCACCGAAAATTAAAAAAAGCAAGACGATTGCCTACAAAAACGGCAATATATCTTGCTTTATATATTTTGTATTACATAAATTATTGCTGACTACTTAATTTCTTGTTCCAAATCATCAAACTCGGGTGTAGAAAAAAATTCTCCTAATGTTATTCCTAAACCGTCACAGAATTTCTTGATTGTAGTTATAGATACATCTCTCCGACTTTTATCCATCATACTATATGCAGTAGAAGGAGTAATCCCTGATATATTTGCTAATTCGTTTAGTTTAATATTTCTTTCTTTACACAAATTTTCAAATCTCTCAGCAACAACATCTTTGACACTCATTTAATTCACCTCAAAGATATTGTATGTCATTTTACGTTACTGCGTATACGCGCTTGCGTAATGCCATAGATAATGTTATAATATATTATTACTTTATATGAGGTGCTTAAAATGAACTGCGAAAACAACTTTTGTATTTATCAATCCAAAGGAAAATGTACGTTAAATAAAATTGATATAAATAATTTGGGAATGTGCACAGAATGTATCGGTATCATCTTTCTCGCAAGGCAACACGATTGTTTCCACATCAAGTTGTGGGTTATCGTGGGAGTCAAAATCTCCCACGATAAGTCCGGGCGTTACTTGCAATGAATCTAAGTGCTTCAGTCCGCTATCACAGAATATGATGAAATCATCTTCACTTAGTCTGCTTTTGATATATTCATAATTGTTTATGTCAGCACCGCCGACAATTACACATCGTTTCATTTTATCAACTCATTTTTTGATTTTACTTCTGATTTTGCTAACGGCTACGCAGATCACGATGGTGATGAGCATATCAGGCAAGGTATTACCGACAACTATATCAACGTGCATCAGCAATCTGTAGATAACAAAGCCGATAAGCCAAATAATCAGATTTTGAATGCTAAATGCACTTGTTTCCTTGTTCTGCTTCAAAATGAAGAAATCCGCAATTTGTATTGCGATCATAGGTGCGAACACTGAGCCGATAAAGTACAGAAAGTCGGTAATATCGGTAAGCGGCAGGAAAATTGCACCTACTGCACCAATTACAGTTACAGCGACTGCAACCCATTTTCCGCTAATCTTCGATGATAGCGATTCGCTTGATACACCGGCAGAATAGGCATCGAGAAATGTGGTGGTTACCGTTGAGAACACGATAATCAGAAGTCCGGCAATACCAAGACCTGCTTTTACCATAATCTGAGCAATATCAGACTCACCGGTAAAGATAGCCGCACCCATACCGAT
>JBGVPD010000022.1:0-35145 GCA_045126815.1 Eubacteriales bacterium
TGCAACGCACCATGAACGTTGAAGGGAAATCCCAGATAAAGATAAACGGCAGAACTTTTTCTGCATCAATATTAAAAGAAGCGGCAGGATTGCTGATAAACATACACGGTCAGCACGACAGTAAATTTTTGCTCGATAATAAGCAACACATAAACCTTTTGGATGCATATTCGGATAACGGAAGTTTAGTTAACGAATACCGAAAGTATTATGACAAGATGAATGAATTGCATTCAAAGATAAAAGAGACTTTGATAAGCGAGGGAGAAAAAGAGAGACTCACCGAGATATTAAAGTATCAAATAAAAGATATTGACGAAGCAAAGTTAAAGGTTGGCGAAGAAGAAGAGTTACTTGCAAGAGAAAAGGTACTGCGAAACGGTGAATTTATTTCAAAGCAGATAAGGTTTTGTTATAAGGCGCTGTACACCAACGATAAGGGAGTTACGGCATCGACGTTGGCAAGAAAATCTGCAGATGCTCTTAATTCTATATCGGATGCCATACCGGAGTTAAAAGAATATGCTGATAGGCTTCAGAACTTTGCATACGAAATGGAAGAGATAGCTGTCAGTGCAAAGGAAATGGCAGGAGACATAAGTCTTGATCCGTTAATCGAGCTTAACGAAGTACAGACCAGACTTGACGTTATACACAAGCTGAAGAGAAAATACGGTTCTTCTGTAGAAGAGATACTTGAATATAGAGAAAAAAGAGCAGAAGAACTTGACAACATAATAAGAAGCGATGACAGAGTACAGGAATATAGAAGAGAGTACGGAGAATACAAGAAAAAGGCAGATGAAATAGCCGAGAAAATAACTGCAAACAGAAAAGTAAATGCAGAAAAGCTTGAAAATAACGTATGTGAATGTCTTGCATTCCTTGAAATGCCAAAGGTAAGATTTAAGGTTGAGGTAACTGAGAGCGAAAAGTATAATCCCAAGGGAAAAGATGAAGTTTGCTTTATGCTTTCGGCAAATATTGGCGAACCTTTAAAGATGTTATCAAAGATAGCATCGGGCGGAGAGCTTTCAAGAATAATGCTTTCGATAAAGAGTGTACTCAGAGAAAAAGAAAGTACGGGAACAGTAATTTTTGATGAGGTAGATACCGGTGTATCGGGAAAGACTTCTCAAAAAATAGGTATAAAATTAAAGCAGACGTCGGGAAGCTGTCAGGTTATATGTATTACCCATTCGGCTCAGATAGCGGCGTTGGCGGATCAACACTTGTATATTTCAAAGGAAGAAGTGTCGGGAAGAGTTGAAACGTCTGTAAGGAATTTGGAAAAAGAGCAGAGAGTATATGAAATAGCAAGGATAATGGGCGGTCAGGATATCACTGACGTGTTATTGTCAGGTGCAGAAGAATTACTTGAGACGTCAAAGAAATACTAAATTATTTGTAAATTTCTAAAATAATAGACATACAATGGTTGTATACACAATTTTTTTACTAAAGGGGTTATTTTAATGTCAAAACGTTCTAATTTAGAGCAGTTTATGAAAGAATGCGCATCTCTTGATTATGAAGTTAACGTAAAATTGTCGGCACATTCTACTTTTAAGGTAGGCGGATATGCGGATTACGTTGCTTTTCCGAAGAGTGAGAGTGCGCTGTGCGCGTTAGTTGATTATTTACACGAAGAAAATATAAAGTACTGTGTTGTAGGTAACGGAAGCAATCTTTTATTTGCCGATGAAGGCTATAGGGGAGTTGTTGTCGTAACGACACATTTAAAGAAGGTAAGAAAGACGAGAAATACTCTTTATGCAGAGTGCGGAGCATCTCTTACAAGTTTAGCATTGTACGCGCAGAAGAACGGTTTATCGGGACTTGAATTTGCATACGGTATACCGGGGACTGTGGGCGGCGCTGTATATATGAATGCGGGAGCTTACGGTGGAGAGATAAAAGACGTATTGCAGAAGAGCGCTTACTTTGACGTAAATATTGATAAAAGATGCGAATTATATAAAGCAGGTCACAAATTTGGATACAGAACGAGTGTATACGACTCAAACGATCACGTTATTTTATCGGCTGCATTTGAGTTAACGCCCGACGATCCACAAGAGATAAAGAAGAGAATGGACGGCTTTATGGCGGCGAGAAAAGAAAAACAGCCGCTTGAATATCCGAGTGCGGGAAGCACGTTTAAGCGATGCGAGGGACACTATACTGCCCAAATGATAGATGAAGCGGGACTTAAGGGATTAAGTGTGGGTGACGCACAAGTGTCCGAAAAACACGCAGGTTTTGTAATAAACAAGGGTGCGGCTACGTCAAAGGATATTAAAGAACTTGTATCCATAATTAAGCAAAAGATAAAAGAGAAATTTGACGTTGATATAGTTGAAGAGATAAAGTATATCGATTAAGTTTACAGCAAGAGACAGGAGATATAAATGTCGTATTCAAGTGAGCTGAAAAAGACGCTCAAAGAAATCAGCATGAAGAAAAAATGTTGCAGAAGAGCGTTTTTTTACGGTGAAATGTTGTTTCTTCCCGAGAATAAGCGGGAGAAGGATATAGATTGGCAGAAGTTCGGATATGAAAATGAAAGTGAAATGACCGAAATTTTGCGTGAAAACTTTAAATGCCCATCGTGCAGAAACAGTTTTTTAAGAGGTGTATTCTGTTCGGTGGGGACAGTATCCGATCCGCAAAAATCTTTTCATTTTGAGATAAAGGTACGAAAGAAAGAATTGGCAGATGCTTTATACGAATTTATAGCTGAAAACTGCCTTGAAATGAAAAGAACCAAACGCGGAGACGTTTATTCGTTGTATTTAAAAAAGGGCGACGACATTGAAGATATAATGCACTATATGGGAGCGGGAAAAGAGGCTTTTGAGGTCGCAAACGAAAAGATAAAGAGAGATTTCGCAAATATAGCAAACAGAAGAAATAATTTTGAACTTGGTAATTTGGGAAAGACGATTTCGGCATCGGGAGAGACTATCGATGCCATAAAATTGCTTATAAAAAAAGGAAAATTGTCAAAACTTCCGAAAGGCCTTGCCGAGACAGCGCAGCTGAGAGTGGACAACCCTTTTGCAAATCTTGAGGAGTTGGCATCTTTACATTCTGACAGAATATCAAAGTCAGGGGTAAATCATAGACTAAAGAAACTTATAGAGTTATCGGAAGAAGATTAAGATTTTAGAACAGTAAGGAGGCGCCTAAATGAATAACTTTGTACATTTGCATTTACATTCGGAATACAGTTTACTTGACGGCGCCTGTCGTATAACCGACATACCAAAGATGGCAAAGGAAATGGGACATAATGCCGTTGCAATAACCGATCACGGAGCTATGTACGGCGTCGTTGATTTCTATAGAGCTTGTAAGGCGAACGATATAAAGCCAATAATCGGTTGTGAGGTATATGTTGCATCGAGGTCGCGTTATGATAAGGAATATTTAAAGGACAGCGAGTATAACCACTTAATATTGCTTGTAAAGAACGAGACGGGGTATAAAAATCTTATATATATGGTATCAAAGGCTTTTGAAGAGGGATTTTATTCGAAGCCGAGAATTGATAACGATTTGTTGGAAGAGCACAGCGAGGGGCTTATAGCTTTATCGGCTTGTATAGCGGGTACCATTCCCAGAATGATACTGAAAAATGACTACGTTTCAGCTTTAGAATATGCCAAGAAGCTGGATAGCTTGTTTGGAAGAGGTAATTTTTATCTTGAATTGCAAGATCACGGGATCGAGGCAGAAAAAGAGGTAAGAATAGGATTAAAGAAAATCCATGATGAAACGGGGATACCTTTTGCGGCTACAAACGATGTACATTATTTGAGGAAAAAAGACGCAAATACTCAAGCGGTTTTGATGTGTTTGCAGATGAATACGACAGTAAGCGAAGGCAGACCGTTAGGTTTTGAGACGGATGACTTTTATTATAAGAGCACCGAAGAAATGGAAGTACTGTTTTCCGATTATGAAGATGCTTTAATAAACACTCAAAGAATTGCAGATATGTGCAATTTTGATTTTGAATTTACTAAGACTTATCTTCCAAAATATATACCTGAAGATAAAAGCGATCCTAAACAGTATTTGAAAAACTTGGCGTATAAAGGTTTTGAAAATAAGATAAAAAAGGGACAGATAATATTTACGGAAAGCCATACGGAGCAAGAGTACAGAGAAAGAATGGAGTATGAATTATCCGTTATAACCGAAATGGGTTATGCTGAATATTATCTAATCGTATGGGATTTTGTGAATTATGCGAAGAGCCATCAAATACCCACCGGTCCCGGAAGAGGATCGGGCGCGGGAAGCTTGATTGCATATCTTATAGGAATAACCGAAATAGATTCTATAAAACACAGTTTGCTGTTTGAAAGATTTTTAAATCCCGAAAGGGTAAGTATGCCGGATTTCGATATAGATTTCAGTGATGAAAAAAGAGATATGGTATACGATTACGTTTCGTCGAAGTACGGAAAAGAGCACGTATCACACATAATTACATTCGGAACGTTGGCGGCGAGAGCTTGTGTCAGAGACGTAGGACGAGCTATGGGAATGTCATATAACAGCGTTTCCAGAGTAGCAGAAGCAGTACCGCAGAGGATAGTTGTTAAAAACGAGGACGGAACGACAGAAAATATAAATAAAGTAACTTTGGATATGGCGCTCAAAACTGAAAAGTTGAGAGAAATGTATGACAACGAGCCGGAAGCACGGAAACTTATAGATACTGCAAGAGCGTTAGAAGGAATGCCAAGACACGCATCAACCCACGCGGCAGGTGTTGTTATAACGGATGATCCTGTGTACGAATACGTTCCGATGGCGGTAACTAAGGGGGCACTTGTTACCCAGTTTGATATGAATACGGTTGCTGATCTGGGACTGTTGAAATTTGACTTTTTGGGACTGCGTTTTTTGACGGTAATAGAAAATACTGTCAAGCAGATAAAAAAGACGAACCCTGATTTTGATATAGAATGTATACCGATAGATGATAAGCCGACATATAAGATGATATCGGACGGAGATACGGTAGGACTGTTTCAGATTGAAAGTCAGGGAATGAGAAGTAAGCTAGTTCACTTAAAACCTGAAACGTTATCCGATATAATGGCGTCTATAGCGTTGTACAGACCGGGACCTATGAACTCTATAGGAAAGTATATAGAGAACAAGAAAAACAGAGAGCAAATTGATTATAAGATTGAATTAATAAAGCCGATACTTGAAGAAACGTTTGGTTGTGTTGTGTATCAGGAGCAGGTAATGCAGATATTCAGGACGATAGCGGATTATTCGTTTGGACAGGCAGATATTATAAGAAAAGCTATGTCCAAAAAACAGTCGGGCAAAATAGAGAAGGAAAAAGATACTTTTCTTTTAAAGGCAAAGGAAAAGGGCATAGATTACAATGCGGCTTTAGAGCTTTTTGAAGAGCTCGTAGGATTTTGCAAGTATGCGTTTAATAAGAGTCATGCGGCATCTTACGCTCTTGTAACGTACAGAACAGCGTATTTGAAGTGTCATTATCCTAAGGAATATATGGCATCACTGTTGACTTCGGTAATCGGAGATGAAGATAAGATAGCTTTATAT
Organism: Eubacteriales bacterium; assembly: GCA_045126815.1. Taxonomy (GTDB): domain Bacteria; phylum Bacillota; class Clostridia; order Oscillospirales; family CAG-272; genus RGIG1995. Next base: position 5,602 of record JBGVPD010000022.1, read on the forward strand.
GCTGATGACTGTAAGAGAATGGGAATAGAGTTGTTACCGCCTGATATAAACGAGAGCTACGGTTATTTCAGGGTGGTAGGAAACAATATAAGATTTGCTTTACTTGCTATGAAAAACGTTGGCAGAACTTTTGTTGAAGACGTGATAAATGAGCGTAAACAGGGCAAGTTTGCCTCGTTTGAAGAATTTGTAAACCGTATGCGAGAGGCAGATTTAAACAAGAGACAGATAGAGTCTCTGATAAAGGGCGGCTGCTTTGACTATACGAACGTGTACCGTTCTCAGCTTATGGCTGTTTATGAAAAGATAATAGACAGTGTATCCGAAAGTAACCGAAGAAATGCAGTAGGACAGCTTGATTTCTTTTCTGTTGATGCCGAAAGCGGAAGCGAAAGAGAAAACTCGTATAAATATCCCGATATAGGCGAATACAGCGCAAAAGAAAAGCTTATATTTGAAAAAGAATGCGTAGGTTTTTATTTTTCGGGTAACTTGCTTGATAATTACTCAAATCATGCTAAATCACTTAAGTCCGTGTCGATCAAGAGGATAGTTGATTCGTTTGATAAAACAGATGGCGACGATGTAAGCGAGGGCACAAAAGAGTTTAAGGACAGGCAGAGAGTATGGGTAAGCGGAGTAATAACCAAGATAGTTGATAAGACTACTCGAAAGGGCGACAAGATGTGTTTTGTTACCCTTGAGGATAAGAATAACAGAATTGAATTTATAGTATTTTCATCTGTTCTTGAGGAATACGGATATATGTTGACAACTGATAATATAGTTGGTATATACGGTGAAATTTCCGCAAGGGGCGAGAATGAAGTTAAGATAATTATGCAAAAGGCTGAGGTTTTGAAGACAAACGAGGTGTTTGGTGATTATCAAGAGGAAAAAGTAGCTTCAAAAGATCCCGAAAAGAGACAAGAGGAAAAAACTTTGTATCTTAAAGTTCCCAATATGGATTGCAGAGAGTTCAAACAGGCTTTGAATTTGCTTGAAATATTTGAGGGAAAAACTAGAGTTGTTTTTTACGATGCACAAAATAAGAAATATATTGCCGCAAACGGCAGAAGCGTTGAACTGTCGGAAAAGGTTTATGGCTTTTTTGTATCGCTTTTAGGCAAGGAAAACGTAATAATAAAATAATTTTGCATAAATTTCAGTAAATTAACAACAAATTTATAATTTTGTGTTATAATAAGCAATAATTATATAAATATAGGCGTTATAGTAATTACAGAATATTTGTCCTAAATAAAACGGAGGATAAAGATGGAGTATAATAAAGAACCTAAAAAGAATGTTGGATCTGTCGGTAAGAATGAAGCTGAAAAGAAGAAGTTACCGAAGGATAAGACACAATTAAAGGTTGAAAAGTACAAAAACAGAAAAGAAAAGAAAAAGGAAAAAGGCCCGAAAGAGAGAAGTGTTTTATCTAGGGTTTTGTCCACTATTGCAGTTGTTCTGCTTTCTTTGTTGTTGATAGCTTTTATTACGGGAACTATCGTTGTCGGCGCTTTTGCTATATACATTAAGAACTACATCGATCCTGTAATAGAAGATTTTGATATGATATCGACCGAACAGAAGCTGTCATCCAAGATATACTATATGGATTACGAGGACAGAGAGAACCGTGTCGGAACACCTGTGGAGATCGAGGGTGAACGTTTGTACGGTTCGGAGAATCGTATATGGGTAAGCTACAGCGATATGCCTTCGTACTTGTATGAGGCATTCATATCGATTGAAGACGAAAGATTCTGGACGCACGACGGTGTTGACTGGAAGAGAACTTTGGGGGCTACGTTTTACTTCTTTACGGGCGGAGACCATTACGGCGGTTCGACGATAACCCAACAGCTTATAAAGAACTTAACAGGTGATAAAGACGTAAGAATACAGCGTAAACTTCAAGAAATAATGAGAGCATTATATCTTGACAAGACGAAGGATAAGACAGAAATTTTGGAATTGTATCTTAATACCATATATCTGTCACAGGGTTGTTACGGTGTTCAGGCGGCGGCCAACGTATACTTCGGAAAGGACGTTAGCGAACTGACACTGGTCGAGTGCGCAGCATTGGCGTCAATAACACAGGCACCGACAAAATGGGATCCCATACAGAATCCTGAAAACAATAAAGAACGAAGAGACACTGTTCTTTGGAAGATGCACGAACTTGGAAAAATAACTTACAGCGAGTATCAGGAAGCGATCAATACCGAGCTTAAGCTTGTAAATTATAAGGGTGATCTTGAAAGCGGAGAGCCGAGTGAGAATACGGAAGAATATAACACTTGGTATACTGATGCTGTAATCAGATCTGTAATTGAACGTCTTATGGAAGAAAGAGGTTATCCTGAAAACCTTGCATACAATATGATCTATTCGGGCGGTTTGAAGATATATACCGTAATGGATCCCGATATTCAGGCGGCGCTTGATAAGGTATACGTTGAAAACAGCGCAGTGTTCCAGGATAACAATCTACCGGGAATAGTAAAACCTGAGTCGTCAATGGTAATAATCCATCCCACAACGGGAGACGTACTTGGAATTGCCGGCGGCAGAGGTGAAAAGCAGGGAAATTTGGTGTTGAACTATGCAACACAGACCACACGTTCACCCGGTTCGTCAATAAAACCCGTAACGGTTTACGCTCCCGCGCTTGAAGCAGGACTTATAACGTACGGTAAAGTATACGACGACGTTCCGGTAAACTTTGAAATAAGAAACACAGGTTGGCCGGGTAACTTGCCCACAAGATATGACGGCTTAACTAACATAAACTATGCAATTCAGGTATCAAAGAATACGATAGCGGTAAGAGTACTTCAGGACCTTACTTGCGAAGCATCGTTTGACTTTGCAAAGAATAAACTCAATATGCACAGTATGATTGAAAGTTTGCAGCTTTCAAACGGAGAATGGATATCTGATAAAGGTTTGGCGGCATTGGCTCTTGGTGAAATGAACTACGGTGTTACAAACCTTGAGATAACTGCAGCATATACTATGTTTACAAACAAAGGCGTATATACACAACCCAGACTATATACGCAGGTTCTTGATAACGATGACAACGTTGTTTTGGGAGATACGTACCAAAGAAACATTGTTTTGAGTGAGCAGAATGCAAGTATTATGACGAAGATGCTTAAGAACGTTGTTGATTACGGTACGGCAGCTTCGATAAAGCTTAAGAGTAAGGTAAACGTTGCAGGAAAGACGGGTACTACGAACAGTGACCACGACAGATGGTTTATAGGATATACTCCATACTTGTTGGGCGGTGTATGGTACGGATATGCAGAACCTGACAGTCTTTCGAGAGTTGTCGGAAACCCTGCAGCAAATATATGGGATGAGGTTATGACTATAGCCCATGAAAAAATATTTGCAGAAACAGCGGAAAAAGGCGAAAAGGTAAAGACGTTTGAAGAAGCAAACAACGTATATATGAGAACCGTGTGCAAGGATTCGGGTAAATTTATGACCGAAGCTTGTAGAAGTGATCCGCGTGGATACAGAGGAATTACCGCATATTATGCGGCAGGAACACTTCCTACGCAGTTCTGTGACGTACACGTGCTCGTTGAATACGATACAAAGACGAAGGCAATAGCAAACGACGGATGTAATCCGAAAGACGTAAAGAAGGTAGGACTTCTTAATATAACTGACAGAAACTTCCCGAGACAGATTACAGTAATCGACGCGGAATATACGACGCGTACATTGGCTTCAGGAGTTGAGCCTTCAAGCAATAACCGTTTGCCGTTCTATGCCAACGGTTTGGGAGGAAAATTTTCGGGTATATCGGGCAACAAGGTCCATTACAACCACGCTTGTTATGAACATTTTAAGAATCCTTACGTAGCGGAAACGACGACACAGGAGATTGTAACAACTGAGCCGCCGAAACCAACTGACGAAACGACAGGAGGTAAGGAATCGACCGCAAGCGGAACGAATCCGACCGGAACGACGTCTCCCGGAGGAACACCTCCACCGGATAATACCTGATAAATATTCAGAATAAAAATAAAGATCACCTCATATAGTTTTATGGGGTGATTTTATTTTGAATAATATGAATAACAGAAATGAAAAGGGAAGCTCGGATATAAAATATATAACACTTTTCGCGTTGTGTTTTTTATTGTTAGGGTTTTATTCTGCGCTTATAACTGGAGATACGTCGCTTTACGGTCAACTTAATAATCCGCCGTTGTCACCGCCACCGCAAACATTTGCAATAGTATGGTCTGTTCTATACGTGCTTATAGGCGGAGTTTTTGGAGCAGTATATTCTTATAAAGGAGAATATGAAGCATCAGATAAGAGAGACGGACTGGTGTGGTCAGCGTTAGGATTTTTATTTAATCTTCTATGGTATCCTCTGTATTTTGGAAACGGACAGTTATTGCCTGCAGCAATAGATATCGTTGTAATATTGCTTCTTAATTTTGTTACGTTTAAGTATTTCTACCGCATAAAACCAATATTTGCATATTTGTTAATACCGTATATAATATGGTTAATATTTGCCCTTTATTTAAATATCGGCGTTGTGATTTTGAATTAGAAAAAACAAAAGACTCTCTTTGGAAAAAGGGAGTCTTTATTTCATTGACATTATTAATAAAATTTGTTACAATAATGAGGTAAATAAAAGGTAATTAGCCTTTAAGCGTTGTTTCGATTTCTTGTAAGGATAAATTCTTTTGATCTTCTTCAAGAACGGTAAATATAACGTAGGTGCCAAACTGTTTTGCAACGGCATTTTTAACTTTGGGAAGCTCGTCGGGTTGATATTCGCTCATAAAGTTCTTTTCGAGATTTTCCAAATATTCTTCTGCCATTTCAAGAACTTTGTCAGCGTTTTCGAGCGAATTTGCTTTAAAAATTCCAAACAAATCGGCAGAACCCGTTTGGCTGATATATACGGTATAGTCGTCACATAAAGATGTGTCAACGGAAATATTAAGTTCAACGTAAGCTTCTTCGGCTTGTGTAAATGAGATATCTTGTGTGTTGTTCAGTACTATATCTGCTAATGTTTTGCAATCGACGTTTGTAAGATAGTTATTTTGATTTTCGGTGTTTTTTGAACACGAAACAAGGCAAATGGTTATAATCAAAATCAAAGCAAATAATTTTTTCATAAAAAATGCACCTCGCGTTTTTATTGTTTATAAAGTATATCATATAAATATTAAAAATTCAACACAGATAGATGTAAAAAAAGGAGAGAAAACGTGAAAAGAAAAATAAACGGATCAAAAGAAGTTAAGTTTTATAACGTGCTTTTTCCGATATGGTTTTTGATGTTATATCCGATAACGTGGTTGATTGTTATTCCGGGTAATTTTATAGTAGACAGCCTTGTTTTGTTGTTGGGAATGTATTTAATAAAGATAGACGATAAGAAAGATTTTTACAAGAATAACATATTAAAGGTGTTTTTGTTTGGCTTTCTTGCTGATTTAATAGGAAGTTTGTTTTTGTTTTTAACGTACGCATTCGGAGACAACGAATGGTGGTATGAGTATATCTTAGCACCCGTATCAGAAAACCCGTATGATAATATTTACGCTTTATTATATACGTGTGTGGCAGTCATTATATCAGGCGTGTTGATTTATGTTTTTAACCGTTTTATTTCGTTCAGAAAAGTTAAAGAAATATCAAAGAAAAGGGTGTTGTCGCTTATAATTGCGATAATGACAACTCCATACTTGTTTTTAATCCCCACGTCGGGTGTAACGGGTAATATGAAAGAGAAGTTTACCAACCATTTCGTATGGCAGGAGTATACTATGGCAGAGGTTTATTTATCAGACGAGCCTGAGGTAGATATCCTTGAAAAAGAGGTTGGAAAAAATTACAATTTCGGAATTTCATTATCGTTACGAGACGGTATAAATACTGCTAAAAAGACGAAAAAAACAGAGCTCAACGAATGGAAGTATAAAGTTGTATTTTATAAAAACGTCGCCGAACGCAAGGCGTTGGAAGAAATACTTATATACGAAGTATCGGACAAATTGTATTTTACCCAAAACGGCAAATGTTATATTATAAACGACGAATACAGTAAAGAAATAAAAGAAAGTATAAAGTCGCATTTGACATTAAAAGAAGACAGTATGCAGACCGAAGAAAAGTAAACAAATAAATAAAAAAGCCCCGTATCACGAACGATACGGGACTTTTTTTGTTTTAACGTGAATATATATGATTTAAGTGTTTGAATTTATCTTTATTGATTTCATTTAACTGTTCTTTGGTTATTCTGAAAGACCAGTTGCCGTCAGCTTTACCGGGAGTATTTAATCTTGTGTCCGAGCCATATCCCAACAAATCTTGGATGGGTATGATCAATATTCCCGCCGAACTGCAGTACATATTTTTTATTATCGAATCATAACATTTATTCCAATCCGAGTTACAGTATCCGACATAATCCAATACGGCATTTCGTGTATAATTATCAAGTTCCCACACAAAACCAAGTAGGGTATTGTTATCGTGAGTTCCCGTGTATACAACAAGGTTGTTATGGTAATTGTGAGGCAAGTGAGGATTAGAGGGATTTCCGTCAAATCCGAATTGGAAAACGGACATACCGGGGAAAGAACTGTATTTTAGGAGTTCGTCAACTTTTGAGTCGATCAAACCAAGGTTTTCCGCAATAATAAGTCGGTCTTTTGCGACTTCTTTGATTACGTCGATCATTTCTTCTGCAGGGCCGTCGATCCATTTACCCTCTTTTGCAGTTTTTGCACCTGCGGGAACGGACCAGTATGCAGACAAGGCTCTGAAGTGGTCAATTCTGATTCCGTCAAAAAGGGTTAGCATATAAGACAACCTGTCTTTCCACCACTTATATCCGTCTTTTTTCATTTGACTCCAGTTATAGATGGGGTTACCCCAAAGTTGACCGTCTTCGGAAAAATAGTCGGGAGGAACACCGGCAACACTGCTTGGCTTATCGTTTTCGTCAAGAAGAAACTGTTCTTTGTTGTTTTTTACGTCACAACTGTCGTATGCAACGTAAAACGGTAGGTCTCCTATTATTTTTATGCCACGTTTTTTGGCGTAATTATGGATTTTATCCCATTGTTCATGGAACGTATATTGAATGAATTGCCATGCAAAGAGTGTGTCATCATCATATTTATCCGTTGTCCATTCGTTCCAAGGCAGACCTTCGTTTGCATCCTTAAGAGCCATAAATATACAACAATCGGCAATATTTTTGTTGTTTTTTATAAATTCGAGAACTTTAGATCTGTCCGAAAGTCTCATAGAAGCTTTTTTCAGTAGAGGAAATCTTTCTTTTTCCAACCTGTCAAATTCACACGAATAAGGGGTGTGTTGTTTGCATAGGATAAGCTCGTCAGAGGTTATAAGCCCTTCAGAAAAAAGTTCTTCAATATCTATAAAATTAATATTACCACCGATAGACGAAAATGACATATAGGGGGAATTGTGTTCATCTGTTATACAAAAGGGAAGCGTTTGCCAATATGTAAATCCGCAATCTTTCAAAAAATCAATAAATTCATACGCGCTCTTGCCGAAACTGCCGCAAGAGAAGTTGTTGTAGAGCGACGAAATATGCATCAAAACTCCGCTTTTTCTATCCATTTTTAACACCTCAAATTCTATTTTAATATAGAAGCAAAAAATAATCAATATGTTTTTGAATGGAATTGATAAATAAATTTAACAAAAATGTCATAAAACTTTAAAAAGATAAGAAAAATTATTGAAAATAATGCAAAAATAAACTATAATATATATAAAGGACAAAAAGAGTTTCTTTTAATTCATGGAGGAAATATGAAAAAACACACACGCATTGTTCCTGAAAGTTTTTACGAAGGTAAATGTGATGATGCATACTTGTATATGGGTTGTCACTATACAGAATTAAATAACAAAAAAGGTTTTATTTTTAGAGTGTGGGCTCCATGCGCTTTAAGTGTAAGATTGGTTGGCGATTTTAATTTCTGGAACACAGAAGAACTTTTTATGCAAAAGAATGTGCACGGTGTTTGGGAAATATTTTCGGAGTATGCAAAAATCGGTGATAAGTATAAATACTACATACAAAAGCCAAACGGATATTTTGAATATAAGAGTGATCCTTATGCATTCGCTTTTGCAGCACTTCCTGATAATTCGAGCGTAATATACGATTATACGGGATATAAATGGGGAGATCATAAGTATAAAAGCGAACAGAAAAAGAAAAATATAATTGAGAGACCGGTAAATATTTATGAACTACATTTAGGTTCATGGAAACGTAAAGAAGACGGTTCTTGTTATTCATATACCGAGATGGCAGAACAGCTTATACCTTACGTGAAGAAAATGGGATATACGCATATAGAGCTTATGCCTATAACCGAGTATCCGTACGATCCGTCGTGGGGATATCAGGTTACGGGGTATTATGCACCTACTTCCCGATACGGTGAACCTGTTGGGTTTATGAAATTTATTGATGAATGTCATCAAAACGGAATAGGCGTAATACTTGACTGGGTTCCGGCGCATTTTCCAAAGGACGAATACGGTCTTTACGAATATGACGGAACTTGTTGCTACGAGGTAAACGATTATGAAATGAACGAGCATCCCGAATGGAATACGAGGATATTTGACTATGCAAGGCACGAGGTGCGATCGTTTTTGAAGTCGAGTGCGCTGTTTTGGATAAGGGAGTATCATATAGACGGTATAAGAGTAGATGCTGTGGCATCAATGTTATATCTTGATTACGGACGTGATAATTATAAACCGAACGTGTTTGGCGGTAATTATAATCTTCATGCTATAGACTTTTTAAAAGAACTTAACGAATGTGCTTTTAGGGAAAATCCATCTGTTCTGATGATAGCTGAAGAGTCAACTGCGTTTCCGATGGTGAGTAAACCCACCTATGACGGAGGATTAGGATTTAATTTCAAATGGAATATGGGATGGATGAACGATATGTTGTCGTATATGTCAACCGATCCTCTGTTTAGAAAGGGCTGCCATAATAATCTTACTTTTTCTTTGACTTACGCATTTTCGGAGAACTTTATATTACCTTTGTCGCACGATGAGATAGTGCATGGTAAATGCTCGATGATAGGTAAGATGCCGGGTGATTATGACTTAAAATTTGATAACTTAAGAGTGTTTTATGCGTATATGATGGCGCATCCCGGTAAGAAGCTGACTTTTATGGGAAACGAGTTCGCCCAATTTATCGAGTGGGATTTTAAGAAACAGCTTGATTGGTTTTTGCTTGATTACGAAAAACACGATAAGTTTCACAAATTTGTTAAAGACTTAAACAGATTTTATCTTGATAATTCTCCGTTCTGGGAAAATGACGGCGATTGGAACGGTTTTTCGTGGATATCGGCAGATGATGCAAGTCAGAGTGTAGTTGGCTTCAGACGAATAGACAAGAGAGGAGACGAGATCGTATGTATATTCAACTTCTGCCCCGTAACGAGAAAGAATTACAGATTAGGTTTATCCAAGCAAGGTAAATATAAGTGTGTATTTTCAACGGATAGGTCGAAATACGGAGGACATTCCGTAAGATGTAATACGGTCAAGACCGAAAGAATATCAATGCACGGATATGAATATTCAGGCAAGTTTACAATACCCGCTATGACGGCGGTTTATTATAAAAAAGAAAAAAATGATTTGGAGGGAATATAATGTTGTTCCGAAAAAAAGAATGTATTGCGATGATTTTGGCAGGAGGTCAGGGAAGTCGATTGATGGTACTGACCGAAAATACGGCAAAACCGGCAGTACCCTACGGCGGTAAATACAGACTTATTGATTTTCCTTTATCTAACTGTATTCACTCGGGAATAGATACCGTCGGAATTTTGACGCAATATCAGCCGCTTCAGTTAAATGAATATATCGGAAACGGTATGCCATGGGGGCTGAACAGTTCAAACGGCGGAATACACGTGTTGTCTCCTTATTCTAAGAGTGAAAGCTCTGAATGGTATAAAGGAACTGCGAATGCTATATTCCAAAATATATCTTTTATAGACAGATACGATCCGACGAACGTCCTTATACTTTCAGGTGACCATATATATAAGATGGATTATGCGAAGATGCTTCAAGAACACGTAAAGAAAAAAGCGGATTGTACGATAGCAGTATTGGACGTACCGCTTGAAGAAGCATCAAGATTTGGCATAATGAATACAAATAGTTCTGGCAGAGTTGTTGAATTTGAGGAGAAGCCCAAGAACCCGAAGAGTACGAAAGCATCTATGGGTATATATATTTTCAAGTGGAATGTGTTGAGAAAATATCTTATTGCTGACAACGAAGATCCGACGTCAAGCAACGATTTTGGAAAGAATATTATTCCGAAGCTTATTGATGACCAGTATAGATTATTTGCATATTCATTTGAAGGATACTGGAAAGACGTTGGAACGATAGAGAGTTTATGGCAGTCAAATATGGACATTTTGGGCGAAGATCCGGAATTTAATTTATTTGATGAAGACAAGAAGATTTATTCAAGAAACTATTCTCATCCGTCAACGTATATAGCCAAGGGGGCAAAAATAGTTAATTCATATATAGCAGAAGGAAGTACCGTATACGGAAACGTGTACAACTCGATTATTTCAACAGGATGCGTTGTAGGAAAGAATGCAGAGATATCAAACAGCTTTATTATGCCAAATGCCAATATAGGCAGAAATTCAGTTATAAAGTATGCGATTATAGGTGAAGATTCGGTCGTTAATCCGAACGTTAGGATAGGAGATTTACCCGAATTTTATGAAAAGAATAAGTGGGGAATAGCAGTAGTCGGAAAAGACAAGGTAGTACCCCAGAATAAAATTCTTAAGCCGAAAGAGATATTTTGATAAATATAAGACAAATAACTCGTAAAAATAATCTAAAACAGAAAGGTAGTATATTACCATGAAAGCTATGGGAATAATTTTTTCGAATATATATGACAGTACGTTGGGTGAGCTTACAAACCACAGAACTGTCGCATCTCTGCCTTTTGGAGGAAGATACAGACAAATAGATTTTATACTGTCCAATATGTCAAATTCGGGTATATATAAAGTTGGTCTTATAACTAAATACAATTACCGTTCGCTGATGGACCATTTGGGTTCTGCTGCCGATTGGGATCTAAGAAGGAAGAATGAGGGCCTTGTGATCTTACCGCCTTTTGCGAGCGGACATACGGGAGTATACAAGGGTAAGCTTGAGGCTTTGTATTCTGCAGAGGCGTTTATAAATAACCCGTTGTATGATTACGTTGTTATTGCAGATACTACGGTACTGTTTAACCTTGATTTCAGACCGGCTATAGAAAACCATATCAAGTCCGGATCTGACGTAACGGTTATATCAAACAGAGAAATAGACGACAAGGCAAAAAAACATCCGCTTATATTGTATGCAAACAAAAAGAATAAAGTTGAGTCTATACTTATCGATTCGCCTTCGGATGAGATGGCGTTTGTCGGAATGGGCGTATTTATTATGAAGAGAGAGTTACTCGTTGAAGCTATAAACGAGTCTCATTCAAAGGGATACGTGCATTTTGAGAAAGATTACCTGCAAAGGTATTTTAACGCAGGAAAACTTAAGTTAAACGTATACGAATTTAAGGGTACGGTACTCAGAAATGAAAATATAAAGAATTATTATGCAAACAGCATGGCACTTCTTCAGGAAAAGACGAGAAACGGATTGTTTGGTAAAAATCCGATTTACACAAAGGTAAGAGACGAGATGCCGACCTATTACGGAGAGGGTTCGAAGATCGGTAACAGTATTATGGCTGACGGATGTAAATTGTACGGAGAAGTAACGGACAGCGTACTGTTTAGAGACGTAAAAATATCAGAGGGCGCATGTGTAAAGGGTAGCATTATCATGCAAGGCGCAAGAATAGGCAAAAATGCAAAACTTGAATGTGTAATATTGGATAAGAACGTAACGGTAACTGAAAATGCGGAATTGAAGGGAACGCCCGAACATCCCGTGATAGTGAAAAAAGGAGAGACAGTATGAAAATAGTCTTCGCTGCAAGTGAAGCAGCACCGTTTATAAAAACAGGGGGGCTGGGAGACGTAGCGGAAGCTCTCCCCGCCGCTTTGTCAAAAATAAAAGGTAATGAGGTTATTTTGATTTTGCCATATTACCCTAAAATAAAAAATGATCCTGCATTTGAGACAGAGTATTTGACAAGCTTTTTAATGGATCTGGCTTGGAGAAAACAGCATGTAGGTATATTCAGATACAAGAGCAAGAGCAGAAAATTAAAGGTATACTTTATAGATAATGAATACTATTTTAACCGTTGTTCTGCGTATGGTCAGGGAGATGACGGAGAAAGATTTGCGTATTTTTCAAAGGCTGTTCTTGAAGCGATCATAAGACTTGATATAAAGCCTGATATTATACATTGTAATGACTGGCAGACAGCGCTTATACCGACACTGCTTCATGCTTTTTATAATAAAGAGCTTGGAAACGTTAAGACTGTTTTTACTATTCATAACATAGAGTATCAGGGGTGGTGTGATCCATATTTTCTCGGGGACACTTTGGGACTTGACGAAAGTTACAGAAGCAAACTTACTTACAAAGATAATATAAACTTTATGAAGAGCGCGATTTTGGGTGTTGATGCTTTGACCACCGTTTCAAAGACGTATGCCGAAGAAATCAGATATCCGTACTATGCGCATGGACTCTCACCTATAATTGAGGAACATTCATTTAAACTTTATGGGGTCGTCAACGGTATAAATCTTGAACTCAATGATCCTAAGACAGACCAAGCTTTACTTTTTAATTACGGAGTGAGTGACTATAAAGACGGAAAGAAAAAGAATAAAGCAGAACTTCAGAAGATGCTGGGACTTGAAGTAAGAGAAGACGTCGCTCTCATCGGTATGGTATCTAGAATAGTATCTCATAAGGGATTTGAGCTTATATGCGATATAGCAAGAGAACTGATGAAGTGGGACGTGCAGATTGTAATATTAGGTACGGGAGATTCATCTTTTGAGAATATTTTGAAGAGTATTGCTAATGCTAATAAGGGAAAATTTTCACTAAACTTGTGTTTTGATTCTAAATTAGCATCCCAAATATACGCATCAAGCGATATATATCTTATGCCTTCAAAGAGTGAGCCGTGTGGATTATCACAGCTTATAGCTATGAGATACGGGGCTGTACCCGTTGTTAACGCGACAGGAGGACTAAAGGACACGGTTATTCCGTTTGACGGGGCATCATCCGGAACGGGATTTAACTTCCAGACGTTCAGCAGAGAAGATCTGCTTGACGCGTTGAGACGTGCGCTTTCAGTTTATGGAGGCGATAAAAAAGCATGGGATAATATCGTTAAGAATGCTATGAATTACGACTCGTCGTGGGACAAGCCCGCAAAAGAATATATGGATATATACACAATGCTTACAAAAACAGCATATCAATGATATAGTAAAATAAAGAGCAAAAAACAGTTAAGATAGCTTAAGGAGAACATGACCAATGCAAAAGAAACATAACGACTTGCTTAATATGTTGAATGATACGTCAACAAGACTTTTCAGTTGTAACATCAATGAATCAACCGAAAAACAATTATACAAAACGGTATGCACCGTTTTAAGAGAGATACTTGCCAAGAAGAGAAAGAATTTTAAAAAGGACTTTTCAGGTAAAGAGAAAAAGCAAGTTTATTATATGTCGATGGAGTTTCTTGTAGGAACGTCGCTCAGAAATAATTTATATAACATAGGACTCGAAGAAGATCTCAGAGAAGTGTTAAAACAAGAGGGATTTGATCTTGAGGCACTTTACGAACTTGATCCTGACGCAGGGCTTGGCAACGGAGGACTTGGCAGATTAGCCTCGTGTTATATGGATTCAGCGACCGGACTTGATTTGCCCGTGACAGGATTTTCAATAAGATATGAATTTGGAATATTCAAACAGAAGATAATAGACGGTTGGCAGATGGAGTTTCCGGATAACTGGCTTGAAAGGGGAGACGTATGGCTTCAGGCGCGTCCCGATGAAAGCTACGAGGTTAAATTCGGCGGCACAGTAAACGAATGGATGGACAACGGTCAGTTCAAGGCTGTACAAACGGGATATCAGAGTGTTATTGCCGTTCCTTACGATATGTATATATCGGGGTACGATAGCGAGGGAGTTAACAAACTTATACTGTGGAGTGCAAACTTGCCCAGTCTTGATATGCACGCATTTTCAAGAGGCGAGTACGTGAGATCTCTTGAGCAGAACACTATGGCAGAGGTTATATCCAAGGTTCTTTATCCGGCAGATAACCATATAGAAGGAAAAAGACTAAGATTAAAGCAGCAGTATTTGCTCGTATCCGCATCGTTGCAGAGTATAATAGCAAAACATCTTAAAAAATATGCAACGCTTGACAATTTTGCAGATAAGGTTTCAATTCATATAAACGATACTCACCCTGCATTGTGTGTTCCCGAGCTTATGAGACTTTTGATGGATGAACATTCTTACGGTTGGGATGAAGCGTGGGAGATAACCTGCAAAACCCTTTCTTATACAAATCACACCGTAATGAGTGAGGCTTTGGAAAAATGGAGTGAATGGTTGTTTAAAGAACAGCTTCCCAGAGTATATTCAATAGTTGTTGAAATAAACAGAAGATTGGTTGAAAAGCTTAATAATATATATCCGGGAGATATTGCCAAGATCAACTATATGGCTCCCATAGCAGACGGAGAGGTACGTATGGCGAATCTGTGTCTTGCGTGCTGCCATAAGGTAAACGGTGTATCAAAGCTTCATACCGAGATATTGAAGAACAGTATTTTTAACGATTATTATAATCTTGATAATGACAGGTTTATAAACGTAACGAACGGAATTGCGTACAGACGTTGGCTTTGTCAGGCAAACCCAAAATTAACAGAGTATCTGACGACTCTTATCGGAGACGGATTTAAGAAGGATTGCAACGGTCTTGAAAAGCTTCTTCAGTACAGAAATGATAAAGAAGTTTTAGACAGACTTTTTGAAATCAAGAGAGAAAATAAGCTTAATCTTGCAAATTATATCGCCCGTAAGAACGGTATAAACGTTGATCCTGATTCTATATTTGACGTGCAGATAAAGAGACTTCACGAATATAAGAGACAGCTTCTCAACGTTCTTCAAATACTTTATATGTACAATCAGATAAGAAATAATCCCGATATTGATTTTGTGCCGAGAACGTTTATATTCGGAGCAAAGGCATCGGCGGGATATGATTTGGCAAAACAGATAATCAGTTTGATCCACGCCGTAGCTGATCTCGTTAATAATGATCCAGTTATAAGGAACAGAATAAAAGTTGTATTTCTTGAGGATTACAGAGTATCTTTAGCTGAAAAGATCATTCCTTCGGCAGATATATCCGAACAGATATCAATAGCAGGAAAAGAAGCGTCGGGGACTGGTAATATGAAGCTTATGATAAACGGCGCTGTAACTCTGGGAACGCTTGACGGTGCAAACGTTGAGATATTTGAACAAGTAGGCGAAGAGAATATATTCTTGTTCGGTATGGATGTTGACGAAGTGAATGAGTTATGGAGAAGAGGTTATAATCCTAACGATTTTATTGCAAGAAATCCTGAATTAAGACAGGTAATAAATATGCTGACGTCAGGCGTTTTGGGAAGAAGATCTGATGATGTAGCAGCATCACTTTTGACAAACAGATTCGGTGTTGCCGATCAGTATATGACACTTGCAGATTTTGACGATTATGTAAGAGCCCAGAAACGTATATCCGAAAAATATAAAGATAAATACGGATTTATGAAAATGTCACTGACAAATATTGCAAAGGCAGGAGTGTTTTCCGCAGACCGTTCGGTACTCGAATATGCGGATAAGATCTGGAGTTTGAAGTAATGCGCATCTTATATGACAGTAAGGATAAAAAATTTAAGACAAAGTTCGGCACCCTTCGTGAAAACGAAGGGTGTACGATAAACGTGCATATTCCGAAAAGTGTTCGCACCGTAAATGCAAGGTTGGTTTTTAACAGAGAAAATGGGGAAATGTACTCGTTTTTTTCGATGTTTAAGACAGACGAGTATGATAGTTATGATATATATTCTTGCACTTTCAGCTTTGCAGAAAGAGGACTTTACTTTTATTATTTTATAATAAAAACCGAAAACGAGGAGTTTTCTCTTTATAAATACGGTTACGATATGACCAATATGGAAGATGGCGAACTTTGGCAGTTGTCGTGCATACCAAAGGATTACAAAGTCCCCGAAGAATATAAGGGGAGAATAATGTATCAAATATTTCCCGACAGGTTTTGTAAACTGGGAGAAGTTGATATAAAGGGTAAGATACAGCCTTTTTGGGTGCATAACGATATGAAAGACATTCCGCATTATTTGCCCGATGAAAAAGGTGTTGTACAAAACAACGACTTTTTCGGAGGAAACATAAAAGGGATAATAAGTAAGCTTGATTACTTAAAGAGCTTAAAGGTAGGAGTTATTTATCTCAATCCTATTTTCAAGGCGTATTCAAATCACAGATATGATACTGCTGATTATAAGACCGTAGACGAACTGTTGGGAAGTGAAGAAGATTTCGCTCTGTTATGCCGCGAGGCGCATACAAGGGGGATGAAGATCATTCTTGACGGAGTGTTCTCGCATACGGGAAGCAACAGTATATATTTTGACAGCGAGAAAATATTCGGTAACGGCGCTTTGTCAAATGAAAATTCACCGTACAGAGAATGGTATGATTTTAAAAATTACCCTTACGAGTATTCTTCATGGTGGGGAATAAAGACGTTGCCATGTGTAGATGAAAACAATGATTCTTATAGAGATTATATTATAAGAGACGAAGACTCCGTTATAGGAAAATGGTTAAAGCTCGGCGCCGACGGGTTTAGGCTTGACGTGGCAGACGAGCTTCCCGATTCTTTTATTCTTGAGATGAGAAACAGAATGAAAGAGATAAAAAAAGACTCATATCTTATAGGCGAAGTATGGGAGGATGCGTCAAATAAATCAAGTTATGGTCAGAGGAGAAGATATTTTACTGACGGAGAACTTGATTCTGTTATGAATTATCCTTTTCGTTCTGCCATAATTGATCTGGTTAACGGAATTGATAGAGGCGAAGGTTTTAGGAATACGGTAATGACCATAGCGGAAAACTATCCAAATGATGTTGTTAACTGTTTAATGAATTTACTCTCAACGCACGATACGGCAAGAATTTTATCGGTGTTTGGAGAAATTACACCTACAGAAAAATCACTCCGCGCTGTTTACAGAATGGATGATATACAAAGAGAAAACGCCGTTGATAAGCTGTTTTGCGCTGTTTTCTTACAATATGTCCTGCCGGGAATGACAAGCATATATTATGGTGATGAAATAGGGACAGAGGGGTTTGAGGATCCGTTCTGCAGAAGCTTTTTTGATTGGGATAAGATACAGAACAATAATATACTGGATTTTTACAGACAAATGTCAGAAATCAAGGAAGAGAACGCTGTATTGAGGGATGGAGACGTAAGAGTTGAAGTGCTAAAAGACGGTGTTGTAAAAATAGACAGATTCAATAGGAATAAAGCGGTTATTGCCATAGTTAACGTAGGCGATGAAGACTATATTTTGGACGGTAATACAGAAAAAATATACTGCAAAAATGCAAATGTCGAAAAAGATAAAATAATATTAAAAAAATTGGGATTTATTTTGAAATAATGATTGACAAAATAAAGTATAATATGTATAATATATATGAGCTTTTACATAACTGACGGATTACGCAGAACGACTGCGGTGGAATGTGAAAGTGTTTATGCCGACCGTCTGGGCAAATCAGTTTGATTGAAAGCTGATTTGCCTTTTTTTAGGGAATTTGGAGGAAAAAAATGGAACACAAAAATTGGAATGGTTTTAAGGGAACATTGTGGAAAGAAGAAATAAATGTTCGTGACTTTATTCAAAACAACTACAAGGAGTATACAGGTTCAGCCGACTTTTTGTCAGGCGCAACAGAGAGAACAAATTCTTTGATGAAGAAGTTGAACTCACTTTTTGCACTTGAAAGACAGTTTGGCGGTGTACTTGATATTGATACTTCAACAGGCTCAATACTTACCGGATTCGGCCCCGGATATCTTGACAAGGATAACGAAATAATCGTTGGTTTGCAGACAAACCGTCCTTTGAAAAGAGGAGTAAACCCCTTCGGTGGAATGAGAATGGTAAAGCAGGCTTGTAAGGCATACGGATACAAGCTCAGTGAAAAGGTTGAAGAGGAATTTAAGTTCAGAACGACTCATAACGACGGTGTATTCAGAGCATACACAGACGAGATGAGAATGGCAAGAAAATGCCACGTAATTACAGGTCTTCCCGATGCATACGGCAGAGGAAGAATTATCGGTGACTACAGAAGAGTAGCTTTGTACGGTGTTGACCGTTTGATTGAAGAGAAAATCAAGGATAAAAAGGAATTAGCAAATAAAGACTTGAATACTGTTACAATAAGAATGTCTGAAGAGCTTTTCCAGCAGATAACATTCCTTGGTTTCTTGAAAAATATAGCTGAATCGTACGGTTATGATATCAGCCAACCTGCATCAAACGCAAGAGAAGCGGTTCAGTGGACATATTTTGCATATCTTGCAGCCATAAAAGAACAGAACGGCGCTGCTATGTCGCTTGGACGTGTCAGCACATTCTTTGATATTTACTTTGAAAGAGATATTGAAGCAGGAATTCTTGACGAACAGGGAGCTCAGGAAATATTTGACGATTTCGTAATGAAGCTCCGTATGGCAAGACATTTAAGAACACCCGAATATAACGAATTGTTTGGCGGAGATCCCATGTGGATAACCGAAGCTGTCGGCGGTGTGGGCGAAGACGGCAGAACGCTCGTAACAAAGAGCTGTTTCCGTATTCTCAATACTCTTTACACATTGGGCTCATCACCCGAACCTAACTTGACTGTACTTTGGTCAACAAAGCTTCCTATAAACTTTAAGAAGTTCTGTGCTAAGGTTTCTGCTGATACAGACTCAATTCAGTACGAAAACGACGATTTGATGCGTCAGAGCTACGGTGATGACTATGCTATCGCTTGTTGCGTTTCTGCTATGAAGATAGGTAAGCAGATGCAGTTCTTCGGCGCAAGATGTAACTTGGCAAAACTTTTGCTTATTGCTCTTAACGGTGGTTATGATGCAGAAAGCAATATACATATCGGACCTCAAATGGACGTTATGTCAACAGACAAGCTTGACTATGAAGCTGTTATGGAAAGATTTGACATATACGTTAAGTGGTTGGCAGAGCTTTACGTAAAGACAATGAACGTAATTCACTATATGCACGATAAATATGCTTACGAAAAAATACAGATGGCGTTACACGACACAGATGTTGGCAGATTTATGGCGTTTGGTATTGCGGGATTGTCGGTTGTGGCAGACTCATTGAGCGCTATTAAATTTGCAAACGTAAAACCCATAGCAAACGAAGAAGGCTTTATAGTTGATTTTGAGACTGTCGGCGAATTCCCCAAATACGGAAACGACGATGACAGAGTTGACCTTATTGCAAAGGATATGACTCATAAGTTTATAACCGAATTGCGTAAGACAGCAACTTACAGAGATGCTATCCACACACTTTCTGTATTGACGATCACATCTAACGTTATGTACGGAAAGAACACGGGCGCTACTCCTGACGGAAGAGGAAAGGGAATGCCTTTCGCTCCCGGAGCTAACCCCATGCACAACAGAGAAGAAAACGGCGCTTTGGCATCACTTAACTCTGTTGCTAAATTGTCGTATGACGATTGCCGTGACGGTATTTCCAATACGTTCTCTATAACACCTGAGGCGCTTGGCAGAAATGAAGAAGAAAGAATTGATAACCTTGTATCTATTCTTGATGGTTATTTTGCAAAGATGGCGCATCACATTAACATAAACGTACTTAACAGAGAGACGCTTATGAAGGCTTATGAGGATCCCGAAAGCTATCCTAACCTTACTATAAGAGTTTCGGGATATGCCGTTAACTTTAATAAACTTTCTCGCGAACAGCAAAGGGAAGTAATCAGCCGTACTTTCCACGAAAGCTTATGATAAAAGGAAAAATACACTCAATTCAGACTCTCGGAACGCTTGACGGTCCGGGAGTACGTTTTGTTGTGTTTATGCAAGGGTGTAACTTAAGATGTTCATGCTGTCATAATCCTGATACGTGGGAGATGCAGGCAGGAAAAGAGATTACGCCTAGTGAAGTATTAAGCAGAGCAGTAAAATACAAAGAATATTTTGGCGATAAAGGCGGAATAACATTATCGGGCGGGGAGCCGTTGCTTCAGCCCGATTTTATATGTGAAACGTTTAAGCTTTGTCATGCTGAAGGTATAAACACATGTCTTGATACGTCCGGAAGTATACTTAACGAAAAAGTTAAAGAGGCGTTGAAACACACCGACAGAGTATTGCTTGATATAAAATATACAGAAAACGAGCATTACGAAAGATATGTTGGTTGCAAGATGGATTCTGTTATGAATTTTTTGGAATATTTGAATGATAATCAGATAAAGACTACTTTACGTCAGGTGGTAATCCCCACTGTAAACGATTACAAAGAAAATTTTGAAAAATTAAGACAGATAGGAAAGACTTACGGTTGCGTTGATAAAATTGAACTTTTGCCTTTCCGCAAGATATGCACGACAAAGTATGAAAATATGGGAATTGCTTTTCCTTTCGCAAATATTCCCGAAGCTTCATACAATATGATAGAAGAGTTTAAGAAAATCATTGAATAAAGATTTTTGAAAGGTAAGAAACAGATAGAATGGCGCACGTCAGAACGCATAAGATAAATCATCATAATTATTTTGTGGATAGATTTATCGGAAACGTAGGTTGTTTTGTAAAAAAGAATATCGTGATGGTGATAGCTTTTATTGCGGCTTTGTCAACATCATTTATTGTGCCGATAGACACTGAATATATAGGTTATTTTGATTTTAAGACTTTAACCTGTTTGTTTTGTGTTTTAGCTGTTGTTTGCGCATTTAAGAATATAAACTTTTTCTATATACTTGCAAAAAGTGTTGTAAGATGCTTTAAGACGGCAAGAATGAGCATAATAGCTCTGGTTTATATTACGTTTATAGGTTCAATGCTTATAGCGAACGACATGGCGCTTTTGACGTTTTTGCCACTAGGGTATTTTGTTTTGTCAACGACGGGGAAGACAAAGTATATGGCTTTCACGTTTATAATGCAAAATATAGCGGCAAATTTGGGAGGAATGTTAACGCCTTTCGGAAATCCGCAAAACTTATATCTTTATACTAAGTTTAATATCCCGAATCTTGAGTTTATGGCGATAATGGCGCCGCCTTTTGTGGTATCGATTGTGCTGATCACAATATGCTGTTTGTTTATTAAGAACGAACAGTTAGAAATAGACGACGAGCCTTTTAAACTTGATAAGAAAAAGGTATTGATCTATTCTATATTGTTTGCACTTGCAATAGCGATAGTGTTTAGGGGAATACCTTACGTTTTGGGATTGCTTGTAATACCTGCGGTATTGTTTTTTATGGACAGAAAAGCATTGAAGATGGTGGATTATCCTTTGCTTTTTACGTTTGTTTTTTTCTTTATATTTTCAGGCAATATGGCAAGAATAGATGCTGTAAGAAATGTGTTCTCATTTTTGCTTGAAAAGAATACACTGCTTTTCAGTTCACTCTCATGTCAGTTTATAAGTAACGTGCCGTCAGCCATTTTGCTGTCGCAGTTTACAGGTAATTACAGAGAACTTCTGGTCGGCGTAAACATAGGCGGAACGGGAACGTTGATAGCATCGTTAGCTAGCTTGATTACATTCAGGGAATATTCAAAACATAACCCTGAAAAAATAAAATCGTATATAATCAAATTTTCAGCATTTAATTTTGCGTTTTTATTTATCTTACTTACTATTGAAAGCATAATATTATAAATAATCATAAAATATGACCACCGGCTATGCCGGTGGTCATATTTTACTCTAATTTATTATGTATGACTTGCTCAAATTATTTTGCTCTTTCGTATCTCTGACTATTCCAAATAAGATATTCATCTAAAGTCAAGCCGTCCGGAATATGTCCTTTAACTGTTTCGGTCCATAGTATATACTCTTTTTCTATATCTATAAGCTGTTCAATAGTATAAGTTTTGAGTGGTGTGAATATTAGCTTACCCTCGATCACATCAACCTTTCCGACTTCTTTATAGAATTCATCTCTCGCTACGCATTTCTCCATAATTATTCCCACTACCTGATCAACATTTTTATAGAATTTTTCGGGTATTCTGTGGTAGTAAAGCTCATTATCTTCCTTGTAAAATGTTATTTCAGATGCTGTATGTGTTCCTACCTTGTTTCCCCAGTAATCGTATTCTCCGTCATAACCCGAATACAGAATATGTCCTCCATTATAAAAAATATATACATCAGTTTTAGGGGAAGCGTTTTTATTTGATTTTAATACAAAATATTTCTCTGTTTCGAAGCATTGAAATTTTTGATTTCCGCTTATTGCGTATTGTTTTTCATCAAAACTAACTATCTCACCAAATACCTCCAAAGCTGTTGCGTATATCCTTATACTGTCGCTTTCTTTATCTTTTTCGCAACAAATATGCAATACGGCACTTCCGATTTCAATTTTTTTAAACAAATCTAGATGTTTTTTGTTTTTTTCTATAAAATTATTAACATAGTACAAAATATCATCCGAAGTTCTGTCCTCTCCATATTCGCCTAAATCAGCCAAAACAAGAGTACCGTCATTTTTTATTAGAAAACCATCTACCACTTGGTAGTATTCATTGTTTTTATCAACAAAAAACTTTTTAAGATATCTTAGTTTGACAAATGCTTCCGGCTCAATGTCTTCTACGTTTGCACCAAGGACTATTGTTTTTATATTATCGTTTACACCGAAGGCTGTAGAAGATATGACTTTTACCTCATTTGGTATTGGCACTATACTTTCGTTGCCCGTGTATGACAAAAGAACGTTATTTTCTATTTTGTAGTCTTCAGTTTTTATTTGGTAATCAGATATGTTTACTCTGTTTTCGGTTGAATGTGTCAGGTCATCTGTGTTTACGGATGGATTGTCGTTTTCTCGCTCTCCCACCAAAAGCACAGCGAGCATTATTGTTAATACTGTTAACAGAGAAGCCGCCACCAAAACAACCCCGCGTTTTTTTCTTGACGCTACAATTTTTGAGGGATTATAATATTCTGCCTCTTCAATAAATCTGTCGTCGATTTTTCCAAAGGCATTTATCAAATCATTTCCATTCACTGTAATACACCTCTGTTAAATATTTTTTTAGTTTCACTCTTGTTCTTGATAAATCACTTCTTACATGATTTTCTTTTAGATTCATTCTTTTAGCGATGTTTTTTATCGGCTCCATTGAATAATATCTATTCACAAACATAATTCTTTCTTTTTTAGGTAATTTTTCTAAAAAATTATTTATGTAGCTTACGAGTTCTTCTTCGATTATACCTTCATCAATTATATTTTTATCTGAAATACACTCTCGAAGCTCATCATAAACAAGAATAAATTGTCCGCCGCCGCGTTTTTTAGTATTGTTCTTGTGATACATATTTATTGCATTATTTCGTGTTATCTTTCCAAAAAAAGCTCTTAACACTTTTGGAATTTCTGGAGGTATCAGTTTCCATGCAGTAAACCATGTGTCATTTGTACATTCTTGGGAATCTTCATTGTTACCAAGAATATTGTTTGCTATAGAAAAGCAATATTTTCCGTATTTTTCATCTGAGGCTACTATTGCATTTTCATCTCTTATATTGTACAATTCAATAATTAAATTATCATCCATAGTTATGTCATCTCCTTCTGCTGTAACAATCGAAAAGCCCTTTCACCTATATAGTAAAGATTTTCTCTTGTTTCGCAACAGTTCTATTTAAATTTTATCATATTTTTTTGTTTTTCTCTACACCCAAAATGATTTTTGATTTCATTTTTAATTTAAAAAACGCAGTCTTTTTTTATCTAAAAATTGGCAGTTATAATAATTAGCTGATTGTTTATAATAATACCAGAGTCAAAAAGACTCAATTGATATAGATTTTTGGTTTAATATCAAAAAACAAGGAGAACAAAAAAATGGCATCTAACAAAACACTCGTTCCCGAAGCTAAGGAAGCTCTCAACCGTTTTAAGATGGAAGCTGCAAGTGAAGTTGGTGTAAACCTCAAGCAGGGTTACAATGGCGACCTCACATCTAAGCAGGCTGGTTCCGTAGGCGGTCAGATGGTTAAGAAGATTAAACCCGTACGAACTTTGAACTTCGAGCGCAAATGTCGTATCGTTAAAGGCCATAAAACAAGCGTTAGATACGCTTTCGGGCTTACGGTATAGGTTTAGCTAGAGCTTTGAAAAGCAAGCATCTGAGCGACAAAATGGACTTTCGTGTCTGTTGCAAAAAACATCATTTTATGTTATAATAATTAAGCATTATATTTTAAGAAAAACAAAGGATGGTGACGTATGGATATTATATGTTTTCATAAACCTAATGAAGAGAATGGGTACCTGAGCAATTGGTATATATCTTCCTTTGAATTAAATGGAATAACATTTACTTCTATGGAACAATTTATGATGTATAAAAAAGCTGTTGTTTTTGAAGACTTTGAAACTGCTGAGAAAATTCTCTCCATAGATGATGTTGCAAAAATTAAAGCTCTTGGTCGTTTAGTTAAAAACTATAATGAAAATCATTGGAATGGCGTACGCCAGTTAATCGTTTATGAAGGGCTTTACGCTAAGTTTTCACAGAACGAGGAGCTGAAAGCGCAACTTTTAAGTACTGGTCAAGCAGTGCTTGTAGAATGTGCTATGCGTGATACCATTTGGGGTATAGGCCTCTCGATGCATAGCCCGGACAGATTTGACCGTGAAAAGTGGAAAGGTAAAAGTTTGCTTGGTTATGCCATCATGCTTGTTAGAGAAAAACTAAGATCCGAGTAACATAAGACAGCCATTTAATTTTTTCGAGCGGCAACATAGATTATTTAATATCTAACACGATCATGACTACCATATTACTTGGTAGTCATGATTTCATTTACACATATAACAAAACTATGATATAATAACATTGAGGTGAGATGTATGGATATTAATTCTTTAGATAGATTTCTTGAAGCCCAGGAACGTATGTATCCGATTGCTCTTAAAGAAATAATGAATGGCGAGAAAGAATCCCATTGGATGTGGTATATCTTTCCACAACTTCGTGGACTCGGCAAAAGTCAGATGGCATACGCTTACGGCATCAACGGGCTTGAGGAAGCAAAAGCATATCTTGAGCATCCGGTTCTGTCTGCTAGACTAATTGAAATCAGCGAAGCTTTACTAGAACACAAAGATCAAGATATTGAAGATATCCTTGGCGATATTGATGCAATGAAACTACGTTCATCTATGACATTGTTTGCTCTCATAAGTGAGGATGAATCTGTTTTCCATCAAATGCTTGATTCCTTTTATAATGGTAAGAGGGACAAATTCACGTTAGAGATTGTTTGCAACTAAATGCACTATAATAAATTAAGTTCGGTGTTATTCTTTTTATGGGAGTAACATCGGCTTTTTTGTTTTATAAAAGGGCTCTTTGTCAATAGTTGGGGTAAAGAGTTAAAATGAAAATGTTTTATGCAAGCAGTCGCTTTCAAGCGGCTGCTTGTTGCGTTTGTGGTTGTTGATGAGAAAATATATGTAAAATACGGTTTCTGAATCGCTTAAAATTTTGGTAACCGTATGCATTTCTTTTTAAAACTTTAATCTTGTTGTTGCATCCTTCGGTAAAGCCATTAGTAATTGTGGTTGAAAATGAATTAATAATACCCGTATACCAATTACGCATGGTATCAGCACATTTTTCAAACTGCGGTATACCGCAGTTTTCTGCGTTTTTAATCCATTCGGACATAGCTTTGTTTGCAGACTCGGCATCTTTGTTGCTTAATATCTTTAAAAACTGTTCTTTGTAAAAGTAAGCTCGACTTATGTTTACGGAATAATAGAGCATAACATTAACTTGTTGTTTTTGTTCTTCTTCAAGACTGTCATATCGCTTAATAAGTAAAGATTTCGACCTTTTGAAATACTTTTTGAGCTCGGGACTTAATTTCTTTTGTTCTTCTTTTCGTACATTTTCAAATGCCCATATAGCTTGCCTTATCCAATGGTATTTGTCAATTACTTGTGTTGCATTTTTAAACCATACATCAGAAATATCTGCATAAGTACGCCACATATCACTAACGAAATAAGTTACGCTATTGCGTACTTCTTTAGGATATTGCTTAAAATAGTTAGTTAAATACGGTTTGTACCGTTCAGGAAGTATGTCTAAAACCTTTTTATTAATCGGGTCAGTTAAAATACATTGGTATTTTTCTCCCCAAGTGTTACCCTTGAATTCATCAATAGAAAGAGCCTCGGATAATTCGGCTTTAGGATAGGAAACTGTATCAAATATTCTAATTACAGTAGATACCGAGAGGTTAACCTCTCTGGCAACACTTGTAAAAGAGCGTTCATCACGAAGCTTGTCTATTACAAATACAGATAATCTGTTAGTCATTCTATGGTATTTAGGTAAAAACGAATTTGTTTCAAAAAATCTCTTGCCACAATGCTTGCATCTGTATCTGCGTTTACGTAATTTTATGGTAACAAGCTTTCCAAAAGCAGGAATATCTTTAATTTCTTGTTCTCGGTAATCGTGGACTGTATTAGTTGCGGTACCGCAACTAATACAAGTATGTTCTTTTCTTTCCATTTCTGCGTATATTAGGATAATTTTTTCATTCTCTTCGATATTTGTTATATTTAATCCTTGCAATCCGAGAAGTTTTTCTGTAAAATGTTTGTAGAGCATATTTGGTTCTCCGTTTATGGTTACTAAGCAATTCCATTTTAACGGATTTCTTCCAAATATGCTCTACTTTTTTTATTTCTATTTCAATTTTTCTTCGTAGGCTCTACTTGGTTACCCCAACATTTATTATAGAGCCTATAAAAGGTAGTTTTTAATATAGTTCGTTTTTGTTGAATAAATTACAACATCTTTTATTTTTTTAAATTGTCCTATTGCAGAAAAAGTCAGATTGTGTTATACTTATACTCGTAAAATTTTATTTGCCGAGGTGTACTATGGCTGCAAGTTATAAAAAACTGTTTAAGATCCTTATCGATCGTGAAATGAAGAGCAAAGAACTTGCGCAGTTGGCTAATGTTAGTCCTGCGACAATTGCAAAGATGAAAAAAGACGGTGCTACTATATCAAGTGATGTTCTAGTTAAGATTTGTACAGCGTTAAACTGTTCAATAGATGACATAATGGAAATCGTTCCTGATAATAATTAAAATGGAGAATTAGAATAATGTATAATGCAAACAAAAAAATTAATTATCATAAACTCTCCCCTTATATCTCTGATCAGCAATTTGATGAGTCGTATGCACTGCTGAGTCACTATATACAGTTACAGGGGACCCCCGAATCAACAGAATATCAAAAATTACTGTTAAAATACGGAGTTGAGATTGATGGACTGCCATCTGCAGATAGCTTTAACAAGAAATTAGACATTCCTTTCTCTGCAAGTGAAGCATCGAATTTTACTTTTATTGATTTATTTGCTGGTATTGGCGGATTCCGTTTAGCTATGCAAGAACTAGGTGGAAGGTGTGTGTTCTCATCGGAATGGGATGATGCCGCAAAGCAAACATATTTTGAAAACTATGGTGAAGTGCCTTTCGGTGATATAACCAAGCCTGCAACAAAGACCCTAATTCCTCAAAAATTCGATGTTCTTTGTGCCGGTTTCCCGTGCCAGCCGTTTAGTTATTCTGGACAAAAGTTAGGTTTCAAAGACAAGACAAAAGGCACTTTGTTTTTTGATGTATGTGAAATACTTAAAGATAGACAACCCCAGGCGTTTTTCTTGGAAAATGTTAAAGGCATTGTGTCTCACGAAGATGGAAAAACTATAGAAACTATTCGTACTATTTTGACCGATGAGCTCGGTTATGATATACACGAAAGTGTTCTATGTTCTTTGGACTTTGGGCTACCTCAAAAAAGAGAACGTTGGTATTGCGTTGGTTTCAAAAAGAAAACTGAATTCAAATTTCCTGAAGGCACTGACAAAGGCGCTACGCTCAGAGATATTATTGATTTGGAGAACAATGACCCTTCTTTGGTTCTTCCTAAATTCGAGTTAGATCGTATAAAATATCATTTTGAACATGCTGACGAAGTAAGAGTTAAACACGATAACTCCAAGTATGCTCCTAATACAAAGAAAGGAAAATACGGGGTATATTCATTCCAAAAGCCTGATGGAAGTTTGCGATTTCATGTAGGAGATCCAGCTAAAACGCAAATTCAAGAAGCGTTCTACTCGTGCTTAGACTCATATGCATCAACAATTATTGCAAACAGAACCCCAAAACTATGGGATATCGAAAGAAAATTGTCTGTTCGTGAATCTGCCAGATTGCAAGGTTTTCCGGATAACTTTAAGATACCTGTTTCTGACGCACAAGCATATAAGCAATTTGGCAACTCTGTATCAGTTCCGGTTTTGATTGAAATCGTAAAATGTATAACAAATCATCTTGAATTGGAGGATAAATAACAATGTATTTCTTTGCACCGGATACCATTGTCCAAGCTAATAAAAATATCGAAGCGCTTGATTCGAAATTTGGAGGCTTATTGTGCGTGTTGCACTGTCTATCAGAAAATATTGAAGAAAATATAAGCTACACAATTAATGGTGAGAAGCTACGCAAGCAACTAAGTTTTGTTTTTGATAAAGATATCAGAGATTCTTTTGAAAATGTGAAACCCAGTTATATCATTTTTGCTAAAAACTGGGCCACTACATTCTTCGAGACCGTTATAAAAACAAGAGTAGATCTATTATCGTGCGCAGTCTTTTTCTTAAGAAGACAAGAATTTGAAAGAGAATATACAAAAGAAGAAGTCATCGAATTCTTTATAAAGCGCTTTAATTTGCAAAACTTTAAGGAACTTTGGTTTTATAATAGCAACAAATTGAACCTTGCTTACAACCAACATGTTGTTGAAGATAATCAATCTGAGTTCTACACTAAAATGAACTATATCACCAACTTTAAGTCTATTCTTTTCCAAAATACGATTCAAAAGGCAGCTTATGATTTAAAAGCGGCAGGGCAAATTCAAACGCTATATTCTGGATCGGGTGTTCAGAAATGTTTTCTCCTATCCGATGAACCGCTAGACCAGTACTACAT
>JBGVPD010000023.1:0-5549 GCA_045126815.1 Eubacteriales bacterium
CAAGAAAAGATATCCCGTATATTGCAACCAATCCCGATTACGTTTGTCCGACTGAGTTTGGAAGCGTACCCGATTGCGGAAGTGTGTGCGATATGTTATACAACGTATCAAGCAGAAGACCGACTTTTATCGGTAAGCCGTCACCGCTAATGCCCACACTTGCTATGGAAAAGATAGGTGTTTCAAAGGAAGAGACAGCTGTTATTGGTGATAGAATTTATACCGATATAAAGAGTGGTATAAACGCAGGAGCATTTACCATACTTGTTATGAGTGGAGAAACGACAGAAGAGATACTAAATAAATCTGAAGAAAAGCCCGATCTTGTTATGAAGGATGCAGGAGAAATACTTGATATTTTTCGTGATTAACAATAAAAAGCGTGTTGTAAAACACGCTTTTTAAAATTAAATAATCAATATAATTTGTAGGGGGCGACGTCCCCGACGCCCCGAGAAAGTAATCTATATAATTCCCCTATAAAAACAACACTTTAAAAAAACAAAATAGACTGTGTTATTTATTCGTGTATCAAACGGGGCGTCGAGGACGTCGCCCCCTACAATAAGTAATATTCTTCAAAAGTAATTTGTTTGCCGGTGTTGATAAAAAATATTTATTTAGTTTTTGTAAATCCTTGCAAAAATCCTCTTGAATCTGCCGAACAAATGTCACCGCCTATAATTTTATTTCTGTATACAAGAAGATTTGCATAGACTCGCCCCTCGTATTCGGGGTAGTTTGTTACTTCATACGTGTATCTTGTTACTTCTTTGCCCTTGTATTTTGCAAGATCAAGACCCATTTGTCGTTGAAACTCATTGTAGCTTAACATTATTTTGTCAAACTCTTTAGGTATCGTTACCTGTTTTTCGTCAAGCGCATTTTCGGATACGGTCCAGCCGAATTGTTCAAGAAAATCAATTCTGTCGTCGTTGGTTTTGATTTTGTTGAAGTTAACGTTTGCGGTTTCTGTGTAGAGTGTGTTTATAACCGACGGTTCGTACGTTGGAATGAATGCGATAAGTATAAGTAACGTTAAGACCGACAAGCCGACAACGGCAAAAAACTTCAGCGTTTGTGCGCGGAATGAATATACAAACATTTTTTTCATTTTGTTTTGCTCCCGTTTGAATGATAACATATTTGGTAAATTTTATGAAGATAAGGGGAAAAATATGATATATAAAAAATTTTGTTTTTCCTATTGACAAATGAAATTTGTTGTGGTAATATAATTAGGCACGATATGCGGGTGTTGTTCAATGGTAGAATTCCAGCCTTCCAAGCTGGCTGCGTGGGTTCGATTCCCATCACCCGCTCCATTAAAAAAGAGGCTCTTTTGTCTTTTAGACGAAAGAGCCTTTCTTTGAGTAAAAGATAAAATTTTCTATGTGTTAATACATATTTAAGGTGAAGTATGAGAGTACTTATTATTCGTCACGGTGAGACCGATTGGAATAAGAAACGTTTGATACAGGGAACGATAGATATTCCACTAAACGACGAGGGAAAAGCGCAGGCATTATCAGCGCACGATGCGTTGAAGGATGAGAAGATAGATGCTGTGTTTGTATCTCCCCTTATCAGAACGAGACAAACGGCAGATATAGTTGTAAGCGGCAAAAACGTTCCTATTATATATGACGAGCGAATAGCCGAGCGAAAGTTTGGAATAGCTGAGGGTATGAGCATAGACGATATTGATTTTGAAGCTACTTGGTTGCCAAATAAGCCTCCCCTTTATGACGGAATGGAAACATTTGAAATGCTTTACGGCAGAATTTCAAGTTTCTTTGATGAGATATATGAAAAATATTCGGATAAGACTGTTTTGGTCGTAACGCACGGCGGAGTGAGTATTGTTTGCGGATATTATTTTTGCGGTCCGCCGAAAACTGACAGAAGCGAATATTTTTGCAAAAACTGTGTTGTTAAAGAATATAATAAATGATAGATTAATTGGTTGTTGACAAAGGTTAATTAATCTTATATAATAACAAAATGGTGTTTATTGTAAAAAGATACACTGAAAAAGAATTTTGAGAGGTGCTTTTATGAGTAAGACGTTTATACCGGAAGGTTACAAATCTTCGCTTGGAATTTATGATACGCAAGTAGCTATCGGACTGCTTCGTAGCAATTTTCAGGAGAATCTTTGTAATGCTCTTAATCTTAAGAGAGTAACCGCTCCTCTTTTTGTGTCGTCGGAGAGTGGACTCAACGACGATTTGAACGGTGTTGAAAGGGCAGTAGCATTTGATATTCTTGAAACGGGAACTATGGCTCAGGTCGTTCATTCACTTGCAAAGTGGAAGAGAATGGCTTTGTATAAATATGATTTTAAATCGGGCGAGGGCTTGTATACCGATATGAATGCTATTCGTCGAGACGAAGAGATGGATAACATTCACTCGATCTACGTTGACCAGTGGGACTGGGAAAAGGTAATTGATGAAAAAGACAGAACCGTTGAATATTTAAAAGATACAGTTTGCAAAATAGTAGACGCTGTATGCGATACGTCTGAATACATAAAAGGCTTATTTCCCGATGTTAAGACGACACTTTGCCGTGAGGTTAGTTTTGTAACGACTCAGGAACTTGAGGATACGTATCCGGATTTGACTCCTAAACAGAGGGAAAATGCATACCTTAAAGAACATAAGACGGCTTTTATTATGCAGATAGGATGTAAGCTTAAGTCTGGCGAAAAGCACGACGGACGCGCTCCTGACTATGATGACTGGAAGTTGAACGGCGATATCCTTATTTGGAATGAAGTTTTGGAAAGTGCGTTTGAAATTTCTTCAATGGGTATTAGAGTTGACGCGAAATCGCTCGACGAACAGTTAACACTTGCAAATGCTGACCACAGAAGAGCGTTCCCGTTCCATAAGATGCTTCTTGAAAATAAGCTACCTTTATGTATCGGCGGAGGAATCGGACAGTCGAGACTTTGTATGCTTATTTTGGGTAAGTGTCATATAGGCGAAGTTCAAGCATCTATTTGGGATGAGATGACTTTGAAGATCTGTTCTGAAAACGGTGTGCAGATATTATAATAGTAAGAATAAAAAGCTTTGCAAAGTGTTGCAAGGCTTTTTTTGATAAATAGTATTATTTTAATGCCTTACTTGACAAAAAAAATCTCTCATTATATAATATTATATTGATATGCCTAAAATTATTGGATTGATTAAAGTAACGGAGATGGACTATGAACAAGATACTTGAAGTGTTTGGAAGTAAGGTTTTTAATGATGCGGTAATGCGCGAGAGATTACCTAAGGAGATATACAAATCTCTTCGCAAGACTATATCTGAAGGTAAGAACCTTGATGTTACAATGGCAAACGTTGTTGCACACGCTATGAAAGAGTGGGCTCTTGAGAACGGCGCAACACATTATACCCACTGGTTCCAGCCTATGACGGGTATAACTGCCGAAAAACACGACAGCTTTATAGTTTCTACAGAAAATGGCGGAGCAGCTACGTCTTTTACTTGGCGTCAGCTTATAAAGGGTGAACCGGATGCTTCGAGTTTTCCGTCCGGAGGTCTCCGTGCAACTTTTGAGGCTAGAGGTTATACTGCTTGGGATCCTACGTCTTATGCTTTTATAAAAGATGATACTCTTTGTATTCCTACGGTATTCTGTTCGTACGGTGGCGAGGTTCTTGATAAGAAGACGCCTTTGCTTCGTTCAATGGAAGCTTTGAATAAACAAGTTTTGCGTATTACCAAGTTGTTTGGGCTAGATGATGTTACCCGTTCGTTCCCGACGGTTGGGGCAGAGCAGGAATATTTCCTTGTGGATGAAGAATTGTACAAAAAGAGAAAAGACTTGGTGTTTACAGGTAGAACTCTTTTGGGTGCAAACGCGCCTAAAGGTCAGGAAATGGGTGACCACTATTTCGGAACGATCAAGCCGAGAGTTGCCGCATTTATGCGCGATCTTGACGTAGAACTTTGGAAACTCGGAATATATGCAAAGACAGAACATAACGAGGGCGCTCCCGCACAGCATGAGTTAGCTCCTTTGTTTGAAGATGCGAATACAGCAACCGACCACAACCAGCTCACTATGGAGATGATGAAAAAGGTTGCGAAAAAACATGGCCTCGCTTGCTTGCTCCACGAAAAGCCTTTCTTTGGTGTAAACGGAAGCGGAAAGCATAATAACTGGTCAATTTCTACAAATACCGGATTAAACCTTTTTGATCCCGGAAAAGATCCTTATAACAATTTGTTGTTCCTTGTGTTCTTTACTGCAGTTATAAAGGCTGTTGACGAATATCAGGATCTATTAAGACTTACGACTGCAAGTGCAGGTAACGATTGTCGTTTGGGTGGTCACGAAGCTCCCCCTGCTATTATATCTATGTGCCTCGGCGATGATTTGTTTGAGGTTCTTGAGGCTATTGAAAAAGACGAGCGTTATGATATAAAGGAAAGCGGAAAGATGGATATAGGCGTAAAGGTGTTGCCTAATCTTCCTAAGGATGGAACAGACCGTAACAGAACGTCGCCCTTCGCTTTCACAGGTAATAAATTTGAATTCCGTATGCCCGGTTCGGCTTTGTCTATCGCTGACCCCAATACAGCGCTTAACACAAGTGTGGCTGAGGCGCTTTGTCAGTTTGCAGACAGACTTGAAAATGCAAAGGACTTCGAAAGGGAAGTGCGTAAACTTTTGAAGGAGACCGTTAAGAAGCATAAGAGAATTTTGTTTAACGGTAACAACTATTCAGAAGAGTGGATCAAGGAAGCAGAAAAACGCGGACTTTTGAATTTGAAGAATACAGCGGATGCTATTGGATACTATGTTGCGGAAAAGAATATATCGTTGTTTGAAAAACACAATATATTTAAGAGAAGTGAAATATTCTCTCGTTGCGAGATTGAATATGATAACTATTGCAAGATAAAACATATAGAAGCTTTGATAATGGTCGAAATGACAAAGAAAGAAATAATTCCCGCAGTTTCAAATGAGATTTCAAAACTTGCATCGTCGGCAGAGGTGATAAAGAATGTTGGCGGAAATGCATCTGTTGAGATTGAAGTGATAAAGAATATGTCAGCATTAAACGTACAATTGTATAAAAAGATAGAAGTTTTGGAAAAGGCTATGGCTAAGTGCGACAAGATATGCGCTAACTCCGACAAGGCTGCATTTTACCGTGATAGCATAATTCCTGCTATGAATGAAGTAAGAAAGGCATCTGACGAGCTTGAAAAAATTTCTCCCGAGGAATGTTGGCCGATACCTACGTACGCTGAACTCTTGTTCAATGTATGACAGAGTTGTATAAAATGATGGCGATTATGTCAAAAAACCTACCTTGTAAAATATCGAGTTTTGGTGTAAAATGCACAAAATAAAAAAATCTCAAAAAAAATTGAAAAAAGGTATTGACAATGGAGAAATAAGGTGATATAATGGTCAAGCTGTCGCGGTAAGAGCGGTAGCGAGACGGTCCTTGAAAATTGAACAACGAGAGAAAGTACAAAGCACAAAGTATGGAAACAGAAAGTGTAGAAGA
>JBGVPD010000024.1:0-2375 GCA_045126815.1 Eubacteriales bacterium
CGGCCCTTTCGCATCCTTTGTTTGAATTACCGTAATTTATATAGCTGTTTTTTATACGATCACTTCCTCAAGATTGTTAACTTGTTTGAAAAGAAATTATGCTTCGTAATCGAGTACTACTCTTGCTTCAGTTGTTGCCGCGACGATCTTCTTTACCTTTGCGTGTTCTTGGTCAACGGCATAGATATCAAGATCTTCTTTGGTTTTAAATTCGGTGTAAAGCATCATATCGTACGACATAGGCGTTTTTGAAAAGTCAAAACCTATCTCCATTTTTTGAATTTGAGGGACTACCTTTGTCAAAGCGTAAAGACGGTCTCTTACGAGCGTCATGTTTTCAAGCTTCGTTCTGTTTTCTGCCTCATCTTTGAATTTCCACATAACTATGTGTTTTATCATAATAATTTACCCCTTTTCTGCAATATAACAGTATTCTATGCCGTTATTATAACACATAGATCGGTATAAATCAACAAAGAGAAAAAAACTCCTTATAATTAATTAAAAAAACTTCTTTATATTGTAGTTTTTTCAAGATTATAAGATATTTTGAACTGCATATCGTGTTGAAAAAGCACAAAACACGATATATGGTGTTGGTGCATACTATTGACACAATATTTGGGGCTGTGTTATAATATCTATGATATGAAATAATGAACGGAAAAGCGGATAGAAGTAGGTTTACACATATCTTAAAAAGGGACGGAAGAGTTGTGATTTTCGATGAAACGAAAAATTACGAAGGCGATACTTAACGCTTTTATAGTTTGCGAGTATGACTCTGAATACAACGGCGGCCGTCTTGCCGTCATGGTATTGATATAGATTTGAAAAGAATTATAAACAATTTATAAAACGGAAAGGGGAATGGTTATGAAATGTCCGGTATGCGGAAAAAGTGAAAGTAAGGTTATTGACAGCAGACCTACAGACTCAGAAATAAGAAGACGCCGTGAGTGTTTGTCTTGCGGAAGACGCTTTACTACGTACGAGGTACACGAAACGGTGCCGATCATAGTTATAAAGAAAAACGGTACGAGACAGATATTTGACAGAAACAAGATATTGAACGGACTTGATAAGGCTTGTTACAAGCGCTCAATGATAACAGTTGAAGATATGGAGAGAATAATAACGGAGATCGAAGTTGATCTGCGTAACTCTTTCCAAACGGAAGTACATACCGCAGAAATAGGCAGACGTGTGCTTGAAAAACTTCGTGATATTGACGAGGTATCATACGTAAGATATGCTTCTGTATACAGAAATTTTAACGACATCGAGAGCTTTATGAAAGAGCTCAGTGAAATGAAGAAAAAAGATTAAAAAAAGAGGTGCACTTTAAGAATGCACCTCTTTTTGTTTTGGTTGACAAACATATACGGTTATGATAGAATATTATATTAGTAAAGATTGATTGACGGAGATGATAATAATGGGAAAATCTCAAGTTTTATGTATAATGTTCGGCGGTAATTCAACGGAGTATGAAGTGTCGTTAAAGTCTTCATATTCTGTTCTTGAAAACGTTGATAAAGAAAAATACGATATAGTTAAAGTAGGTATTACCCGCGAGGGCAATATGTACATATTTACAGGTTCTAACGAGGACATAAAAAATAACACGTGGAAAGACGATAAGGCAAATCTTAAAAAGGCATTGATGTCTACAAGCTACGGGGATCATGCCGTATATGCGGTTGGAAATGACGGCAAGGTTGAAAGGGTTGCTATTGACGTTGTGTTCCCGGTAATGCACGGAGCCTATTCGGAAGACGGAAAACTTCAGGGAATGCTTGATATGTGCGGTGTGCCTTACGTTGGACCGGGATGTGCTTCATCTGCCGTTTGTATGGATAAAGCCTTTACAAAACTGGTGTTGAGCAATTACGGTATTCCTATGGCAGAATGTTTGTACGTTAATTCTTTCGATTATGCGTCAAACTTTGACTGTATTAAGAAAGACTGTGAAGAAAAGTTGGGATATCCTGTATTTATTAAACCCGCAAATTCAGGATCATCTGTCGGCGTATCAAAGGCGAGAGATGAAAGAGAATTGAAAGAAGCTTTAGAAAAAGCTTTGCAGTTTGATAGTAAGGTTCTTATAGAAGAAGCTGTTGTAGGCAGAGAGGTTGAGGTTGCCGTTTTGGGTAACGAAGATGCAAAAGCCTTGACTTGCGGAGAAATAATATCAGACGCTGATTTTTATGATTATGACGATAAGTATAACAACGGTACGTCTACATATCAAATTCCCGCTAAAGTAAAAGAAGAGACCTGGAAAAAGCTTAAGGCGACTGCAGAAGAAATATTTAAAAGACTTGATTGTAAGGGGCTTTCAAGAGTTGACTTCTTTGTGTGCGGTGAAGAAG
>JBGVPD010000025.1:0-14463 GCA_045126815.1 Eubacteriales bacterium
CCCCCCCCCCCCCCCCAACTCTCTATTATTTTTAAAAACTTTCGAGTATACTGTTGACACTTTCTGCCGACACAAGCATTTTTTCGCTGTTATCAAATACCGCTATATAGTTTTCGGCACTATACTCATAAACGTTGAGTACTAATTCTTCATTTTCAAGAGTAAACGTTACCTTTAATAAGATTTTACCCTCCATAGCATCGGTATTGCCCGTTTTTACCAGACTTGTTATACTATTATAAATATCAATAAGTTTATCATCTTTCTCAACGTCTTCCATTGAGTATGAATATACCTTATCGCCTATTTCAACCTTGAAATGATTGTTGTCGTCTGCCAACACGGGACATACGAGTTTTGATTCAAAATCGGACTCTATTGTCTTAAAAAATGTGTCTGCCGAACTCACACTGTACAACAGATCGGAATTATCAAACATTGAATAGAAAATTTCTTTAGAGTCTTCCACTGTTGTCTTTCCTATATATATTGTATAACTTCCCTCTTTTGTTTCAGTTGTGTTTGCGTTGCCATTTTCAGTCTTTATAGGTTCTTTGTACTTAACTTTAATCACGTAACGTTTGTTTTCACCCAAACCATATTCAGAAAGTGTTTGTTCGTCAAGTTTATATCCCTTTACAC
The DNA here is from genome assembly GCA_045126815.1 of Eubacteriales bacterium. Lineage (GTDB taxonomy): Bacteria > Bacillota > Clostridia > Oscillospirales > CAG-272 > RGIG1995. Next base: position 643 of record JBGVPD010000025.1, read on the forward strand.
TTCCCGCTTTGATACCTGCCACAGCAGACATAAATTCTGCGCCTATCTGACCGTTTACGGCGATCTTCTTGCCATCTTCATCAAACGTGAAATACTTATACGCATTTGTATAAAAGTCAGCACCCGAACTGTCGGTCGTTACAATATGACTTTTGCCGTCAATTATATATTCAACTTCGCTAATATACTCGGCTTTTGTGGAAGGTGTATTTTCTGTCTCTGCCATTTCAAGAATACCGTAACCGAAATCTTCAAGTATATTCTTTTCAGTTAAATATATCTTATCCTGCGCACTAAACTTAAAATAATAACCTTCAATGATAGAATTATATGCCCCCAAAGTATAAACGTATTCGTTTCCGAGTGATGTCAAAAATTTAATTTCAATGGTAGGTTTATCCATTCCATAGTCATTTTGATTTTTCAGATCTTCTGCTACCAAACGGTTTGCCGTTATTTTTGAAAGAGATTCTATCATATATTCGACGTAACTCTCGTCAAGCGGATAATCCTTATCCTCTGACCATATCCATTCATTGTCGGATATTTCTAAAGACACTTTTTCATCTTCTAAAGTATATTCTATCGAAGTGATTATTTCTCCGGCAAGAATGTGTACGTCAAAGCTTTCGTTTTCTTCTATATCAGGAGTTTCAGTATTATCGTCTTTAGAATAATTATTGTATACAATATATCCTGCAATCAAAGCCGAAAGTAAACACAGCATTACAATAAGTTTAATCAAACTTTTCATTACTTGCTCCTTCTGCGATACAGTACAACCAGACCTATTCCGACAACGGTTATAGGAATTATAATCGCAAATATCCACGTCAGAACGGTACTCTGAAGTTCGTTTATCTCAAGAGATGCGTTTTCAAGAGATTTTGCGGGAATAGATATAGCCGAATCTATTTCACACATCCAGCCAAATGAGTTTGTAAGAAAAGGTGTGTCAACGGACGGTGTATTTATCCAAACGATCTTCGTTTCTTTTCCGTTCTCGTTTGCTTCTGTTACAGCAACTGCCACATCATACGATTTTGCAGTTTCACCCTCGTCTTTATTATTGTTTAAATTAGCGTCTCTATATGATTTATCGGTAGTTGACAACAAGGGCACTATACTGATAGAATCCCTTGTAACTTCCCCCTTAATAATTGCCTGACATTCAGCAACCCACATATTATAACCGACAAAAGGCTTTGTGATTTCATGGTCGCCGTATACGGGAAGGTGGAACAATGAGTTAAGAGGATTGCGGTACTCCGTATTTTCTTCAACTATCTTTCCTTCGTCTGCGACAACTCCGTAATATGCCAAAACAGAATCAAGATTAGGTTGCGCATCTTCGCTTCTTAATGCATAATACGAAACGTACATCATTCTTCCGCCTGCCTTCAGATACTCGATCAAACGGTCTGCCTCTTCCTTGGAAATATCTTTTTCGGGCGCGTAAATGAATATACAGTCGCAATCTTCGGGTACTTTTTCTACCGTTGCAAGATTAAGAGTTTTGTGAGCCATACTCTCGTTTGTTATTATCTCCTTGATCAACTCATCGGTAAGTTCAAGTTCACCGTGACCTTTAAGGGAATATACTATGGGTATCTGCTCGGTAGTTACGTGCTTGATAGCCGCCGTAATATTATTTTCAGCGGCAAATCCCGTTGGAGGTACTGCCTGCTGATAATAGCTTTCATAATACTGTATCTCTTCTAACGAAATACCGGGATAGTTTATATCGTAGTAAGAAATATTCTTGCTTCTTTTTGCCGATTCAACGACCACGCTTCCCTCTGTCAATTCTTTTCTGTCGTCGGTAAAGAAAGCGATATTAACTGCAGGATCGATCTGTTTTACAATAATTTTCGAGCTTAACTCTTTATACTTTTCGAGAATACTCGTCATATTGGAATTTTCACTGCCGTAAGATGCAATATAATATAAAGTAACATCTTCTTCCAAAGCCTTTACAACGTTTTCCGTCTCTTCGCTTATCGAAAAAATATCGGTTGACGTCGTATCAAACTGAGTCAGATTTGTCGGAAGCTTGTTTACGAATAAATTACCAATAATTACGATAGCTATTGCAATTATTGAAACAAGAACGGAATAACCGCCTGTCTTTAAATATTTTGTGTTAAACTGTAAAAAACTTTTATTCTTCATACATTCTCCCTCCGCAAATCAGCTCCAACGGCGTTTTTCCACTGCCTGTATCGAGAGAAATACAAACAAAAAGATTACCGAAAGATAATATACTACTGCCGTTAAATCAAATAAGCCGTTGTAGAAGTTGATACATCTGTCATATACGCTTATCCAGTTCACGACTTTACCGAACAAGCCTTCAAAGTATCCTGTGTTCATCTTATAAAACACGGCAAGAACTACTTCAAAAACAGTTGTTACAGCCATCGCCACCACATAGTTTTTTATCATAATATATACTATTACACCCAAGATAACGGCACATACCGTAAATGCAACAAACGAACCTTGAGCAGTTGCAGGAACAAGATCAACGAGTAAACTTGAAAAATAGATAACAAGCATAGTTACGAAAGACAAAATTGCCGATACTATCTGATTTTCTGTTAATGCCGATACAAATAAACCTATCGCCAACAAACAAGCACCCATAAGCGTAAATGCGAATATAGAGCTAAATGCACGGGCAAAGTTTACAAGTCCGAATGAGCCCAAAATAAACGGATATATACAGATAACCGCTACCGGTATCATAAATACTGTCAACATAGCAAAATATTTTGCCAAAACCGTTGAACTTACAGATAAAGGAAGTGAATAAAGCAGTTGGTCCGTCTTTTTCTGTCTTTCTTCTGCGATACTGCGCATCGTCAAAAGAGGGGTTATAAGGAACACAACAATAGCTAAATAATCTAAAGGATATGCAATATCAGCTGACAAACTTTTAAAATTTATCATAGATGCAAATATTCCCATAAACAATAGAACTATTGCTATATACAGATAACCGAAAAGATTGTTGAAATATGATTTTAACTCTTTTTGATATACTGCAAACATTTTTATTCCTCCTCTTTCGAATTTTGCTTTTTATTTATGTCAGAGGTAAACAAGCTTTCGTACTCGCCTTCGTCTGTATCATCTTCAACTTCCTCAGGTTCTTCTTCAATAACTTCATTCTTAGCCGAAGATGATGTCAACTTCAAGAATATGTCTTCAAGAGTCATACTGTTGTTTATCAATTCAACTATCGGAGTTTTTATTTCGCAAAGCGCATAGAATATCTCATTTCTGATATCTTTATCCGAATACAGTCTGATCCTTACAACGCCCTCTTCTTCCGAAGAAAGTTCTTCGATCTCTTTTATGCCGTTCAAACGGCGGAGAGCAGATATGACCGTATTTTTATTACCCCTTACTGAAATATCAAATATGTTACCTGATATTCTCCTTGACAAATTTTCAGGTGTGTCACTGGCAACAACTCTTCCGTCGGATATGATCAAAACGTAGTCGCATATAGCGCTAACTTCACTCAATATGTGTGAACTTAAAAATACCGTATGGTTCTTTTTCAAAGATTTAATAAGCTCTCTAATCTCAATAATCTGCTTGGGATCAAGACCTACCATAGGCTCGTCAAGTATAATTATTTCAGGGAAACCTATCAAAGCCTGAGCTAGTCCCACTCTCTGTCTGTAACCCTTTGAAAGATTTTTGATAAGACGGTTTTCTACTTTCTTAATACCCGTCATATTCATAATCTTTTCTATTTGTTTTCCGAGTTCTGATTTCTTTACGCCTTTTGCTTTTCCAACAAATTCGAGATATTCCAAAGGAGTCATATCCACGTATACAGGCGGAAGCTCAGGCAAGTATCCAATACACTTCTTTGCCTCTTTCGGCTCTTTAAAGATATCATGGCCGTTAATTACCACACTTCCGTCAGTTGCGGCAAGACAGCCCGTCATAATATTCATTGTCGTAGATTTACCCGCACCGTTGGGACCCAAAAATCCGTAAATCTTTCCTTTATCAACCTTAAAGCTGATACCCTTTACAGCCGTATGATTTCCGTATTTTTTCACAAGATTTTTTACTTCAATCAAGGTTTGTACCTCCTGATTATTTGTATTTCAATTACAAAAATATATATTACTATTGTACATAATTTTTCCACCATTTACAATGGATTATTAAAAAAATATACGTGTTATTCAAAGTTTTTTCCAATATTTTCATTAAACTTTCTTTATATTTTCACATAACTGTCACATTAAGTGTTTATTATAAATATGTATAGAAAAATTTATATTTAGTGCAGTCGTATTATTCACGTATTTTTCAGTAAAAATTCAGCTGATAATCATAAAACTTTCACACTTTTATTCTAAAATCAAAAAAAGAATCAGAAAAACATATATACCATAAGGAGAAATGCAAAATGTCCGAAGAAAACAAAAACATTTTTAACGAAAATGAAAATCATTCCGAACAGCCCGGTGAAATAAATAATTTCCCCCCTCAAAATCAAACTCCGTCATATAATACGGGTTACTACTCATCGGCTGATCAAAACGACCAAAGTAGCAGTATCTATTCATATCCTATTAATCAGCAGTATAACTATTCAAACTATCAGCCACCCATTACCGATACAGACAAAAAGGCAAAAAAAGAAAAGAAAAAGGGTTCTTTTAAACTCGTATTTTCCTGTATCCTTCTTTCGCTTATCTGCGGTTTTTCGGGCGCTTTCGGCGGTATGTTCTTATATGAAAAATATTCAAAAAACGAACCAAATGAAAGTGTATCCAACAAATACACCGTAATATATGAAACAGTAGACAAAGAACTTCCCGAAACGGTTATAAAGGCGGGTACAGTTGCCGCTGTTGCACAAGTTGCCCTTCCCTCTGTCGTAGAAATAAAGACCGAAGCGGTCGTTAACAACAGCTTTTACGGTCAATACGTAACCGAAGGCGCAGGAAGCGGTGTTGTTATTTCAGCCGACGGCTATATTGCCACTAATAACCACGTTATAAGCGGCGCATCAAATATAACCGTTCGTCTCTATGACGGAAAAGAATACAAAGCAAAATTAATTGGCACTGATTCTCAAACAGACGTTGCAGTAATCAAAATCGAAACAGAAAATCTTACTCCTGCCGTATACGGTGACTCATCAAAACTTACAGTAGGAGAGTTGACCGTTGCTATCGGTAACCCTTTAGGCAACCTCGGCGGTACGGTTACAGACGGAATCGTCAGTGCGCTTGACAGAGAAATTACCGTTGAAGGCGAAAAAATGGTGCTTCTCCAAACAAATGCCGCAGTTAACCCCGGCAACTCGGGCGGCGGTCTCTTTAACGCAAACGGCGAGCTTATCGGTATCGTTAACGCAAAATCATCGGGAGAAAGCGTTGAAGGTCTCGGTTTTGCTATTCCCATCAATACTGCAAGAACAATTATCGAAGATTTGATAGAAAACGGACACGTAACAGGCAGACCCTCTATCGGTGTTTCGGTTATAGAAATCACAACCGATTATCAAAAATACACTTACGGTGTAAGAGATTACGGTGTTTATATTCAAAATTCTCTCAACGCCGATTTTAAAGCCGGTGACAGAATTATTGCGATCGACGGTAACTCAGTAAGCACATTCTCTGATATCAGATCTATAATAAACTCTTACAAGGTCGGAGATGAAATAACCGTAACCGTATTCAGAAACAACAAAATTGTTGACGTCGAAGTAACTTTGATCGACTCGGCAGAAAACACCCTTAACACCGACCCTCAGAAGAAATAAGTCTTATTATTTAAGACACTTGAAATCATTTAATAATTGTTATATAATTGATATAGGGAACAGATATTTACTGTTCCCTATATCCGCTTAATCTACCGAATTTTTTAAAAGGGGATAACTTATATGTACAAAATCCTTGTGGTTGATGATGAAGAACATATCCGCAGCCTTATAAAAAAATATGCAGCCTTTGAAGGTCACTCCGTATATGAGGCAGAAGACGGAATAACCGCCATTGATCTGTGCCGAAAAAACACGTACGATATAATCATTATGGATATTATGATGCCCCACCTCGACGGTTTCTCCGCCTGCCGCGAGATAAGAAAGTTCAGTCAAACCCCAATTCTCATATTGTCGGCAAGAGGAGAGGAATACGATAAGATCAACGGCTTTGAAGTAGGAGTCGATGACTTTGTTGTAAAACCTTTTTCGCCAAAAGAGCTTATGTTACGCATTAGTGCAATTCTAAAAAGAACTTCCGCACATTCCACTAATGAATCTAACGAAAAGCTGACGATTGACGGTTTTTCAGCTGATATTACAGCCCGTCTCGTATTTATTGACGGCAACAGAATAAACCTTTCTCCAAAAGAATACGATCTGCTTTTCTATATGATAAAAAACAAAAATATCGCGCTCTCAAGAGAAAAACTGATCTGCAACGTTTGGGGTTATGATTTTTACGGCGACGACCGCACACTCGATACACACATAAAACTACTCAGAAAACAACTCGGAAAATATGCCGAACATATCGTTACGGTAAGAGGGGTAGGTTACCGCTTTGAAACACTCAAATAAACAAAACAAAAAAATACGATTCAGTATAAAGTGGAAAGTTTTTTCATTTCTTGCTCTTTTTACGGCGATCATCTTGCTTATTTTATGGTTGACACAAACGGTATTCCTTGAAGACATATACAAAATGATCAAAATGAGAGATCTGAAATCATCAGCCGACACCATAAGTTATGCAATTGATAACGGAACTCTCGAAGATACGGTAAAAAACCTTTCTGCAAAAAATGAATTTTGCATTATAGTTCAGGATAGCTTCGGAAAAGTTATAGCCTCTGACGAATCGTTGCATAACTGTGTAATCCATAATATATCCTACCGCGACAGAGCAAGACTTTATATCGATGCTAAAGAAAATAACGGTCAGATCCTCGAAAGATTTAAACTCGATCCAAAGAATGGAAAGTTTGTTTCCGTCAAAGACAAAGAAACTTTAAGCGAAGAAAATATTATCCTTGGTCTTTGCTACACAAATAAAAATAATACTAACGGAATTATCTTTATAAATGCTATCCTAACACCCGTTGACGCTACGGTAAAAACACTTAACACCATGCTGGGAGTAATAAGCATAGCACTCCTTTTAATAGCATTGATACTATCTATTATCATTTCAAACAGTATCTCGAAACCCATAAAAAAGCTGACAAAATCAGCAAATGAATTGGCTTTAGGCAATTACGATACTGAGTTTGACTCAAGATCGTCAAAAGAGATATCCTATCTCGCCGATACGTTAAATTATGCTGCCGGAGAACTGAAAAAGAACGAGAATTTAAAGAGAGAGCTTATCGCTAACATTTCGCACGACCTCAGAACTCCGTTGACTCTTATTACCGGTTACGGTGAAGTTATGCGCGATATTCCAAATGAAATGACTTCAGACAATCTCCAGATCATAATAGATGAGTCAAAAAGGCTTTCTTCTTTGGTTAATGACGTTCTCGACGTATCAAAACTCCAATCGGGTACTGTAGAACTTAAGATGGAAAATTTTAATATAAACGATGTTATTGAAGAAACAATCAAACGATATCAAAGACTTATCGACAACGAGGGTTATAATATTTCACTTGATCTGTCTTCACCCTGTATCGTTTTTGCAGACAGACAAAGAATATTGCAAGTGCTTTACAATTTCGTCAACAACGCAGTTACTCATACGGGACAAGATAAACTTGTGAAAATCTCGCAAAGCATTATTGAGCACTCCGGGAATGACTACGTAAGAATTGAAATAACCGACACAGGAGACGGTATTGAGCCAGATAAACTCCCTTTGATTTGGGACAGATATTACAAAATTGACAAATTCCACAAACGAGCTCAGATGGGTTCGGGTCTGGGATTATCAATCGTTAAATCAATTATCGAACTCCACCAAGGTTATTACGGTGTTACAAGCACCTTAGGAAAAGGTTCAACATTCTGGTTTGAACTTAAGATCGTTAAATAATAAAAAAATATGTGCTTAAGCCTTAAACTTAAGCACATATTTTTTATCTTATTTCAACGGTAACTTTTTTACCGTCAGCGTTAGCCGCTGCCTTCATAACAGTACGGATAGCCTTTGCAATTCTGCCGTTTCTTCCGATAACCTTGCCCATATCTTTGGGAGCAACGCTGAGCGTCAACACAACGCTGTTACCATTTTCGTTTTGAATAACGGTAACTTCATCGGGCTCGTCAACAATAGCTTTTGCGATATCCGTTAGAATCTGTTTCAAATCCAACATATCGTCTTACCACGAATTATTCTGTAATTCCGGCTTTTTTGAGAAGTGCTTTTACAGTCTCTGTGGGCTGAGCTCCGTTGCCGATCCACTTTGTTGCCTTTTCAGCATCAATCTTTACTTCTGCGGGATCTGTCAAAGGATTGTAGTATCCGATCTCTTCAATGAATCTTCCGTTACGGGGAGATCTTGAATCTGCAACTACTACACGGTAGAAAGGCTGCTTCTTTGCGCCAACTCTCTTAAGTCTGATTTTAACCATTTTTTTGTCCTCCAAAAATTATATAAATTATTTTTTCTTTTTCTTATTTTTCTTTATCTTCTTTTTTGTAAATCTGTTACCGAAACCGCCGAAACCTCCAAGTCCGGGTATTCCCTTTCCTTGAGAAAGCTGTTTCATCAGTTTATTCGTCTGTTCAAACTGCTTAAGCAAACGGTTTACGTCTTCAACCGTCGTTCCGCTTCCTAAAGCTATTCTCTTTCTTCTTGAAGAAGATATTATCTCGGGATTTTCTCTTTCCTTAACAGTCATAGACTTTATTATTGCTTCCATTCGGTCTATCTGTTTTTCATCTATCTTTGCATCTTTCAGATCAAGGCCTTTTACTCCGGGCATCATACCCATAAGCTGCTCCATAGAGCCCATACCTCTTATCTGTTCAAACTGCTCAAGATAATCGGTCAAAGTAAACTTTGATTCGCGAATCTTTTGTTCAAGTTCAGCGGCCTTCTTCTCATCATAAGCCTGTTCTGCCTTTTCAATAAGAGAAAGCATATCGCCCATACCGAGAATACGTGATGCCATTCTGTCGGGGTGGAATGGTTCAATAGCATCAAGCTTTTCTCCCATACCCACGTATTTGATGGGTTTTCCCGTTATATATTTTACGGAAAGTGCCGCACCGCCTCTGGTATCGCCGTCCATCTTTGTAACAACAACACCGGTTATATCAAGCAGATCATTAAATGACTGTGCAACGTTTACAGCATCTTGCCCCGTCATAGCGTCTACAACAAGCAAAATTTCTGTCGGCTCGACCTTAGCTTTAATATTCTTAAGCTCTTCCATCATATCTTCATCAATATGCAATCTACCTGCAGTATCAATGAAAACCATATCAAAACCGTTCTTTTTTGCGTGTTCTACACCGCTTCTGGCTATCTCAACGGGACTGATTTTGTCTCCCATTGTAAAAACGGGTACGTCTATTTGACTTCCTACGACTTCAAGCTGTTTTATCGCAGCAGGTCTGTACACGTCACAAGCTACAAGCAAAGGTCTTTTTCCCTGCTTCTTAAAGTGAGATGCAAGTTTTGCCGCATGGGTAGTCTTACCTGCACCCTGCAAACCGGTCATCATTATAACCGTCGGAGGCTTTGGTGAAATAGTAATCTTTGCCTGAGTCCCACCCATAAGAGCGATAAGCTCTTCGTTTACTATCTTTATAATCTGCTGTGACGGAACAAGACTTTCAAGAACTTGTGTTCCGACAGCTCTTTCTGTTACTTTATTTATAAAGTCCTTTACGACCTTAAAGTTTACATCGGCCTCAAGCAACGCAAGTTTTATCTCACGCATACCAGCCTTTACGTCACTTTCAGTAAGTTTTCCCTTACTTCTAAATCCTTTAAATGCTGATGCCAATTTATCGGATAGGCTTTGAAACACTATTTACACCTCCTTAATCAAGCATTTTCTCAGCAATATCTATTATGCTGTCTATCTCTTCTTTGAGTTTGGGATTATCACACTTCATCTTATTCAGCTTACCGATTATATAATCGGCTTTATTCTTGTTTGCCGTAAACTTCTCAAGAAGTCCAAGCTTCTCTTCCATATCAACAAGAATGTGTTTGCACTTGTTAAGGGAGTCGCGTACCCCCTGAGGAGTTATACCCATAATCTCGGATATCTCTCGCAAAGACAGGTCTTCATCAAAAGAAAGCGATGCTACCTCTTTCTGTCTATCGGTAAGTATGTCACCGTAAAAATCAAAAAGGAGTGACATATTTATTTTTTCATCATACTTCATCGAATCACCCTGTAAAGCAAAACACTTTACACATTATAACAACAAAAAGCCCCTTTGTCAAGGGCTTTTTCACAACTTATTTTAATTTATTGGGATTTTTTGCGGCAAGAATACAGTTAACTTCGATAGCTCCGTTTTCTTTCAAAAGCTGAGCGCAAGCTCCCGTCATGGCGCCCGTCGTCGCCATATCATCAACAAGCAATATCTTCTTACCTTTTATCAACACTGTCTTTTCGGGAACAATATAACATTTTCTTTTCGCATTCAGTTCTCTTTGCTGTTTATTCAAACTCTTCTGCTCTCTCAAGCCACCCGAATGATAAAGTACGTCAACGTATTTCAGATCAAGAATTTCAGCTACTTTTTTAGCTAATTTCTTTGCATGGTCATAACCGTATTCTTTAATCGAGTTCGGATTTCTCGGTACGCCTGTAACCACGGTATTATCAAGTCTTTTGGTATCTATGATATTGTCAACCATCTCTCCAGCAACAAAATCAAAGACGTTTTCGTCGTTACTTTTCTTTAAGGCGTATACGACCTTATTAGACACCTTTCCTTTATCGTCTTGTTGATAAAGAACAAGATGCCTTAATGAATCAACGCTTTCTTTTCCAAAAGCACATCTGCAAAATATCTGCTCTTTATGACAAATAGGACAAAGTTCATTTTTTTGAAGATGCCACTCTCCTAAACATTTCAAACATAACTTCTCTTCGTAGTCATAAGGCAACAACTCTTTACAAGAAGCACATTTCTTTACGAATATCATATTCGTAATTCGGTTCAATAATTTTTTTATTTTAATCATAGTCACTTAACATTATTCCAAGTCCCGTATATCTCTTTGTAGGTATATTCGTATCAACCATTCGTTGTACTACAGATGATTTTCCTACCATGATAACCATCTTTTGCGCTCTTGTTACGGCAGTATAAAGCAGATTTCTCGTCATAAGACGGGGGGTAAAACTGTACATCGGTATAATTACCACAGGATATTCACTTCCCTGACTCTTATGAACTGTAATAGCATAAGCGTGTTCAAGCTCGTCAAGTAATGAAAAATCGTAATCAACATATCTGTTATCGTCAAAAACTATCTTCATTCTTTCATTCTTAACGTCTATCTCACTTATCACTCCGATATCTCCGTTGAATATTCCGATACCGTTCTTCTCTCCGTTGTCCCACTCAATGTCGTAGTTATTCTTTATCTGCATAACTTTGTCACCCTCGCGGAACACCACGTCTCTGACTTTTTTCTCTCTCTTTGTATCATTCCTCGGATTTAACACCTTTTGAAGAAGACTGTTGAGAACTTCCGTTCCCGCCCCCCCTTTTCGTGACGGTGTTATGATCTGAATATCATTTAAAATATCCTTACCGTACGTCTTTGGAAGTCTGACCGCACACAAATGCGCAATCGTCTTGGCAACTTCCTCGTCATCTTCTCTGGCAAGGAAGAAAAAGTCTCCGCTTTTTGACGTTAAAGTCGGATATTCTCCGTCGTTGATTGCGTGTGCGTTTGTGACGATCAAGCTTTGTTCATCTTGTCTGAATATTTCTTTTAATTCAACAGTGCTGAATCTGTCGCTCTTTATTATATCGTTCAACACGTTACCTGCCCCTACTGACGGCAACTGATCCGAGTCACCTATCAGAACAAGTCTTGCTCCCGGCTTTATCGCATGAAGAAGAGCCGAGAAAAGCATTGTATCAACCATAGAAGCTTCGTCTATTATTATAACGTTTTCATCCAGCTTACAATTTTCATTTCTGCGAAAAACAGCTTCCTTGTCACTCGTATAATCCATTTCAAGTAAACGGTGTATCGTCTTTGCCTCGTGGAAAGTTGACTCACTCATTCGCTTTGCCGCCCTTCCTGTCGGCGCTGCCAATGCTATTTTATATCCAAGATCTTCAAAAACACGTATTACGGCTCTGATAACCGTGGTTTTACCCGTACCGGGACCACCTGTCAACACCATAACTCCATTGTTTACGGCGCTGACTATCGCCCTCTTTTGCATTGATGCATATTCAACACCAAAATCGCTTTCAATACGATAAATCATTTTACCGATATCTTGAACGTCGATCTTTGGGCACAAATCATCAAGCAGTTTTAATTTATCAGCTACGTGTTTTTCGGCATTATAATAACTTGCAAGATAAATGCACTTTCGTTTGTTATATGTTTTTTGAACAAGTTCTTCGGATATTATTAACTCTTCAACAGCCTTTTCAGCCCTATCTTCGTCTTCTTTCAACATATCGCAGGTTGCCGAAATAAGCTTGTCCCGAGGAATAAACATATGGCCATTCTGTCCGCCGTTAAAGGCTAAAACATATTTAACTCCTGCCCTCAGTCTTTCCTCTTTGTAATTATCTACACCAAGACTTCTGGCGATATTATCAGCCTTTTCAAAACCGATCCCCTGTATCTCATCACAAAGTATGTAAGGATTTCTTTTTATTATATCGACAGAACCGCCGCCCCATCTTTTATATACCTTAACTGCAGTTGCAGGACCGAAAAAATCTCTGCAAAACATCATAACGTTACGCAGTCCAAACTGTGCCTTAAAATCCTCAGACATCGCCTTTGCTTTTTTCAGCGATATACCCGGAATTTCCGCAAGCCATTCGGGGTGATTTTCTATTACGTCAAACGAATCCACCCCATATTGACCTACTATTTTTAACGCTATTGACGGGCCTATTCCCTTTATCGTTCTTGATGACAGATATTTCAAAATAGCATTCTCGGACGCCGGCAATTCTTTTTCGTAATATTCTACACGAAATTGACGGCCAAACGTTGCGTGTAACGTCCACTTACCCACAGCCTTTATCATTTCGCCGGCACCAAGAAACGGCATCTCGCCTACAACGGTCACAAGCTCATCTGCCAGAGTGGCTATTTCACATACAGTATATCCGTTTTCTTCGTTTTGGTATATTATATGCTCAACGGTTCCGGCAATTTCAACCTGTTCGTCAGTATTCTTTGGTACAGCAAAATTATCCATAATACTACTTTATCCTTTCTGTTCGATATACATCTATATTCGGTAAACTTTTCCTTATCTCATCAATTTGACAATTATCCGAATTATAGTCTACCAGTATTATAACACGACTTCTCCCCATATACAGCTTTTTTGCCAAAAAAATTTCAGAAAAATTATTTTCCCCTTCACTCGCGATATACGCCAGATATATTTTCGATTTATTTGTACAAAAAATTGTATATGTAATATTTATTATAATGCAATATCCACCGTATACGGCTAATACCGCTATTATTATTTTAAAAAGCTCGACTAACATAAATATCCTCCTTACTCACATCTTATGACTTAAGGAGGATATTTGTTATATTACATCATTTATATAATCAGATAAGTTGCTTTATTTTTTCAGCAATATCAATCTTTTCCCA
>JBGVPD010000026.1:0-11048 GCA_045126815.1 Eubacteriales bacterium
CAGATGAAATAGAACAAAGAAAAAAGACATCATCGACAGATGGTGTCTTTTTTGATGCAAACAAAAAGGCGTATTCTTTGTGGGGAACATTAATTGTGGTGGGAAATTCGAAGTATAGTGCAGAAGTTGTAGTTGGTATTACCGTTGCAGGTGATGCAGTATTGTACGATGTAGTAAATATGACAACTGTAGCTTTTAATATAAAAAAAGCGGAATTCTCAACCACCGCTACTACGCAAAATGCGATTGGCGATATAAACGAGAATTCCACTAACACTATTATATCTCCAAATACTCCAACTGTCAATAAGCAATTATCTCTTTCTGAAGACAATAGCGGCGACGTGGTGGATGAGGTTGTTTGTTTTAGGGGAGGAATTTCGCCTCCCGCCGTTTTAACAAACGTTTTACACCAATGTAATTGGAATAAAAGTTACTTTCCCTCTTAAATTTGTAGGGACCGACGTCCCCGACGGTCCGTTTTATATACGGTTTTCACCAGTATTATTGGGATAAAAATAACTTTACTTACTTACTTTTTATGTTACTTTCTTGCTTCGTCAAGAAAGTAACCAAAGAAGACGACGAGGGGGAGGAGGATTCCGATTTCCTCCTCCCCCCGAGAACCCCCAAACCTTACTTCGTGCGGTTCGGGGAACCCCGGACCTGCCCCCTCCTCTTAAAACGGTCTGTCTTACTGCATCTTACATAAATATAAGATTTATTATCTGTTTAGGTCGGGTTATTCTCACACAAGACGGATAATTTGATATCGGGGGATTGTAAAATTATTGTAATTTAATATTTTTTTGTAAATTAATGTATTAAAATCTATTTGTATCTGTTATGTTATTGCTATGGTGTGTTTTTCAGTTAATTTGAATCGGTGGTTTTTGGAATTTCAATTGCACCCTCATTTTTCTCAAAATCTTTAATTTCCTGACGGATTAAATAAAGAATTTCACCGTTTGCCGAACGTCCGTAATATTTTGAAATATAGTGTAATTTGTAATGCAATTCGGGATCAATTTCTATTCCGAGATGTTTATTGTTTTTATTTCTCATAATAATTCTCCAAATAATCTTAATTTAAGTATATTTTAAGATTATTTTGTGATATAATGTTGACAGTATACTTAAAGTGAGTATACTAAATTTTAAAAGGAGAAGTAAAAATGAAGATAGCGATAGTTGGATCAAGAGAAATAAACAAAATAGACATAGAAAAATATGTAACGAAAGAGGATGAAATAGTATCAGGGGGAGCAAAAGGTGTAGATACAATTGCGGCAAACTATGCTAAAAATTATGGAATAAAGTTAACAGAATTTTTTCCACAATATAAAATTTATGGCAAAGCGGCGCCAATAATAAGAAATAAAGAAATAGTTGATTATGCAGATAAAGTTATAGTTTTTTGGAATGGGAAATCGAAGGGGGCATTATCGGTTATAAAATATGCTCAAAAGACGGGAAAACAATGTAAAGTTGTTATATGTAAATAAGTTACCACCGACAGACAAAATATAAAATATATTATGAGACGAAGCCGAAAAAAACCAAACAATCCCCCGATAGCTCATTTCCCGTCTTGTGTGAGGATAATCCGACCTAAACAGATTAAAAATCTTATGTTTATGTACGTTGCAGTGAGACAAAGCGTTTTAGGGGGTGGGGATCAAAGGGCGGGGGGAATCGCAACCCCTCGCCCTTTCGGCGTCTTCTTTGGTTACTTTCTTGACGAAGCAAGAAAGTAACATAAAAAGAAAGTAAATAAAGTTATTTTTATCCCAATAATACTGGTGAAAACCATATGTAATAGCGGGGCGTCGAGGACGTCGCCCCCTACAAGTTAAGGGGTGAAGTAATTTTTTATCCAATATTGTTGGTAAAAAAAGAAAAACGCTGACGCGTTTTTAAACGGAGCAGATTCTGTCAGGAGCTTCGCTCCCGAACCCACATCAAAGAGGCTTTTTGAAAAAAGCCCCTTTGAAAACCGCAAAAACTTAAAAAAACCCCGATAGAAAATCTATCGGGGTTAAATTTGTTTAGTTAAGTTGTTTTATAAAACTTATTTAGTTTCAAGAAGCTTTTCAACAGCTGCAAGTTTAACGCATACACAGAGAACTCCGATTGCCTGTTTCAACTCTTCGGGAGTAGGATACGAGGGCGCAATTCTGAGGTTTCTGTCTCTGGGATCTATACCGTAAGGATATGTTGCACCAGCCGTTGTAAGCGTAACACCTGCTTCTTTTGCAAGTGCGTGTGTTCTCTTAGCTGTGCCGTCCATAATGTCAAGGCTTATGAAGTAGCCGCCGTTGGGGTTGATCCATTCGGCAATTCCGAGACCGTTAAATTCTTTTTCAAATGTTTCGCAAACTGCGTCAAATTTAGGTTTAAGACAAGCGCCGTGTTTCTTCATATGTTCAACTACGTTTTGTGCATTCTTGAAGAACTTAACGTGACGAAGCTGATGAATCTTATCAAAGCTGATAGTCTGGATAGTCATCTGATTTTTGATATAGTCAATGTTGTTTTTACTTGCAAAGATAAATGCTACACCGCCGCCGGGGTACGTAACCTTTGAAGTTGAAGCAAATTCAAAGAATATATCTTCATTACCTGCTTTTTGAGCTTCTTCGTAGATGTTAAGAAGCTTTTCATCTTTTGAAATGGGGTGAATATAATATGCGTTATCCCAGAAAATACGAAAGTCGTCAGCTTTAGGCTTAAGGGCTGCAAGACGGCGAACCGTTTCGTCGGAATATGTAATACCCTGAGGGTTGCTGTACTTCGGTACGCACCAGATACCTTTGATCGACTCGTCGTTTGCAACGAGTTCTTCGATTTTATCCATATCGGGACCTTCGGGAGTCATCTCAATGTTGATCAACTCAAAGCCGAAGCGTTCGCTGATAGCAAAGTGTCTGTCATATCCGGGAACGGGACAGAGCCATTTAAGTTTTTCCTGTTTACCCCAAGGCAATTTTGCGCCGGGAAGACCGAAAATGTAAGCTCTTGCGAATGCGTCATACATAAGGTTAAGGCTGGAGTTACCGCAAGCGATTACGTTTTCAGCGGGTACACCGAAAACTTCTCCAAACATTTCTCTGATTTCGGGAATACCTTCAAGAATACCGTAGTTACGGTAGTCAACGCCGTTGTATCCTCTTGTATCCTTTGTATCTGTTATAGCTGTAAGAATACCGTCGGAAATATCAACCTGTGAGGGCGCGGGCTTTCCTCTTGACATATCAAGTTTAAGTCCGAGTGCTTTAAGTCCTTCGTATTCGGCTACAAGCTCATTTTTCAATGATAAAAGTTCTTCTTTTGATCTTTCGCAATATTTCATAATTATTTCCTCTTATTTATTAAAATTATAACTAAAACTAAGACTAATTAAAATTCAGCATTACCCGTTGTTCTGGGGAAAGCTTCAACGTCACGGATATTTGTTATACCCGAAACGTACATAATAAGACGTTCAAAACCGAGACCGAAGCCGGCGTGTTTCGTTCCGCCGTAACGTCTGAGATCGCAGTACCATTTGTAGTCTTCTTCTTTGAGTCCGAATTTGTTGAGAGATTCAAGAAGAACGTCCATTCTTTCTTCGCGCTGTGAACCGCCAACCAATTCACCAACACCGGGAACGAGAAGGTCCATAGCGGCAACTGTTTTGTTGTCGTCGTTAACACGCATATAGAAAGCCTTGATATCACGGGGCCAGTCGGTAACGAATACGGGTTTGCCGTATACCTGTTCTGTAAGATAACGTTCGTGTTCTGTCTGAAGGTCCATACCCCATTCGAGAGGATATTCAAACTTAACGCCGCTTTCTTTGCAGATCTTAACGGCATCGGTATATGTTACACGGGCGAAATCGCTTTCAACAAGGTTTGTCAAGCGTTCAATAAGAGTATTGTCAAAGAACTTGTTGAAGAATTCGAGTTCGGCAGGACATTCCTGCATAATATATTTTATAACGTATTTAAGCATATCCTCGCAAAGTTCCATATCGTCTGCAAGGTCAGCAAATGCAATTTCGGGTTCCATCATCCAGAACTCAGCGGCATGACGGGGAGTATTTGAGTTTTCGGCTCTGAAAGTAGGGCCGAACGTATATACGTTAGCAAACGCCATAGCAAAACATTCAACGTTGAGCTGACCTGAAACGGTGAGGTTTGTGCTCTTTCCGAAGAAGTCCTGTGAGTAGTCAACTTTGCCGTCTTCGGTCATAGGAAGGTTGTCAAGGTCAAGTGTTGTAACACGGAACATTTCTCCTGCGCCCTCGCAGTCACTTCCCGTTATAATGGGAGTGTGAACGTAGATAAATCCTCTTTCGTTAAAAAATTTATGAATAGCGTAAGCCGCAATTGAACGCACTCTGAAAACTGCGTTAAAAGTATTGGCGCGGGGTCTCAAGTGAGCAATCGTACGCAAGAAGTCAAAACCGTGTTTTTTCTTCTGCAAGGGGAAGTCGGGTGTTGACGTTCCTTCGATTTCAATTGTTACAGCTTTAAGTTCAAAGGGCTGTTTCGCATCGGGGGTAAGTTCAAAGTTACCCACAACTACGAGTGACGCTCCTATATTCTGTTTTGCAATTTCTTTATAGTTTTCAATAAACTGCTCTTCAAAAACGACCTGAAGATTTTTAAAACAGCTTCCGTCGTTAAGTTCAATAAAACCGAAAACGTTACTTGCGCGCAGGGTTCTTACCCAACCGCCGACGGTTATTTTTTGTCCTGAGTAAGTTTCGGGGTTCTTATACAGTTCTTTAATCGTAATTCTTTTCATTCTACTGTAGCTCTCCTTAAAATAGGCTATAATTATTATACAACATTATTTGGAAAATACAAGGTATTTTTAAATTTAACAACGTATAAAAAACAAAATTACAGAGTTCTCTGAAGCTTTTGCAATCTTATATCCTTGCCCTTGAACATAAGCGGTTCAAAATAACCGAATATTCTTGACGTAATTCTGTCAGAATAGATGTTTCTTAATTCTTCAAGAGTGAGGTTTGTGTTAATAATGGTACTTTTTCCGCTGTTAAGTCGGGTATTAATGATATTATAGAGGCAAGATACGGTAAATGCCGTATGCATCTCGGTACCGAGGTCATCGAGTATAAGCAGGTCGCAGTTAAAGAATTTATCGGTAAGTCCCGTTTCGTTCTTAAACTGTTCTTTGTTAAAGTCGTTAAAGATGTTAGGCGATGAGTCGTAGACGACGTCAAAACCTTTTTCAATAACTTTTTTTGCGATCGAGGTAGAAAGATGTGTTTTGCCAAGACCCGTAGCGCCGAGGAAAACAAGGTTACCTGAATTATTGTCAAAACTTTCAGCGTATAATTTACATTTTTCAACGTACATCTTCATTTTGTCGTAATTCTGTCTGTCGTCAAGATAGAAAGACAGGTCAAAGGTGTCAAAGGATTGGTCTTTGAGAAGAGAACCGAGCCCCGACGTTTCAAACGCCTCTTTTGCCAATTTTGCTTTAAAGCATTTGCACATATTTATGCCGACGTATCCCGTGTCGTTGCATTCTGTACACTCGTATTTAACGTCGGTAATATCTAAAGGGAGATTATGGCGAGACAAAAGCTTTTTACGTTCTTCTTGCAAACTTGTGTTTTCGTTCTGCAAGTTCTGAAGTCTTTCTTTTAAGCCCTCTCTGCCTTTCATCGCTTCTTGCATAATATTAACGCCTGTCATACGCAGTTTTTCGTCGATTTCTTTAATGTCGGGATATTGTAAATGAATATTTGCCGTTCTTTGTTCAGCATCGGCTATTGCATTACGCTTTTTAGTTTCGTATTCTTTTTTTATTTTAACAAAATTATCACGGTTATATGCCATTATATTAAGCTCCTTTTAAAGAGTTAAATTAAAGATCATTCATCAATTTGTTTACGTATGTTATCGTAACTTCTTTTAAGCGCCGCTTCAAAGAATTCGTCTGTATCAAAGCTTGATTTCAAATCGTTGTTTTCGGTTTTATTATTGGCTTTTTTGTGTTCTATATCGGCATTTTTAGCCTCATCAAGCGATTTTATGCCGTTTAAGAACCAGTTTTCCATAATTTTTCCGGCATAGGAGAGGGAGGCTTTTCCGATGGAATCGACCGTCAATTCATAGGCGTATTCGATCATTTCAAGTGAAAAAGAATAAGTATCGGTCCATTTCTCGATAAGGGCTTCTTCTTTTTTGGTAAATGCTCTTGCGCCAAGGCCGAAGATACGGCGAATGTTACCCGAAACACTTTCGAAAGCTTCTTTGTTTTTTAGGTATTCTTGGAGTTTTTCGTCGGTGTCAACTCCTTCGTTATAGAGGTTAAACGCCGTTTTTTCTATGTAGTGAACAGTGGTTTTGTTTTTTCTTTTGCAGTAGTTATAAACAGATAAGATGTATTCGCACGAAAGACCGAGGTAGTCGTAGAGAGAAATAATTTTGTTGATCTCGTGAGGGTTAAATATCTTACCTGCGATATTTTGACATTCGTCAATTAAAAGTTTTATATCGGGGTTGTCATTAAACAGTTTGTCGATTTCTTCACCTGAATAGGTGGGAATATCGTTTTTTTGCAGAGCTTGTTTTGTTTTTTCACCGGTTGAAGAGGGGGGGCTAACCTGTTTTTTATCACCCGAAGAAATAGTTAAAACTTCGGCACCTCTCCAGAATTGAAGTGCGATGATAATATCTGTCAGATCATATCCCGAAATTTCTTGTACGTCGTTTTCGGAAAAATTACCCTTTTCGGAGGAAATAATGGCGGAGTAGAGCAAAACTTTTATTTCAAGCTCGGACGCGCCTTTTATTTTATTTGACAGTTGTTCTTTGGGCAGAGTAAGTAGTTCTCTGTTGTCGTTTAAAAATTCAAATAACATATTTAATCCTTATCGTTTTGACTGATCTCATAACATAAAGTCATAAGAGAATCGTCGATCCAAATATTTTTGACCGGAATATCAAGCTCGAGCTTGATATCGGAGAAATTCCATACACCTTTAATTTCAAGATTTTTGATTATTTCAACTGCTTCTTTTGTGAAATTAACGTCGGTTGCAAGAACGATAATGTCAATTTTGTTCGTTTTGCAGTATTCTTCAAAGGCTTTTAATTCTTTTTCGGTAGTTGAAGTAAAGGTTTTTTTGAGAGCCACGCCTTGTTTAATAAATACGGGACGGGATGTTAACATGGTGATCATTTCATCTGTTCCGAAAATAACGGCGGAAAACTCGTCTCTGACACACGCGATATCAAGCATCAACGTGTAGAGGGAGTTAACGTCATAGCCGTAACCCTTTAACCCCGAAGCGCCGAAAGATGCAAGATCCTGACGGACTTGTGACGAGTGGAGCTTCATCATTTCTGCAAGAACGGGAGAAGATACTCTGTAAATATTATTTTCAAGAAGCTGTCTTAACGTTCTTAGATAATAGGGCAGTCTCAGTGTTGCCGATTTCGAAACTGAGGAAGTATTATTAAATTTTTTGACGTTATTATTTTTCTTTTGGTTTGCCACGAAATTAGTTCCTCGTAAAAAATTAAGTTTTCCACATATAAAACGTGTTACTTTTCCACAAAACTAACACATTTTTCCACAAATCTCCCTATAACGAGACGATTTTATGCGCTTTTTTGAGTTCATAAAAAGTTTACTAACAGAGTTTTCCACAGGTGTGGAAAACTTTTTGTTTGATAATTTTAAGGTCTTGCGACGGCGTTAAGGTCTGTGTCGGCAATATTTCCCTCTAAAAATTCGTAATATCCCTGCACTGCGATCATAGCGGCATTGTCTCCGCAATACTTCATACTCGGAATAGCGAGAGTAATATTTTCTTTTTCTGCAAATGCCGCTAATCCCTTTCTCAAGTGAGAGTTTGCGGCAACTCCGCCTGCAACCACAAGCGTTTTCGCTCCCGTTAAATGTATTGCTTTTTCAAGCTTTGCAATAATTGACTCAACTATCGTTTTTGTAAGGGATGAAGCTACGTCTTCTTTGCAAATTTCTTCGCCTTTTTGGCTTACGTTGTGCAAATAGTTTATAGTAGCGGTCTTAAGTCCTGAGAAAGAATAGTCAAGCGTATCGTCAAGTACCGCTGCAGAGGGGAGTTTGATTGCTTTTTTGTTACCCAAAGAGGCGAGCTTGTCCATTTCGGCGCCGCCGGGGTAGGGGATTCCCATAACTCTGGCAATTTTATCAAAACATTCACCCACAGCATCGTCTCTCGTTCTGCCGATAGTTTCAAAATCGGTATAACTTTTTACGTTTATAATTGACGTATGCCCACCCGATGCCGCAAGTGCAAGGAAGGGTGGTTTGATGTCGTTTTCTATATATGCCGCGGCGATATGTCCTTTTATATGGTTGACGGGTATTAACGGTTTGTTGTTTGCAAAGGCAAGTCCTTTTGCAAAGTTAACGCCTGTAAGGAGTGCGCCGATAAGACCGGGGGCATAGCTGACAGCGATAGCATCTATTTCTTTAAGCGTCGTATTTGCGTTATCCAATGCTTCGTAGGTTATTTTTGACAGAGCTTCCGCGTGTGCGCGACTTGCTATTTCGGGAACGACTCCGCCGTAGAGCGCGTGAATGTTTATCTGACTTGCGATTATTGATGATCTTATTTCGATTTTATTTGTTTCTCTGTCGATATAGGCTACCGATGCGGCGGTTTCGTCGCACGAGCTTTCAATAGCTAAAATCAGCATTTTACTGTCCTTTCGAGGAGTTATAATATTTTTTCCATAATAATTCCGTCCTCGCGCGGCGAAGAGTAGTAGTTTTTTCTTACACCGGTGGGAAGAAATCCGTTTTTTAGGTATAAACTTCGGGCAGAAACGTTTGACTCGCGTACCTCGAGAGAGATGCGGGTAACTTCTTTATCCTTTAAGTATTCAAACATTTTGTCGAGCAAGATCTGACCCAGCCCTTGTTTGCGGTAGTCGGGATGTACTGCAACGTTAAGCAGTTCTCCGTCTTCAAATATATGAAATATACAGATGTAGCCGACAACTTTTCCGTTTAATATAGCGGTAAAGTATTTTTGCGTATTTTCGTTTGCCATACCCTCGGCAAAACTTTGTTTAGACCAGGGGGTAGAAAAACATTTAGCTTCAATTTCGGCAATTTCATCAAGGTGGTTAAGTTCGGTTGGTATGACCGTTATATCACTCATTTTCTTCACCGCTGTCTGTAAGTGTAAACATTGATTTGATGCAGTCGGTTATTTCGCTGAGACATTTATCGTATGTTTCTTGTGACTGCGAAAAGGGGTCTGTTATGTTTTTTTCGAAACAGGTTACCTTTGACGCGCAAAGAGGGAATGACTGCATGATCATCATAGCGTGTCCTGCGCCTACCCCGACGATAATGTCGCACGTATCCATTATTCCCATATCAAGCTGACGGGCGATGTGTTGGTTATAGTTATTATCAGCAGAAGACTGAATACCCGATTTCTCCAACGCCTCTTTAGCTTTGGGATTAATGGGCGCGCCTTTGTCAGCCATGATACCTGCCGACTCGGCAATATAACTTCCTTTGCCGAGGTGGTTAAGTACTGCGGCAGCCATAGGACTTCTGCAAGTATTACCTGTGCAAACAAAACATACCCTTGTCGGAGTGATATCGTTTGTTTTTTCAATTTTAATTTCTTGTGTTGTTGTCATTTTATTTAACCTTGTTTTTTTGAGGGCTTTAATGAGCCGTACGTGCCCTATATATAATAAGGAAGGAAATTTATCAAAACCTGCCGTAGATCAATAACCGAAAACGCCCGAAAGACTGTCGTCGTCTTCGATCCAGTCGTTAACGTTTATTGTGCGGTATTCCTCTTTTGTGTCTCTAACGACAACTTTTTCAATTCCTGCGTTGATCACCATTCTTTTGCACATACTGCAGCAGGTGGTGCCGCCCAACAGTTCGTGTGTGTCGGGAGATATACAAGCGAGGTAAAGTGTAGCGCCTAACGTCTGTTCTCTTGATGCCGCAATAATGGCGTTGGCTTCGGCGTGTACCGAACGGCAAAGCTCGTAACGTTCACCACGAGGAATATTAAGTTTTTCTCTGTAGCAGTATTTAAGGTCGCAACAGTTTTTTCTGCCTCTGGGAGCACCCGCGTAACCGGTAGAAACGATGGTGTCGTTTTTTACGATAATGGCGCCAAAGAGACGGCGAAGACACGTTCCCCTTTCGGCAACGGTTTGTGCTATGTCAAGATAGTAGTTGTCTTTAGATACGCGTTCCATAATAGATCTCCTATGTATATTAAGAATAGTGTTATCTGTAATATTTGTAGTAGCAAATAACGGTTCGGTAAATGCCGCCGTGCTCGAGGTCAGGCCCTGAGAGGATCACACCTTCGAGGCTCATAAGCTCTGAGGCAGTCATTTCTGAAACCAAAACTCTGAATTTTTCTACACCGTCTGAAAGAACGATAAGTTCACCGTTGCGGACGGCAATACAACCGTCGTGCCCGATAACGATATCTTGATCGTTTTCTCTTTCGGTTACATATCTTATATGACGGCCGTTCATTCTCTCAGCCATTTCTTGCTTGAAACGCAAACTGCCTTCTTTGGGTTTTGTAAGTCTTTTAAATAGTTTTAACATATATCCACCAAGACCATATTAAAAATAATCATAATATATCAACATATTATAACATAAAAGGGGGGACATTTACAAGGGGTTCTTTCATATTTTATAATAAAGGGCGGATTAATAAATAAATAAAAAAGAAGAAAAAATGAAAAGTCGAGAAAACAGCGTGATATGCTGATGAATGAGCTGGTGATAAAAATATATTGAAATTAGTTGTATAAAATTACCACAAAAGGTTATAATAAAAAGCGAGGAAATGAGTGAATATTCACAAACTCAAAAAAAATAAAAATTTTTTTAAAAAAGGTATTGACAATGGAGAAATAAGGTGATATAATGGTCAAGCTGTCGCGGTAAGAGCGGTAGCGAGACGGTCCTTGAAAATTGAACAACGAGAGAAAGTACAAAGCACAAAGTATGGAAACAGAAAGTGTAGAAGA
>JBGVPD010000027.1:0-8128 GCA_045126815.1 Eubacteriales bacterium
CAAAGCGTTTGTGGGGGTAGGGATCAAAGGGAGGGGGGAATCGCAACCCCTCTCCCTTTTGGCGACTTCTTTGGTTACTTTCTTGTCGCAGCAAGAAAGTAACATAAAAAGTAAGTAAGTAAAGTTATTTTTATTCCAATAATGTCAGAAAAGTTTATAAAACGGGGCGTCGAGGACGTCGCCCCCTACAAGTTAAGAGGGGAAGTAACTTTTATTCCAATATAATTGGCAAAAAACGTATGTAATACGGGGCGTCGAAGTAGGGGTTCCCCGAACCGCACGAAGTAAGGTTTGGGGGTTCTCGTGTGCGTCGCCCCCTACGAGTTAGGAGTGGAAGTGACTTTTATTCCAATATTGTTGGTTAAAACCGTTTTTTAAAACGGGAGGAGCAAGCCCCTCCCCTACCAGTTAGGAGGAAAAGTAACTTTTATTCCGGTAATATAGGTGAAAATAGTTTGTCATAACGAGGGGCTTGTGGTGTTGGTTTTATCTTATTTTACGGCAACTAAAAGGTTGATAAATAGATGTCGATTGTCGCATTTTGGTTAAAACACTTGCGTTTTGTCAGCCTATATGTTATAATGTGTAAAATTTAGTTTATATTTTAGCAGAGGTGATAGAAAATGTCGAACTTTGTTAACAGCGAAAACAGAATAGCAATTTTGATACCTTGTTACAATGAGGCTCAGACTATCTCAAAAGTAATCAACGATTGGAAAAAAGAACTCCCGAACGCTACCGTATACGTTTATGATAACAATTCTACGGACGGAACAGGTGATATTGCTGAAAGAGAGGGCGCTGTTGTTAGACGCGAATACTCTCAGGGTAAGGGCAACGTTATCAGAAGAATGTTCAGAGAAATTGAAGCTGAATGTTATATAATGGTTGACGGTGATGACACTTATCCCGCTAATTGTGCAAAGGAAATGGTATCTCTCGTACTGGATAAGGATGCCGATATGGTTGTCGGAGACAGACTTTCTTCAACTTATTTTACGGAGAATAAAAGACCGTTCCATAACTTCGGTAACACCATTGTAAGAAAGTTTATAAACAAGCTCTTTAATACGAACGTTAAGGACATAATGACAGGTTGCCGCGCGTTCAGCTATCAGTTTGTAAAAACTTTCCCCGTATTGTCAAAAGGATTCGAGATAGAAACCGAAATGACAATCCACGCAGTAGATAAGAATATGCGTATTGAAACGGTCATAGTCGATTACCGCGACCGTCCCGAAGGCAGTGAGTCAAAACTCAACACTTTCTCCGACGGAACAAAAGTGCTTATGACGATAGCAAGGCTTTATAAGAACTATAAACCCTTCTCGTTTTTCTCATTTTTCTCGGCAATTTTGATGGTTATGGCTATTGCACTCTTTATTCCGGTAATGATTCAGTATTTCCAAACAGGACTTGTTGAAAGATTTCCCACCCTTATTGTCAGCGGATTTATAGCATTAGCGGCAATTCAGGCTTTCTTTGCAGGTTTGGTTCTCAATACGATCGTTGTAAAAGAAAAGCAGGATTTTGAGCACAAACTTCAAGTAATTCGAGAATTGAGAAAAAGATAAAATGTTTGACAGCAAATTAATAAAACAGATCGTAAGATTTCTGTTTGTCGGCGGTTCAGCCTTTGTAATTGATTTTGTTCTTTTGTGGTTTTTGACTGATGTGTGCGGTATCTATCATTTGATATCCAACTGTATTTCGTTTACCGTATCGGTCATATACAACTACATTTTGAGCGTTTACTGGGTATTTGACGTTAGCAATAAACACAAAAAGTCGGAAGAACTTTTTGTGTTTATTACTTTAAGTGTCATAGGACTTGGAATAAATCAGTTAATAAACTACATCTGCGTTGACAAGATCGGAATACATTATATGGTTTCCAAGATCGGTGCAACTGCGGTTGTAATGGTTTATAATTTTATTACAAGAAAGATTTTTCTTGAGTGATGAGTGGGTGGCTATGAGAAAGAACATATATTTTGCCGTTTTAGGCTTACTGACGGCAATTTTGACTTTTTTTGACCCTTTTAAAAACAGAATAGATTTTAATTTAGCGACTCTTGTAAATTTCGTTATGCTTTTGGGAGTGCTTATGCTTTTGTATCTTAATTTTGAAAAGATAAAAAGCATAAAACTTTCAAAGGTGGATGTGTTTTTTGCGTTAGTTTTGGGATTTTGTATGACATTAGGCTACGGCCTTATGCGAAACAACGGATTTGACACGTTTTACGGGTCGTTTTTTTGTGTTATTATTTCTGTAATCTCGCTTTTGTTTTACGGTATAATCGCACTAGGGCTTGTCAAATTGTTTTTCTTAAAAATGGAAGAATGGCTGAACACAAAACCGAGTGAGTATACACCGAAAAAAAAGATTTTTGCAAAACTTAATTATTATATCGGTCAGAATAAATTTAGATTTTACTTTTTAGCTTTTGTGTTGGCGTGGGCGATACCATTTATTCTGAATTTTCCGGGATTTATGATGTACGATACGAGAAATCAGCTGAAAATGTATCTTCATCTTCCCAACCACCATACCGACGCTGCCGTATTACTTAACGAAAACCAGTATATAACCCAGCATCACAGCGTACCGCACACATATTTGGTAGGCATTTTGTTTGATTTGGGAAAAGCTGTTTTCGGCACTTACGAGGCAGGGATATTTATGTACTGTCTTATTCAGTACGTAGTTATGGCGGTGATATTGGCATATCTCTTTAAATCGATCAAACAGTATCTCGGCGAAAAATGGACTATGATATTTTTAGCTGTGTTTATGTTTTATCCGTATTTCCCGATAAGCGCAATTCTTATTACAAAAGACGTGTATTTCTGCGGAGTTTTCGTATTATACTTGATTAAATATTACGAGCTTTTGAGAGATCCGGACAGAATAAAGAACGTAAAATTTTTAGTTATGTTCACACTCGTTACCATAGGTTTGTTGGTGCTGAGAAATAACGCGTTATATACCTTGCTTCTCGTTTCGGTAATTTTGTTTTTTGCTACGAAAAACAAAAAGTATATAGCTTTATATATGGCGTTATTTATGGTGTTTAACGTTGTATATTCATCTTTGCTTATCGAGTTCAACATATCCCCGACCAGTGCGCGTGAAATGTTATCCGTTCCTTTCCAGCAGACAGCGTATTACGTCAACAAGTTTGAAGACGAGGTAACTTTGGAAGAAAAAGAGGTCATAAGCAAGATACTTGATTATGACGTTTTGTTAACTCAGTACGATCCCAATTTGAGTGATGCGGTTAAAGATACTTATAATAAATATGCTACGAGCGAAGAGCTGAAAGAATATTTCGTTGTGTGGTTTAAGATGCTTTTGAAGCATCCTATATCTTACATAGAGTCGTTTTTACACTTGAATAACGGTTATTATTATCCCGGACTTAAGGACTCTATGACTTACGACTGTTACAACAGTTGTGGGGCGAAGAAGGCTTTGTCAAGCAAGGATGGATTGACTTGCATAAATGCATCAAGTCCAAATATTTTCCAAAAAGCATACTTTGTAGTGCAGTCGGTAGGTTATAATACGCCGTTCCTGTGCTTGATAATGGATACGGGAATATATATGTGGATATGGATACTCATTCTTTTGCTTATTGTGAGAAGCTTTAAGGAAAAGAAAAAGTATATATTATGTTACGTTCCCTATTTTGCTTATATCGTGTTTATCTTGGTAGGCCCGGCAAACGGAACGGTGTATGCAAGATACATTATGCCTTTCGTGTACTCTCTGCCTTTGATATTCTTGCCGTTATTTGAATACAGAAACAGTTTGCACGAGACAGAAAAGGTGGAAAAAGAGTGATCAACCTATCCCGTATATCTTTGTAACAGGATCTTGAAAAATCGGGATATGAATAGGGTAGAAGGTAAAGACCATAAATAAAATACCTATAATGCAGATAGCCAAAAAGGAAAATTTTGGGTATCTGCATTTTATTTTGTTTTGTTTGAAAAGTATTGTTTCAGCAATAAATGCTATTGCCGCCGATATGAAGAATATGGAGATGTTGAGCCAGTCGGGTGATTTCCCGAAAATGCCGTTGTAGGTGTAGAAGATAGTGGGAATTAAAGAAAGTCCGAGGAGTATGCCGATAAGTTTTATGCACCAGAAGTTTTTTTGCTCTTTAAAAAAGAAACTTTGAATGATGCTGAAAATAAACATAGGAAAGAATAACAGTTTCATGTGTTCAAATGTGGATTCGTTTACTCCGGAAAAAAGGGCAGCGACAGGGTTTTGGTTTGTGACGTCGTACAAAAAATGCAGTAACGTTCCGCCTATTGCCGTTACTGCAAATCCTAAAAAATTCCATACGGATATTGACCTTTTCATATAGTTTCTCCTATAAAAATCTTTATATTTGTATATGTCAAATTATATGCAGACAAGTACTTAATAATACGTTTTATAGATTGAGTTGCTTTTAATGACAGTTAGCGAGTAAATCAAACCAACTGCTTATTGTATTTAATTGATTTCAAATATGTTTTAATTATGAGTGTTATTATGCACTTGTTATGTCTTTTGTTTTGGAATAAAGACAGAAATTGTTGATGATAATAGAGATATAAAAGGAGTGATAAGATGAATTCGGTTTGGGTAGATACTGCAGAGAAAATAAATTTTGACAGTTTAAACGGGAATATAAGGACCGACGTTTTGATAGTTGGCGGCGGTATTGCAGGTCTTTTATGCGCTTATATGCTGAAAAAAGAAGGCGTTGACTGTGTTTTGGTCGAATCTAAAGAAATATGCCAAGGTATAACCAAAAATACTACCGCAAAAATAACTCTTCAGCACGGGTTGATTTATGACAAGCTTATATCTGAAGCAGGTTATGAGACAGCAAAACTGTATTTAAAATCGCAAATAAATGCGTGTAAAACGTATTCTCAAATGTGCGAAAATATTGATTGCGACTACGAAAAGAAAGATTCTTACGTTTATTCACTTAAAAGTCGTGAAAAAATTGAAAAAGAGGTTAATGCTTTAAATAAGATCGGATTAAACGCATCTTTTTGTGAGGCAAAAGAGTTGCCGATAGACGTTAAGGGTGCGGTGTGCGTAAAAGATCAAGCGCAGTTTCACCCTCTGAAATTTGCTTACAGTATAGCAAAGGATCTGAGAATATACGAGAATACAAAGGTTTTGGAATTTCTTCACAAAAAGGTTAAGACTAACCGCGGTGATATCTTGTGCGATAAAATTATCGTGGCAACCCATTTTCCTATTATAAATAAACACGGAGCATATTTTTTGAAGATGTATCAGCATAGGTCGTATGTGTTAGCTCTCGAAAATGCCAAAAGCGTAAACGGAATGTACGTTGACGAGGATTTAAAGGGATTGTCGTTCCGGAATTACGGTAAATATTTGTTGCTCGGCGGAGGCTCTCACAGAACGGGAAAGAACGGAGGTAACTGGCAAGAACTTGAGGACTTTTCGAGAAAAGTATATCCGTCAGCTAAAAATATAAACAGGTGGGCAACTCAAGACTGTATGACGCTTGACGGTGTGCCTTATATCGGAAAGTATTCTGACAGTACAAAAGATCTATACGTTGCGACGGGATTTAATAAATGGGGTATGACCTCTTCAATGGTTTCAGCCTTGCTTCTTAAGAATATGGTTACGGGAAGAAAAAGCGAGTACGAAAAGGTGTATGATCCCTCTCGAAATATGTTGCGTCCGCAGTTGGCTGTAAATATTTTTGAATCGACTGTTGGACTGTTGAAACCGACCGTACCCCGTTGTCCTCATCTTGGGTGTGCTTTGACTTATAATAAGGCAGAACATTCGTGGGACTGTTCGTGTCACGGTTCAAGGTTTACGGAAGACGGACAGCTTATAGATAACCCCGCTTGTGACGATAAGAAAAAAATATGATAATAAGACAAAAAAGGCAACCGTCGTACATGGTTGCTTTTTTTATTCAGAAAAATGACAGAAAAGGTTGAGATAGTTGGAGTTTGGTGATATAATGGAGGCAGAAGGTATATTATTTGAATAATAATACATAGGAGAAAATATTATGAGCAAGGTAAAGAATGAGCCCAAGTATAAGAATGGACTTTTACAGGCAATAAGAGCGCAGTTGGAGCATAGAGCTTTTTGGCTTTATTTGCTTTGCGACGAGGCGCAGAAGAGGGGCCTTGATCCGAAAGATTTTGGAAGTGCGGCAGTAAAAAGATGCGGACTTTCTCAAGGTGCAGGGCTTGTAAAGAAGGGTAAGACCGACAGTTTGAAGGGACTTAAAAAGACACTTTTTACAAAGGCTGCTCAGCTTGTGTTCGAGATGGACGTTCTTGAATCTACCGACGATAAGCTGTCTATTGATTTTCACTATTGTCCTCTTGTAAAGGCGTGGCAGAATGCTGGTTGTACCGATGAAGAGATAGCTATGCTTTGCGATATTGCTATGTGCGGAGATCACGGTATAGGCGAGTGTTACGGCAGTGTGCTCGACCTTCCCAAATGTATTGCAAAAGGCGACGACGTTTGTTCTCTGCGTTATCACAAGAAGTGATAATTAGAAGAATACATAATGTAGCATGGTAAAATAATAAATATAAAGCTCGGCTAAAAAACATTTGATAAGTTTTAGCCGAGTTTTTTATTTTGGGAACAAAACAAGGACGGTTTTATACACAAAAACACTTGATATTGTTCCCAAAATATGTTATACTACCGTTATAAAAGGAATAATCTGATGGAGGAAACTCAAAATGGATTATATAAAAGTATCGAAAGCGGCAGAAAATTGGGGTATTTCGCCAAGGCGTGTGCGTATACTTTGTGCTGAGGGGAAAATACCCGGTGTTATTCGTAAGGGGAAATTGTATATGATTCCCGAAAATGCAACAAAACCTGCTGACGGTCGCTTGGCGCGCCCTGCGATATTTTCTGTTATAGATGCTAAAAAAGAACGTTTATCCAAATTACGTCCTTTGACAGAGGGCGAAGTTGAGCGTTTGCGTGAAGAATTTATGATTGAGTTTACTTATAATTCCAACGCCATTGAGGGTAATACATTAACGCTTAAGGAGACAGCTTTGGCTTTAGAGGGAATGACTGTTGACCAAAAACCGTTAAAAGACCATTTGGAAGCTATAGGACACAGAGATGCGTTTTTGTATGTTCAGGATATTGCTCAAAATAACGTTTTGCTCTCTGAATCGGTTATAAAAAATATTCATTCACTTGTGCTGATGAACCGCCCCAATGATAAGGGTGTGTATCGACGTATTCCGGTACGAATTATGGGAGCTTATACAGAACCAGTTCAACCGTATTTGATCGAGCCGAAGATGATAGAACTGCTTAAGATAAACGAAGAACGTGCAAACACAATGCATATTGTAGAACGTATAGCCCGCTTCCATCTTGAGTTTGAGGGGATTCACCCTTTTATTGACGGTAACGGTAGAACGGGCAGACTTATTATGAATCTTGATTTGATTCGTAACGGTTTTCCGCCCATAAACGTAAAGTTTACTGATCGAAAACGCTACTACGATGCATTTGACACTTACTATAAAGACAAAGACCATACACCTATGACAGAACTGATTTCCGAATACATCGATGAAAGACTTGACGATTATTTGAATGTGTTGGAAAAGGAGAATTAATATGAAGGATACAGAACGTCGTGCAGCGGCGAAAGCTTTTGCTGAATATTGGAAAGACAGAGGATATGAAAAGGGCGAAAGTCAACCGTTTTGGCTCTCGCTTCTTCGTGATGTGTTGGGAGTGGAATCTCCCGAAAAATATATTACTTTCGAGGAACAGGTGCGCCTTGACCATACAAGCTTTATTGACGGTTTTATTCCGGCGACTCACGTGCTTATTGAGCAAAAAGGAAGAAATAAAGATCTTCGCAAACCTATAAAGCAGTCAGACGGTACTCTGCTTACTCCTTTCCAACAAGCACAGCGTTATTCTGCTGTTTTGCCTTATTCTCAACGTCCCCGTTGGATTATTACATGCAATTTTGAGGAACTTCTTGTTTATGATATGGAAAAGCCTAACGGTGAGCCAGAACAGATTTTTGTAAAGGAATTGGCGCGTGAGTATTATCGCCTT
>JBGVPD010000028.1:0-35530 GCA_045126815.1 Eubacteriales bacterium
CCCTCGTCCTTGAAACCTGGGACGAAGGGTTATGGCTAACCTTATTGGAAACGGCTACAGTACACAAAGACAACAGCATTACATTCCGCTTCAAGAACGGAGCGGACATTGAGGTTGGGGCTGAATAAGCCCCTCCTTTTAAGTTTGCACCAAAGAATTAGAAATGCACCAAAATGGTCGAGTGGTGCAAAACTATGCACCAAAGGAATATAGTATCAAAATATGCGTTTGTAGCCAAAACGAAAAGAGCAGACATACGTCTGCTCTTTTTGTTTTGCTCAGAAGTAAATGAAGTTTGGATAAGCGGCCTCTACTGGACCCGAACGGTCGGGTTCATGAGAAAACGCAGAAAAAAATGCTCCGGTGGAGCGTTTTTTTCAAAGTTTTTCCCCGCAAAGCAAGGAGTATCGTGAGCGAGGGTTACCGAGAGAGCGAGACGACTATGCGACCGGGGGGCGAGCAAGCGCTGGTTCGAATCCAGTCAGCAGGCAGTGCCTGCACCTAATTATGGGTGTAGTTACTGCTTGTTTTTTATTTATTGCACGATGTAGAATTTACTTATTAATATTTGTAAGTGAGGGACAGACGAAAATCTGTCCCTTTATTTTTCTCAGAAGTTATTAAGTTACAAAATTCACATCAAAAACTTTATAAATCAAACTAAAACGGTATGATTTATTTACTTTATATATTGAAATAATTTTTCTTTGTGCTATAATATTTTACATAGAGATATAGATGATTTTAAATAGTATATATTTGGTGCTCTTGCCTCTGTTTTTTAAAATGTAAATTACTCTTATAACGTTACGTAAGAGTTTAATTAAATATAATATATAGGAGCTAGTAATTATGAAATTAATTATCAAACAAGATTACGAAGAAATGAGTAAGTGGGCTGCGCAGCATATTGCAAATGCTATAAACGCTCATAAGGAAAATCGCCCGTTTGTACTTGGTTTGCCTACAGGTTCTTCTCCGCTTGGAGTTTATAGAGAACTTATTAAAATGAATAAAGCAGGCGAGGTAACATTTAAAAATGTAGTTACATTCAATATGGACGAGTATGTTGGTTTGCCTAGAGAGCATGACCAGAGCTATTGGTATTTTATGCACGATAACTTCTTTAATCATATTGATATTCCGGCTGAAAATGTTAACATTTTGAATGGTATGGCAGAGGATTTAGAGGCAGAATGTCAGCGTTATGAAGATAAAATCGCTTCGTATGGCGGAATTGACTTGTTCTTGGGCGGTAGCGGTGTTGACGGACATATCGCTTTTAACGAGCCTTTCACTTCATTAACATCGAGAACCGGCGTTCGTGCTTTAACAGAAGACACATTGATCGTTAATTCTCGTTTCTTTGGTAATGATGTTAACAAGGTTCCGAAAACAGCTCTTTCAGTTGGTGTTGGTACCGTTTGCGATTCAAAACAGGTGTTGTTGGTAATCAACGGACACAATAAGGCACGTGCACTTCGTCATTGTGTTGAAGGCGGAGTTGACCATGCTTGGACAATCAGCGCATTACAGATGCATAAGGACGGAATTATTGCTTGTGATGAGGCTGCATGCGGTGAATTAAAGGTTGACACCTACAAGTACTTTAAAGAAATTTATAAAAACGAGAAATAAAATATAAAGAAAAGGCAAAATATAGCTTTTTGTTTATTGTACGATGTAGATATTTATTAATATTTGCAAATGAAGGGGCAGACGAAAGTCTGTCCTTTTGTTTTGCCTGAAAAAAATGAAGTTTGAAAAAGTGTACTCAGTCAAATATATTTTTTCCCATACCTCTTGACAAAAACAATACTTCGTGATACGATGTATAACGTAAAGGGAGGTATTATATGGATATACAATTAAAACGAGGCCTTTTAGACGTATGTGTACTTGCTGCAATAAAAAATGAGGATTCGTACGGATATAAGATTATAAAAGACGTAAAGCCGTATATTGAGCTTTCGGAATCGACTTTATATACTATTTTAAAACGATTGGAAACGTCAAATATGCTGACAGTTCGCACTGCAGAACACGGAGGCAGACTTCGCAAATATTACCGTATTACCGATGAGGGAATTAAGCGTATTGAAGAGTTTAAACGTGAGTGGGAAGAAATTTTATCTATCTACCAATTTGTAACCAAGGAGGAAAAATCTAATGACTAAACTTAAGTTTATTTTGTCATTGAACGAAAAATTGTCGGGATTACCGCGAGATGAAGTAGAAGAGAGACTGAATTTTTACAGTGAAATGATCGAGGATAGAATGGAAGAAGGTCTTTCTGAGGAAGAAGCGGTGTCGGCAGTAGGCTCTGTTGAACAAATAGCAGAACAGATCATATCAGAAATTCCTCTTACAAAGATTGCTAGTGAAAAGATAAAACCGAAAAGGCGGCTTAAGGGTTGGGAGATTTGCCTTTTGATACTTGGTGCACCGTTGTGGCTTTCTTTGGTTATCGCTGCTATTTCCATACTCTTTTCAATTTACGCTGTTTTGTGGTCTGCAATAATAACTTTATGGGCAGCCGCAGTTTCGGTTATAGGTGGCTCGGTCGGCGGTATTGTATCCGGTATTATATTTGCTTGTCAGGGTAAAAGTCTTATTGGTCTTGCTATGATAGGCGCCGGTATCGTATTAGCAGGAGTGTCAATCTTCCTTATTTATGGATGCGGGGCAACAACAAAAGCTATTTTGTATTTAACAAAGAAAATTGCATTGTGGATCAAAAAATGTTTTATTAAGAAGGAGGAATTATAATGAGTAAGAAAAGTGTATGGCTTATTATAGCGATTTCTCTTATACTGATTGGCGGCATAATTTTTTCATTTGTAATGAGTCAACTTAACTGGGATTTCACCAAACTGTCAACGTCTAAATACGTGACAAACAGTTATGATATAAATGATAGTTTTAAAAATATATCAATTGATACAGATACTGCCGATATAGTATTTGTACCTTCAGAAACTCAAAAGTGTTCAGTTGTATGTTATGAGTATAATAACGAAAAACATACTGTTAAAATAGAAGATGATACACTTGTGATTAAGCGTAATGACACAAGAAAATGGTATGAGTGTATTGGTATAAACTTTGGTACACCAAAAATAACAGTATACGTTCCTCAAGGCGAATACGGTAATTTTTCGGTAAAAACAAGTACGGGCGATGTTACAATACCTGAAACTTATACGTTTGAAAATGTTGACGTTTCGGTCAGTACGGGAAATGTAAAGTGTTTAGCATCAGCAGTGGGAAAAATAAAAATAAAATCGAGTACGGGTAATATTCGAGTTGAAAATATATCTGCAGATACTCTTGATCTGTCTACATCAACGGGCAAAGTGACAGCCTCAAACGTTATATGCGAAAATGACGTAAAGATCAAAGTTTCAACGGGTGATACCAACATAACCGATATAAAGTGTAAAAACGTAATATCCAACGGAAGTACCGGCGATATGTTTTTGGAAAATGTTATTGCAGATAATAAGTTTTCGATAGAGAGAAGTACGGGAGACGTAAAGCTTGAAAGTTGCGATGCCGGTGAAATATATATTGAAACCGACACGGGTGACGTAAAGGGAACTTTATTGAGTGAAAAGGTGTTTATAACCAAGACCGATACAGGTAGGATCGATGTCCCGAAGACGTTAAGCGGAGGCAGATGCGAGATCACGACCGATACGGGAAATATCAAGATAAGTGTCGGTTGGTATTTAGACTAATAATGCAAAAATGAACTTGTTGAGTTAAACGAAAAGGGCAGACGAAAGTCTGCCTTTTTTTAAAAAATTGCTATAAATTGTTTTGTTGTATTCGCGATTATCTATTGAAATCTTATTGTTGATGTGATATAATGATAATCGTCAGCTGTTTGCGTTTGAGAAACAACTGAAAATGAAAAGTTTTATATTTATTCCATTTTAGTCTTAACACAAAAACTTTTTTCAATTTTACAATACATAAAACAACATTATATGCGAAAGGAAAGAAAAATGTATAGGATAGTTGATAAAAAGGTGTTAAATCCGACGGTTATGCAGTTACAGATAGAAGCGCCGTTGGTTGCAAACAAGGCAAGACCGGGACAGTTTATAATCTTGCGCGTTGATGAAAACAGCGAAAGAATACCTCTTACGGTTTCCGGTGTTAACAAAGAAAAGGGTACAGTTAAGATAATATATCAGATCGTCGGAGCGACGACGGAAAAACTGTCACATAAAGAAAAAGGAGACTATTTGCAGGACTTCGTAGGTCCTTTAGGGGTTGCGACACACCTTGACGGACTTAAAAAAGTATGCATTGTCGGAGGCGGTGTTGGTTGCGCTATTGCTATGCCTATTGCCGAAGCGCTTCATGAAATGGGCGCTGACGTTACAAGTATCATCGGTTTTAGAAACAAGGATCTTCTTATACTTGAAGATGAGTTCAGAGCTTGTTCAAACAGACTTCGTATAATGACAGATGACGGTTCATACGGTGAAAAAGGAAACGTTACCTTACCTCTTAAAGAGATGCTTGAAGACGGTGAAAAGTTTGATATGATCATCACCATAGGTCCCCTTATTATGATGAAGTTTGTTGTTGAAACTGCAAGACCGTTCAAAACTCCCATAACGGTGTCGATGAACCCGATTATGATCGACGGAACGGGAATGTGCGGAGGATGCAGACTTACTTTGAATGTTAACGGCGAAAAGGTTACGAAGTTCGCCTGTGTTGACGGTCCCGATTTTAACGGATATGAAATAGATTTTGACGAAGCGATGTCGCGAGGCAGAATGTACTCTCCTTTTGAACGTCACAAGCATGAAGAGACGTGTAATCTTTACAAAAAGGAGGTACAGTAAAATGATGAAGCCTAATATGTCACTTAAAAGAAATGAAATGCCGACGCAAGATGCAAAGGTACGTGCTCATAATTTTGACGAGGTTGCATTGGGGTATAGCGAAGAAACAGCCATTGACGAGGCTAAGAGATGTTTGAATTGCAAAAATATGCCTTGCGTTGACGGTTGTCCCGTAAAAATACACATCCCCGAATTTATATCCAAAATAAAAGAGGGTGATTTCGAGGGTGCATACGATATAATCTCAAGATCTTCGTCACTTCCCGCTGTATGCGGAAGAGTTTGCCCTCAGGAGACACAGTGTGAATCAAAGTGCATCAGAGGAATAAAGGGCGAATCGGTAGGTATAGGAAGGCTTGAAAGATTTGTTGCAGACTGGCACAATACTTTTTGCAAAGATGAACCCGTACTTCCCGAAAGAAACGGACACAAAGTTGCTGTTGTAGGTTCAGGTCCGTCAGGCCTTACCTGCGCAGGCGACCTTGCTAAGAAAGGTTATGACGTTACCGTTTATGAGGCACTCCACACTGCAGGCGGTGTGCTTGTATACGGTATCCCCGAATTCCGTTTGCCTAAGGCGATAGTTGCCAAGGAAGTTGAGACTTTAAATAAACTCGGCGTAAAAATAGAAACAAACGTTGTAATAGGAAAAACATTGACCATAGACGAGCTTTTTGAAATGGGATACGAAGCTGTATTCGTAGGTTCGGGAGCAGGTCTTCCCAATTTTATGGGCATACCCGGAGAGGCTCTTAACGGTGTGTACTCGGCAAATGAATTTTTGACGAGAAGCAATCTTATGAAATCATATCTTGATGATCCGGAAACACCAATAATGAAGGGTGGTAAGGTGGCTGTTGTAGGCGGCGGAAACGTTGCTATGGATGCCGCAAGAACAGCTTTACGTTTGGGAGCTGAGAAAGTATATATTGTATATCGTCGTTCAATGGAAGAGCTTCCCGCAAGACGTGAGGAAGTTGAACACGCTGAAGAAGAAGGAATAGAATTCAGACTTCTTTGCAATCCTACGGAGATTATTGGTTATAACAATCCTGAAAACGCTAGAGACAGTAAAAATGGGTTTGTTACGGGAATGAAATGTATAAAAATGGAACTAGGCGAACCCGATGAAAAGGGCAGAAGAAGACCCGTACCTGTTGAAAACTCTGAATTTGTTCTCGACGTTGATACTGTTGTTATGTCTATCGGTACTTCTCCCAATGCTCTTATTAAGAGTACAACAAAGGGGCTTGAAGTCAATAGGCGCGGCGGAATAGTAGTAAATGAAGACGGACTTACGTCAAGAGAAAGAGTATATGCCGGCGGAGATGCCGTAACGGGCGCTGCTACCGTTATTTCTGCTATGGGGGCAGGTAAGGTTGCCGCTAAAGCTATTGATGAATATTTAAGTAAGTAAATATAAAAAACCCTCGCATGAAGCGAGGGTTTTTTGGATATATATCAGTTACCGCAGCCACAACCGCAGCCACAACCACAACCGCCTCCGCAGTTGCAAAGGAAGAAGAGCACGAGGCA
Organism: Eubacteriales bacterium; assembly: GCA_045126815.1. Taxonomy (GTDB): domain Bacteria; phylum Bacillota; class Clostridia; order Oscillospirales; family CAG-272; genus RGIG1995. The sequence continues at coordinate 6,402 of JBGVPD010000028.1, forward strand.
GATAGCGATGATAACCCAAATGTTTTCACAATCGAAAAGGTTACACAAGCAGTTCATAAGGAACCTCCTTTCAGGGAAAGAGTTTTTGCTTTACCCTGATATTATTCTATGCCTTAGCGGAGGTTTGGTTATAGGGAGGAGTGAACTGTTGTCAGGTGAAAATCGATGTTTTGTAAATATCCGAGCAAAAGGCTGTTAAATGAAATGTATTTTTTGTAAATACTAAAAAAATAATAAATTTATTTTAGGAAAATACCGCAAAAAAGATATATAGACATAAACAGCAAAGTGAAGTTGTAAGACGTGTTAAATAATAACCATACAGCAAAACTTCCAATGAAAAAGATACAGATAAAAGAGCTTATCTTTATGATTTTGTCTGCAGTGTTGAGGTCGTATTTTAAAGCTAAAATTGTTTCGATTATCTGCCCTCCGTCAAAGCTTTTTATAGGTAAAATGTTTATAAAAATCAAAATAAGATTAGAGGAAATGAAAAGGTCGGCATAATAACCGTTATAAAATATTTTACATAGAACGATCAATAATATATTTACCGAAATTCCCGCCGAGCTTATAAGAATATCGGCTTTATACGATGAAAGAGAATTGTTTTTTTGTATGTCGATGCCAAAGGGAAGTATTTTTATTTGACTGATATTTTGACCGCACGTTTTCATAACAGCTACGTGTCCCATTTCGTGAAGATACGCCGATATAAACGGGATAAGATACATTGGGTTTAAATTAAATATCAGTATGGCAAAAAATATAAGTGTAGGAAAACTGATCTTTATTTTAGTTTTATTAAGCATATTTAATTACCGCCATAAGAACGATAATGCAAACTAAAAATATAATTGTGTTTTTCAATATCATCACATCCGGTCGAGTTGTAGTTTTTTGTGGGTAAGTTATAATATGAAAAAATATGATCAATTATGTTTTTTATCAAAAGGAAAAAATATAAAATATTTGTTCAATATTGTACAAAATAACGGTAGATTTTTTGGTTATAATGATAAAAAGTGTGTTGACAAAATAAAAATATTGACATATAATGTAATGTATATTTGGTTCAAAAGGAGAGAATGTTGTGAACAGAGATCACATTAAAACGGTAAAATTCGGCGGAAGCTCGTTAAGCGATGCAAACCAGTTCAAAAAGGTTGCAGAAATAATACTTTCCGATCCCAACAGAAGATATGTAGTTCCGTCGGCACCGGGTAAACGTTATAAGGACGATGTAAAAGTAACAGATATGCTTTACAAGTGCAATTCTCTTGCAGAGAGAGGGGAGTCTATCGACGTTTATTTTGATAGAATAAAGAAGAGATATAATGAAATTATTCAGGGCCTTGGCATGAAGGATTTTTCTCTTGAAGAGGATTTTGAATGTGTAAAGGCAAACATAAAGAAAAAATCAGGAAGCGACTATGCTGCAAGCCGTGGCGAGTATTTGAACGGAAAAATATTGGCAGCATATCTTGGATTTGAGTTCATAGATGCGGCTGACGTTATCTTCTTTATGGAAGACGGAAAATTCGACGAAGATAAAACTAACGCTGTTTTGAAAGGACTTCTCAAGACTCATGAGAAAGCAGTAATTCCCGGTTTTTACGGCTCAAAACCTGACGGAACTATAAAGACCTTCTCAAGAGGCGGTTCCGATATTACGGGATCTATCGTAGCCAGAGCTTGCGATGCTGATATTTATGAAAACTGGACAGACGTATCAGGATTTTTGATGGCGGACCCCAGAATAATTGATAATCCCAAACCTATTAACGTAATTACTTACAGAGAACTCAGAGAGTTGTCATATATGGGTGCTACCGTATTGCACGAAGATGCAATATTCCCCGTAAGAACAGTTGGTATTCCCGTACAGATAAAGAACACAAATGAGCCTGAAGCTCCCGGAACTTTGATAGTTCCCAAGACTGACGTCGTAGATAACGACAGAGTTATAACCGGTATTGCAGGAAAGAAGAACTTCTCGGTTATTACTCTTGAACAGGATATGATGAACTCTGCTGTAGGTTTTGGAAGAAAAGTTCTTGAAGTGCTTGAGAAACGAGGGATGGTGTTTGAACATTTGCCTTCGGGAATTGATACTATGAGCGTTGTTCTTAACTCAAGTCAGCTCGAAGGACACAGAGACGAACTTATTAACGAGCTTTGCCGAGCAGTTGAGCCGGATTGTATATATATTGAAGACAATCTTGCGCTTCTTGCTGTTGTAGGACGCGGCATGGTTGGTTCAACAGGTGTTGCCGCAAGAGTGTTCGGCGCTATTGCAAAAGAGGGTATAAACCTCAGAATGATCGACCAGGGTTCAAGTGAGTTGAACATAATCGTTGGTGTTGACGAAAAAGATCTTGAAACTGCTATGAAAGCGATTTACGACGAATTTGTAAAATAATGTAGATAAAAAACCGTTACTGTCGAATTAAGAAGTAACGGTTTTCTTTTTTTCTTATAAATGTACAATTTGTAAATATTTTTTGTCAAATGGGTATTTACAAATTGTTTATTGTGATATATAATGAAATAAATGTGGTTCTATTTATAATAATTGATGTTGGAGGAAGTTAGTTTGCGTATTTCAAAGTGGAAACCTTATATTCTCAGAATATCGGATGTCATGTTTGCAGTATTGTCTATATTTCTGTCAGCAGTATTTTTATATAGCGAATTATTTACAAGTGAAAATTTTTGGATTTTGATATTCGGAATGGCTATACAGGCTATTGTTTATACTGTTGGTCTGTATATGTTGAATATTTATAAAATCATTTGGTATTATTCATCGTTACAAGAAATGATGAAGCTTATGATAGCTTTGTTGTTTTCGCAAATGGTATCATTTGTTATACATATTTCTGTTGGATTGTCATTCGGCAGTTATTTGAACTCAAAGCAGTTTTTGAAAATGCATATAATATGCGGAGTAATTGCTGTTGTTTTAATATCTTTGTCCAGAATGTTGGTGTATTGGCTCGAAAGCCACAACAGAGGCGGAGTTTTTTCAAGTGATGAATTTGAAAAACATAATACGATGATCATAGGCGGCGGTGACGCATGTAGTCTTTTTATTCAAGAAATGAACGTCAAACACAGAGATGCATACAACGTGAGATGTATTATTGACGACGATCCGTTGAAGCATGGTATGTTGTTAAACAGTGTTCCCGTTGTAGGAAACAGATATACAATTGAAGAGAACGTAAAGAAATATAAAATAAAGAACATAATTTTTGCTATACCTTCATGTCCATCGGATGATAAAACAGAAATATTGAATATATGCGCAAAGACAAACTGTTCGGTAAAAACAATGCCGTCAATTTATCAGTTGGTAGATGGTAAGCAAGATTCAACAGAATTTGTAAAGCAGATCAGGAACGTAGAGATAGAGGATCTGCTTGGAAGAGATCCCATAAAGATCGATCTTGATTCCGTAATGAATTACGTTAAAGATAAAGTTGTTATGGTAACGGGGGGCGGCGGATCTATAGGAAGTGAGCTTTGTAGGCAGATAGCGGCGTATAAACCTAAACAGCTTATAATATTCGATATATACGAAAATAATGCTTATGACATTCAACTTGAGCTTAAGAGAAAATATCCGATGTTAAACTTGGTAGCTCTCATAGGTTCGGTGAGAGATAATCAAAGAATGGACATGGTGTTTGAAAAATACAGACCCGAGATAGTATACCACGCGGCTGCTCATAAGCACGTACCTTTGATGGAGGACAGTCCTAACGAAGCGATAAAGAATAACGTGTTCGGCACGTTTAATACGGTTCAAATGGCAGATAAATACCGTGTTAAGAGATTTGTGTTGATATCGACAGATAAGGCAGTTAACCCCACAAATATAATGGGGGCTAGCAAACGTATTTGCGAAATGATCATTCAGTCGTTTAATAAATATTCTGATACGGAATTTGTGGCAGTAAGATTTGGAAACGTTTTGGGAAGTAACGGTTCTGTAATACCTTTATTTAAGAGTCAGCTGGAAAACGGTGGCCCTTTAACAGTTACACATCCTGATATTATAAGATATTTTATGACTATCCCGGAGGCAGTATCGCTTGTGTTACAGGCGGGTGCTGCTGCAAAGGGCGGAGAGATATTTGTTCTTGATATGGGTAAGCCTGTAAAGATACTTGATTTGGCAGAGAACTTGATAAGATTATCGGGATTTGAGCCGTATAAAGATATTGATATTCAGTTTACAGGACTTAGACCGGGAGAGAAGTTATATGAAGAGTTGTTGATGGGCGAAGAGGGATTAAAAGCCACAGAAAATAAACTTATTCATATAGGCAAACCTATTGAGTTTGATGAAGAACAGTTATACGGTATGCTTCATCAGATGAAGCATTGTATGTCGGATGATACGGTTGATATGCGTTCGCTTGTAAAATCGATTGTACCTACATACGTTATAAAAAATAATTAAAAAAAGCTGTATGCGTAAAAACAACGCATACAGCTTTTTTATCTTTAAGTCAGATCAAGGATTGTATTTTGATAGGAATTTAACATCAACAGCGCCGGTAACGGGGCCTTCAGGGAGGGTTGAAATAACAGCGCGGTTTCCGTTCAGTTCTCTGACATAGAGAAGTGATTTGTAAACGAACGGAGCAAACTTACTGTTGGTGTCAAATATAACCGCATCGGGAGATATTTTGACAAGATCACCGCCTTTTACCGTTTTGTTTGTAACGTTGGATGTTTGTTTGTTAGAATAAAGTTTGTCGACCTCTGCCTGAATTGTGTTATAGTCATAACCTGCAGAAGATAGACGGTTTTTTCTGTCAAGACCGACACCCCATTTACCCTCAATAACTTCTTTTACCAATTCCTGTGTTGATTTTTTTATCTGTGAAGACGGTGGGGCATTTTGAGTGGGTGCAGACGTCTGGAGAGAGAAACCGTTTAATCCTTTTTCTTTTATAATTGTTGAAAAATCAAAATACATATAGTTTTGATCGCAAGTAACACCTGAAATCTTATTTGAGCGTATAAGGTTGGTGTCACCGCCGAACTGCCATAGACCTAGTATATCTTTATTGGGATATGTGCATTTATTAGCCCATTGAGCAACCCAATGTGTATATTTCTGCAAATCTTGGTCGTTCATATAGGCGGAAAAAGCGTAGACGGTGGAATATATGCCTACCCAGTAATTTTTTTGTTCAAGATAATCACACCATTCTTTTACGATGGTGGTTAAGTTGTTTTTGCCGAGTTTAAGCATAGCTTCGTGCTCAACGTCAATAAAGATGGGAAGTTCAAACTGTCTGTTGCGGAGAATATTTTTATAAAAATACTCGGCTTCCGAAACGGCATCTTTTACCGTTAGCGCTTTGCTGAACCAATATACACCTACGGGTAAATTCAGCTTTTTGGCGTCGGAGTAGAAATTTTCGAACTTACTGTCAATATAGAGTCCGTCATCACCTCCGCCGCCCTTTAAAATGGCAAATGAAACCCCCTCTTTTACAGCAGATGGGAAATCAAAATTACCTTGCCATTTAGAAATATCAATACCAAATTGTATCATATTATCTCCTTAGTATTTATTATGATCAGGGCTTTTGTGATATGTCGGGATCGACATTGTTTTTATCGGAAGAGTGGCCGGCATCAACCAATCCTTCACCGATAATGTAAGCTATACAAGAGGCTCCGGCCATAATGATACTTACGATTTCGGTTATGCTGGATTCAGAGACACCGAATGCAATTAAAAGGGGCGTGATAAAGCCTATAAGAGCCATCCAGAATTTTCTGCTGGTGAGCTTTTTATTCCAATCGATTTTCATATATAAAGTCCTTTCAAAGAATTATTATTTATGGTAGAGTTCAAGGTCGGATATGCGATGATTAACGACTTTAATGTCTTCATCAATAACAGCGTTGTGTTTTTCGAGGCTGTAAACGCGGTCAATGACCGTGTTGTGTTTGTCAACCTTTTTTTCGAGCTGTTCGATTCTGTAATTTGTGAGTTTGGAGTTAATCATTATACCGGCTAACGTGCCGAGAAAACTACCTAAAATTCCGGTGATGGAAGAGATAACGTCAAGTGTCATAAACCTCCTCCTTCACTTAATAAAGTTAATACCTGATTTTTGAAGATTACAGGCACGTCATTTATATTTTTTAATCCGGCATTAATAAGATTAGCGTATATTTTTGCCATAATAACATCTCCTATATATAGTATTCAAAAAGTTTATTAATGTGAAAAAGCTTCGTAAATTTCACAAAGAGCAAGCTGTGTATCCAAAATCTGTTGTTTAAGTGTTGCATTTTCGTTAGAGAGTAATGTGATATATTCATCTTTTGTGTATTGAGTTTCGTCATAGGTGTATATATCGCAATTCTCGTCGGATATTTCAGTATCGGCTTTTTGAAAATTCGAACGAATATATACTGTATTTCCGTTGATAGAAAAAGGAATTTTGTTTTCTTTTGAACCGTAAATCTTTGTAAAAATTTTCATAGTGTCACCTCGTTAAATATACATAAGTCTTGCGCCTTTATTGAAAAGAGATAACTCTTCTGTTTCTTTTTCGCCGATTCTGAAACAAAATAACCCTGCGCCCATTCCACCGGTAGTGTCGCCTCCAACGATACATCGTCCGTTTTTGCGTATGTATCCATAGTCTGTAAAATATGTGGAAGTAGAAGCGTCAAAGCCGCAAGGGAGAAAACCTAATTCGTTAGTGGCAACAACGTCTGAAATATAACCGCCGACCGTAGAAGAAATATCAGCAGCCCATTCATATATATCACAGGCTCTAGAAGTATAAACTTTATCGTTTTCGATGTAAATACCGTCGATCCACTCATAAATACCACCCCAAATATCTTCGATGCCAAACAGTTTAGCGTTTATAAGTCCGCTGTTTTTATCAACGACGTGGACAAGTTCGCTGTCCATGCCGTTCATGATCGTTTGACCGGTCATTAATGGGGCGTATTCGTCTTGTTGAGGGATGTTAATGCCACTACAAATTAATCTTTGTGATTCCAAAGATCTGTATTTCAGGACAAACATACACTGAATAAACAAACGCTGGTAATGCGAGAAGAGTAAAGCGCCTTTGTTTTCAGCATATTTTTTTGCAAGACTGTAATCATTGAATTTACACACTTCGGTATTGGGAAGGCTTGTGAGGATAAAGTCGCCTATATTGTTTTGTGATATATCGCTTTTGAAAGCTCCGACGTAGAATATATCTTTGTCGGAATTAAATACCTGATGTGCGTTGTAGTTAAAACCGGGGAGATTGGGGTGATCAGTCATACTGATCGATATTTTGTCTCCGTATTTTTTTATTTTTACACCACGTCTAGGGAAAGCAATACAAATATCGTCAGTTGCAGGATCGGTAATAATACAATCATAGAAATCTAAAGACATGTCGAATGCATTCGGGTCAAGCCTGGTATATTCCTCTTTGTTTCTGAGCAAAACAGGGTAGTGACCGAAAAAAGAGTTCCAATCATCATGTCCGGGAGCCATATTTACGGCATCGTCTGCGTAAGTAACGCAAGTGTCAGGGTTACTGTCCGAGAGGTCAATAATAGCAGTCATTACTTTATAGTTTTCTTTAAGTATGACGGGTATCCACATATTGCCGTCAAAATATTCAAAGGAGTTATTATTAATTCGAAAGTTGTGAGCGCCGTTTTCTGAATAAATATTATTTATAGAGTGTTTGCTGTCGCCTTCAAGGCTTGAAAGACGTTCATCTACTTCAACTTCGACATTTTTTAATCTTTTTTCAAAGTTTATAAAGGCTTTGTTTCGTTCTTCTTCTGTGATAAGAACGTTGTTGACTTTACCGATCAACTGTTGAGCAATATCAAGAGAGGGGGGATTGTCGGTTGAAGTGGTGGAGATATCAGCTCCCGAGACGATAACTCCAAGACTGACTTCTTCGCTATTTAACTGTCTGAATGAATTTGTATCGGGAAGGTCACAAGCACCCGTGACGGAAACAAGCAGTTCACCTCCGTACTCAGCAAGGCATTCCCAAGGAATAACAGCAATATTATCTTCAATAGCGACAGTTACAGAGTTGCCGCTACCGGTGAAAAGAGCAACTTTTACAGTAAAATCGTTCCATGCGGATGAAAAAGAAAAGCGACAGGCAATATCGTTGACAGAACCGCTTGTCAGCGGAACTTTGTTGATATTTAAAGCCTTTTTAATAGTAATATCGGAATCGTGAACAGAAACGTTAATATATCTCATTAGTTACCTCCTTTATTTTTTGCATCAAAGTAGGAATCAATATAATTGGTATCAATACCCATAGAGATAGCTTTATAGCGAACCATTTCATCATCCTCGAATTCCATATCAAGAGCTGCCAAAGCTTCATAGGGGCCTTCGTTGCCGAGGATAGCAAAATATTCGTCTTCTCGTAATGACTGTTTGGTTTTGTAATCATAATCTGCCCAGAACTGTTCTTTGTCGTTATTGATTTTTTGTTGCTGAAGGTCGTATTCCGTTTGCTTGTTTTTATTGTTTTGGTCAGAAACGTATTTTTTGTATTCAAGGTCAGCATTAAACCGAGCTTGGTTTTGGTTAGCGATATAATATTTATATGCGTTTTCCGCGTCAAACTGAGCTTGATTTTGCTTAGCCATATAGTATTTGTATTCGTTATCCGCATCAGCCAATTCTTTTTCCTGTTCTTTCATGGCGATTTTATATGCAGCTTCCCATTCGCTGTCTTGAATATCTATGTCATTTTCATATTCTTTCAGGTAAAGCTCTCTTAAGGAATCGACTTCATTTGTATATATATTGTAGTTGTCAAGATATCTTGAGTATTCTTCTTTATCTTTAGAGGAAAGAAATCCGAGTTTGCTTTCGAGTCTGTCGAGTTCGGCTTCATAACGGGAATAGGCGGCGGAATACAGTTCGGGAATAATGTTGTTGAGCTTATCTAATTCATCGTAATAAGCATTCATACCGGCTGTTTGAGCGTATGAGTTGCCGTAACCTCCGGACAAGGCAGAAATATTACCCACAGAGTCTTCCATAGCTTTCTTACCCTGTGAGGTATAGATTTGTTTGTACTGACTAAACAATGGATCAGAATTAACGTTGTAGGAAAAATCAGGGTGATCAAGGTATTGTTTTTGAAGATCGGATAGTGTCTGGTTATCGGAGAAGGTATAATCATCGGGTTTATTGTTATTTTTAAAATTGTTATAATTTTCAAATGCATCTTTAACTTTTTGGCTTTGGGTATAGGTTTTATCTTTTAGTGTTTTAGCCACAAATAATCACCTCTTTGTTATGATTTGAGCATAAGAGAAATGCAAATATATAAGTAAACAGTTGTTTAGAAATAATAAATACACGGGGCATTATAAGTTAATTTTACCGATGTGGGTTGCATCTTTGTCGAGAACTTCAAAAGAATAACCTTCGTCCGATTTGTTAAGAATGAGAGAAAAGGGTAGAGAGTCTTTTGCCGTATCAAGTACCATATTCCCTGAAGTGTTGACGTATATGCGATTTGATCCGTTATCTGAAGATAGAGTGATGTTGTTGCCGATGATCAATCCATATGTGTTAGAAGAAAGGTCGATATTACCGTTTTTATCCGTAGGGAGAAGGGGAATTAAACCAAAATTTTTCAATGAATATATCAGTGACGTAACAGCGGAGTCTGAAAGAGTAACGGCATCATAAGTGGACTTATCAGAAAGCAACCAATTAATTTTTTCAGCATTTTCAGCGGCTTTTTTTATGGTGTTGATAAGAGAATCCGACAGGTTTTCTTCTTCGATGTTAAGTAACATATGGGAGAGCTGGTTTTGCAGAGCCGAAAGGTACCCTTTAATTTTTTCGACGTTATATCTATCGTCAGTATTGGAAAAGTCGGGGGGAGAAATATTAAGTTGCATTATGTTACCTCCCCGGCAGATTCAATAACTTTGGTAAGAGAATATATTTTGCAGTTGCCTTTACCGCTGAGGCGGAGTTTAAAGTGGTCGCATCGCGGCGGAAGAATATCCAAGACGTATGTCTTAAGCTTTGAACTTGTAAATTTACCGCACTCTTCCCAAAGATTGTTTGAATTCAGTTGAATGTGTACAGAGACGGTACTGCCTCTGTCAGCTTCAAATTTTATTTTAAGTTTGTTGATATATTTACAGTTATCCAAAGAAAGACCTAAAATGCCGGTTTCGGCAAACCATTCAAAATCCGCTTCTTTTTCCAATGAGGTTCCGTAAAGCTCTGAACATAGTTCGGGAATGTTGTTTGAATTAAGTAATTCAAAAATATATTTGTTTTCAGAAGATCTAAATCCGATAATGTTACCGTCAAACGGGGTTAGGAAGAGATAGTCGTCATAATTATGGCTATGCCAAATATTTTTTTGGAAATCAAACGTATATAGCTTTCGTTTGCCGTTGTTGTCAGTTAAACAGATATAGTATGTTTTTTGAGAAACAGCGCCGACGGCATCAGAAAATGTAAGGTTACCGAGCGGTTTTGAGATAAGGGAGGGGGTACTTCCCGAATAGGCGTAGATACCGTTTTGAGAATGATAAAACAGTATTCCGTCAGAAAGACAAAGGGAAGCATGGCTTCCTTTTTTTATGCCGGGTAAATAATCGTCGTATATTGTGAAGTTGGATGGTTTTGTTCCATAGAGTTTGTGTACGCGGTTTTCTTTAAAGAAAAAGACGTAGCCCATATAAGGAATAATACCGGTCCATTCACCCTCGCTTCCGCAAGATGCGACATAACTGTCGGTTGAAATGCCTTGGAATACGTTCCAGTTAGTAGGGTCACCTAATTTTGAGGCGTAGATTTCGTTAACAAATTCACCTTTAAGGTTTTTGCCGTAACGGCACCCGTAAAGCCTGTTTTGATGCTCACACACAAAGTCCATAACAGGAACGTCTCTTGAGATAGAGAAAGGCGAGGCATCTGTGGGGTGAGTAACGGCATGAGAGGTAAGGTCACCCGATATTATTATTTTATTATCAAGAATATCAGCGATTGTGTTAGAACCGTCAAGACCGTATCCCAAACCTGATATAGAAACGCAATCTCCGACGTTAAACCCGACGTTAATGCCGTTTAATTCAACACAAATATGAGAAGGAGCTATACTTGTCCAAGATCCGGATTTTGATGAAAAGATCATTAGATCGTTAGGTTTTGTAGATGTGTTAAGCCAAAGATCACCGTTAGTAGAAAATTCGGGCGGGGTGGGAGAAACGGCGGGGAGAGGGTAATCGAGAAGACAGGGAATAAGGTTTATAGAAGAAAGAGAGGTAAATTTGTTAAATAGAAAACCTTTATCGGTAGAAACACCGTCGTCATTAAGATTGAGGGTGTTGAAATAATAGTTATCAGGGAAGATAATGATGTTGTTTCCCATAGAAACGATCTGTTTTTTCTGATTTGGAATGATATTATCAAATTGAATAACTCCGTTATAATAGACGAAGTTATCTAATATATAGGTAATACCATTTGTTGTAAAAAGCTGAAGGGGAGTGGAGGTGGTTGAAAAAAGGGTTGTTTTTTTATCTCTCGGAGATAGAAGCGGGAAGTGGTCGGATGTTGTGTTTTTAGTATCGAAGAAAGATTTGTCACTGTTGATGGCTGTTCTGTCTATTCCGCCAAAGGCGGAGATTGTGTTGTAGGATAGTTTGGGAGGGGATAGTTTTGGAAAAATCATAAAATACCTCCATAAAATTAAAAAGGGAAATGATATGCCAAAAAAGTTATGCGTTAAAAAAAGAAGTTTTTTTCAAAGGCATATTGTTTTTGTTGTAGAAATTTTTATATTCAATAAAGGCGGTAGAATACATAACAAGGTCGTTGTTATATCTTGACAGATCATTAAGATAAAGGTCTTTTTTCATAGCAAGAAAACGAATATAGATATCTGAAAAGGGTTCGGGAACGAGCAAGAGCGTATCTTCGGGAGTTTCTTCTGAATAACCGTCAAAAGAAACAGGAGAAGGATTTTGGTGTGTTGAAATTATTTGCTGATGAATGACAGAGTCAAGGGTTGACAGCCAATCGATCTTAATTTCATCGGGAATAGTGTTAAAATATTCCGTATCAAATTTTACAATAGCATCTTTAAGAGTCATAAGAAACAGACCTCACTTAACAACGGAGTTTTTAAACTTTTCAGCCAACTCGTCGGCAAGGAGTGCGTTACTGACGACTTCAGCGAAGCATCTTTCGATGAAGAACTGTTTACCGGTCGGGATGTTTTTGTATTTACCGTTAACCGAAACCGTGCGAACGTCATCGCCTTTAAATCTTTTAGGTATAAAAATGGGGACCATAGAAGAAATATTGTTTTTCATAAAAAATCTCCTTGAAATGTAATAATAGATTAAGCAAACAAAAATGTATATTTTTATAAATCAGGGGACTTTTTTGTTTTAAAAAAGTCCCCCTTTTATCAAGTATAGGAAAAGGATAAATAGGTGTAAGTGAAAAAATGAAAAGGAAAAAGATTAGTTAGCTTCAGAAATGTCGTTCGAGAAAGAAGAACCCGATTCAACACGAAGAATGTAGTCATCGGCAAGGATAGAAGCGCACATAAATGCTTTCCAACCTATAGAGCTTCTCTGGTTAAGAGGGTCGTTACCGTAACCGCGCTGTTTAACGATGTGTTCGATAGTACCCGTACCGTTTATGTCAATGATACCGTAGGCATCACGGCCGAGGAAAACAGTAGAGTAAGAAGCGATACCTTTTTTGCCGCCTTCACCGGGGAAGAGTAAGTCGCCTGATGCGTAGGAAACGCCGAGGTCAACGTCAGCAAATATAAGTTTTGAGTCAGTATTAACTCCGGCAACTTTAAATGTTACGCAAGAATCGCTTGATGCATCGTAGTACTGAACCGCGCGGCCGATAAGGTCGGATGTAATATTTTCGCTGACAGTAAGCTGATAGGGAGTAGCGTTACCGCAACCGTCTGAAACGTTACCATCACCCTTGGCAGTATATGCCGTGGGAGTAAGTGTACGAGAAGAAGCGGAAAGGTCAGCGCCGTAGTTGATCTTAGCTTCGGAAGACTCAACGAATCTTACCCCGCCCAAAGTTCCAAGTTCTCCGTTAAGGATCTTTTCGGGCTCGGCATACTTTTTGATATCAACCCAAGCATCGCCCGATTCCTGCATAAGATCAAAGGCAACGTGGGGGTGGATAATAGCAACGTACTTGCCGTCGATAGTGGGAGCATTAACAGCTTTAAGCTGAGCTGCTGCTTTAAATACGTCAATAACACGAAGTTTAGCTGTTTCATCAAGCTGAGAGCGAGACAACGAGGGGACGTAAGATGTGCCGTTATGAGAAGAGCAGTAGTTGACGTTAGTACCCGTCTGAAGAACGTCACGAACGATTGTATCGATAGTTCTTCCTGCCTGATCGGCAAGTAATTTAGTAGCTTCAATAACAGTGTTATCAATAGCCGTCATTTCAATGAGGTCTGTCTGTTCGATATAGTCGCCGTACTGATTAAGAGTAGCAGTAAGCGGAACGACAGTCATTTTTGAACCTGCGGGAGTAATACCTTCAGTGATTGAATTAAGGTTTTTAGCCAAGGGTTTCATTCTGCGGAACTCAACGGTTTTACCGCCATGAGGAGGGATGGGGCGTTTCTGACCGAACTGAGTGTGAACGAGGTTGGGAGTAGCAAGTTCGATAAGCGTTTTGTCGTAGAAAGTTTTCATTTCGGCAGAGAGGCCGTTTCCGTTATAGTTTTCAGTAACAGCAGAGTTAGCGTTAACAAAACCTTCTGTGCCGTGAATTGTGGTGTTAGCACCGAAATTAATGTTTTCCATAAGAAATCTCCTTTTTTAGAAATGTGATAAAGAAAGAAGCGCAGGAGATGTAAGATAAAAAGATGAATAAGTGTTATGCAAAACCTGAGTGATAAACAAGATCAAAATCTGATTTTAGATCCGTTTTCAACTTGTTTAAGAATGTTACGGATGTCCTGACCGGACAGGGAAGAAACATCGGTTTTGCGAATAATTCCTGCGCCGTTGTGAAGAGCGTTTTCGGCAACGCGACTGCCCTGTACCCGAATACTTTTAAGTGTTTGTTCAGCGACTTTTTTAGCAGTTCCCTCGACGGCATTTTTTAAAAGTTCGTCGGAGTGAACGGCGGTGTATGCTTTATGAAGAGGCATACCCGATTTAAGCAAGGAAGTAAACAAGGGATTTTTGAGTTCTGATTTGAAATCAAAATTAGGGAAATGTTTTTTTAACTGTTCGCCCTCGGCAGTCCACTTTTGCGAGAGCAAACGAGCTTTTTTAGCTAAAAGGTCGTTTTTAAAGGTAGTATCGGGTTTTTCTGCGGTACCCGTATCATCTTTTGATTCAGTTAAGTTTTCGCTTTGCAATTTTTCCAGAATTAAATGAGGCTCGGAAGGATCAATTCCGTATTTTTCGGAGAGAAAATCGAAAAGCGGCTGTTGTTTAGCCTGAGTTTGTTCAAGAGCTTTAAGGTTTTTAAAACGCTTATCAATAATAGATTGAACTCTTTTTTGAAAGGCGTTTTCAAACTTACCGCCCTTGATCAGCTTTTCGAACTCAACTTCCGGCTGATCGCCTGAAGAAACATCGGCGGAAGCAGAAGCCTCGTTGTCTGCCGGAGATTGTGCAGAGTCAAAAGTGTCAGTTTGCCCGGCGTCGGCAATATCGCCCGTATTAATTTCTGACGCAAAAAACTGAAGTGAAAGATTAAAGGGTAATTTTTTAAATATCATAACATCGTTCCTTTCCGAAGTGTCAGAGAGTACTTTGTGTACGTCTCGATTGACATTATACTATAAAAAAGTTATAAACTCTCCCCAAAGTAGAGTTTTGGGGCAAAAAAATATTATTATCTGGGGGCTGTAACAGATATAGCTCTTTCTCTGGCAGCGCCAAGTCTTGATACAGCTTTTTTGGTTTTTGCATAAAGAGATGATGAAGTTATAGGAGATGAAGAGGTGTCAATGGGAGGGAATTTAGCCGAAAGAGTATCTGTAAGACCTTTGAGGTCGGAATGGTCTTTTTCGACAATGGTTGCGAGTTCGAGCAGTTTACTGTGAATGGCAGAATAATTTTGAGCAAGAGAATACTGTTCGTTTATTTTTTCGGCAACGAGTTCTTTGCCTTCAAATTCCATCATATCGAGACAAGCGATAGCAGCGTTAGCGCGCTGAGGTTCGAAGAATCCGAGTCTGTAGAACTCTTTAGCCAATTCATTTTGAGAAAGCTTGGTAAAAGCAGACTGTTTTTGGGCTTTAACTTTTATGTCGAATATGGGGAGTCGTTCTCCAAGATTGATGCCGTATTTTTCTCCCATAGAGATGGGACGTAGAGAATCGTTGCTGTAGGAGATAAAATCATATTGACCGTTGTCGCCTGTTATACGGAAACATCTGGGGAGGTCGTAGAATTGCCTTATAAGCTCAATTATAAGGTTGTTGATAGTAACAAAGACGCGGTAAGAGCCTTTGATCATATCACGAGAAAGTTTAGAGCCGACTTCCTGAAGGGCTGCAATAGCTGATGCGGCAGTAACGCCTGAGGCGGTGTTGCCACGCGTGAAGTCGGAGTTGCCGGTGGTTTCTTTGAGCTCGTTGATCTTGCTGTTAATAAATGAAACGTACAGAGGTGGGAGTTCAGGAACTTTTATAGGTATCATACTGTCATTGGGGTTACCTGAACCCGAGTAGTGAACGATAGGGTTAGACCAGTCGGCAAATTCTTTTTCGTTGACGGAACCGTCGTCGCGAGCAAAATAGCGTACGGTGGAAGCCATTCTTACGTTTTCGCAGACAGAGGCGCTCATAAGGTCGATCTGAGTTTGAGTGTCTTTCATGATGTCAATGTAACCGAAACCGCAAGGAGAACCTTGTTCAACGAACAGTTTGTCAAAGACGAATGGATAAAGGGCGTGGTCGTAGTAGCCTTTTTTGTAAAGGTTAACGTCGTTTTCGGAGGCATAGAGTATTTCGTCAGCGCAGAATTTGCAGAGATGAAGGGTAGTTTTACCGTCGGAAATGACTTTGTAATACCAGTCAATTACGGGAGTTTTGTTGGAGGTGTCAATAGCATCGTCATAGAAATATTTAGTGACGTCAAAATTAGCCGAGCCAAGTTTTCCGCGAAGTGAGGGGTAGGCGTTCTCAAGTTCGTCATTATTAAAGAGTTCGACGTGGAAAAGGTTGGGGGATTTTTGAATATCGGATACACCGGGTTCCCAGAACAGGTTAAGTACGTCGCATCTGTTTATGGAAATATCTCCGGTACCGTTGTTAAGTGACGGGTTCCAGAAAATACCGTATACACCTGTACCGCCTTTTAGTTTATCGTACCAAACGTTTGAATAGGTTTCTTCGAATGTATTTTGTTCGAGAATGACGGGAATGATCTGTGTTAATTGTTTAGCGGCATCGGAGTCGCTTTTTTCGCGAGGGAGAATGATAGATTCGGGACAGTTATCCATAACGTCAGCGTGTTTATTTGCAATAGCGTTAAACAGCCAAGCGGAGGCAGGATTATATTTTCTTTCTCTGTCTCTGATCTGTTCCCAGTGGCGCATTTTCCACCAGAGGTCGTTTTCTGTGATTCTTTTTTCGAGGTTGGTTTTACCGGCTTTGTATTGTTTAAGAAGAGAATAGGCTTTATCAAGGGATTTTTGGTTGATTTTATCGGGGATAAAATCAAGAGGGATAATGGTGCTGGTTTTTTTGCTTAGATAAAGCTGGTTGACGGTATCTTTGTTTGGGAGTTTACTTAATTTGTTTTTCTTTTTTTTCATAAATAGTCTCCAATCATTAAAAAATAGCAAAACAATAAATGTGGGTTAGAAGTAGCTGAACTGCCTGTATTTTGGGGAGGAAAGCAAATTCAGAGGATCAGCGTTTGGGAGAAGAGGAAGGGAAGATTTTTTAGGGGATAGAGGGCGAGACATACAAAAATAACGGAAAGAATCTGCGAAATGGTCTTCTTGAGATGTATCAAGATCTTCGGGGTTAGTCTTGCTGTACTGCAAGAGCGGGAGAGTTCTGATAGCGTGTTTACAGGTATTGAAGAAATAGACCATAGGCTTACCTTCGGAATCGAAGGCAAGGCGATAGTGTACCTGCATCCAACCGGGGATACGGGAGTTGTCGGCTTTTTGGAAGAAAACGCGGTGTCTGTCAGCTGATGAGATAATGGGTTCACCGCCGTCCTGACTCCAAATAGAAGGGTCTGCGATACCGATAATTTTTTTGCCTTTAAGCCAACGGTGTTCTGATTCTATGCGTTGGATCTCGGAGAAGACTTTTTCTGGGTGCCACTTAAGACCTTCGTTCGGAACGCCGTTTGAACCGTAAAAGTGTAGTATAAGATAGGCTCTTCCTTCGAAATCGACAGCCCACCAGGAGCAGTCAAAAGGTTTAGAAAACCCCCAGTCAAAGCTGCGGAATATATTCCAATCATTTGGGACTTCGAAGGGTTCGATGACGTTGGTGTAGAGCCTGTCCGTATAGTGTTCCGGACAGTCGATAAAGTCTTCAAAAAACTGACCTTCAAAAATGTTCCAGTCACCTTCAAGCCAGGCTTTTTTTAGTTTTTGCGGGAGAGAAGAAAGTTGTTTTGCGTAATCGGGGTTTTTGTCCATAAGTGCTTTGTTGTCGGTGACGAGAGAACGAATAAAACTGTAATCATTTGGGTCTTCACCCTCTTTGTAGATGCGGTCAATGAAGAGCCGTTTTACCCAAGAATGACCGACACCGCCGGGGTTACAGGTGAGGTAAAGTCTTTTAGGGAAGTCGTTAACGCCTCTTACTGTAACTTTAAGTTCATCAAACCATTCTTCTTTAAGCTGAGTAGCTTCGTCGAGAAAGATGACGTCCCATTCTGAACCTTGATATTGTGTTAGGTCAGCCTGACAGGCGCAGTAACCGAAACGGATAACGGAGGTGTTTTTAAAGGTAAGCTCTTTTTTTGATTCAGAAAAAGAGGCAATATCCTGAGTTAATGAGATCAGCGGTGTAATGTGGTTATTTCTCAATTCGGATAGTGTTTTACGGATAATAAGGATTTTAATCCCCGGAAATTTAAGAGAAAGCAGAATAGCTTTAACCCTGACGGCCCAGCTTTTACCACCGCCTCTGGCACCACCGAAAGCGACGTATTTGTGAGTGTCTTTAAGGAATTCGGCTTGTTTTGGGTTAGGCGTACCGAGAGAAATTTGTTTTATAAGAAATCACCTCACATAGAGAATTTCTCCGTATCATTTTCGAGGATAACGCGGATCTCATTTTCGTCAGAAGATACCAAGGGATTTTTTCTTTGTTCAAGTTCAAGCTGTTTTTGTTCTGTCAGCATAGGGAGCAAGAAGATGTTTTGTTTTATGTTTATAGCTTCTTTAAGTGTTGAAGTCAGGTCTTTAAGGGTTTTGGTATCAACTTCTTTGCTGTTGGAAGAAGATTCGGAGACGGATATGAATGCGTTTTCGATAATAGATTCAAGCGCGTTGGAAGAACGTGCGAGTTTAGAGATATCGAGGAAGTTGGAGTCGGGCGAAGCGTTATAAGTTTTACGTTTTTCGACCCAATTGTTGTCTTTTGCGTATCTCGCAAGTAAACGAAGAGGAATGTTATGTTTACTTGCAATAGCAGCGTAAGAGAGGTTGGAAGAGATGTAATCGTCTTCGGCTTTTTCGTAATCAAGAATAATATTTATCACCTCTTTTGGTTTTAGAAAAATAGATATACATTTGTTTGCTTATGAACCATTTTACCAAAAAATAGCAATAAAATCTCCCCATGTATGAAAGATGTGAAAATATTGACATGGGGTGGGAAATGTGGTAAAATACACAGAAGTAAATATATATATAAAAATAATGTTTTCTAAATATTTGAAGGAATGTGGAGGAAAATATGGATATAACAGTAATTGGATGCGGCAGATGGGGATCGTGTATAGCGTGGTACTTGGATAGAATAGGACATAACGTAACGTTGTACGGAAACGACTTAAAGCAGATAAGAAGTATAATGGAGACCAGAACAAACGGAGTAGTTGATTTTGGCAACAGAATAAACATAACTGACGATATAAAGGTAGCCGCAAAGAATAAGACGACGGTGATATCTATACCGTCGCAGGCAGTAAGAGGCTTGATGGCGGAATTGCAGGAGTACGGAGCAAAGGATAAAGAGTACATACTGTGTATGAAGGGAATAGAGATATCGACGGGCAAGAGGTTGTCTGAAGTAGTAAGAGAAGCGACGTCAGTTGAAACGAAGATAGCTGTATGGATAGGCCCGGGGCACGTTGAAGAATTTACCAAGGGTATACCCAACTGTATGGTAATAGACAGCGATAACGAAGAATACAAGAGATATTTGATAGATGAATTTTCAAGCGAACTTATCAGATTTTATTTTGGAAAAGATTTGATAGGAAACGAGATAGGTGCGGCAGCGAAGAACGTTATAGGAATAGCGGCAGGACTTTTAGACGGAAAAGGACTTTCTTCATTGAAGGGAGCTTTGATGTCGAGAGGAACGAGAGAGATAGCGAGACTTATAACGGCATTAGGCGGAAACGAGCTGTCGGCGTACGGACTGTGTCACTTGGGAGACTACGAAGCGACGCTGTTCTCGAAATTCAGCCATAACAGAATGTACGGTGAAATGTATGCCAAGGGCGAACAGTACGGAAGTTTGGCGGAGGGTTATTATACCGTAAAGGCGATATTGAAGTTGGCAGAACAGTATAAAGTAGATTTACCGATATGTTCGGCAGTATACGATGTTTTGTATAACGGAAAGGATACGGACGAAACTTTACAGAATTTGTTTACTCGTTCGTTGAAGAATGAATTTTAAGGAAAGCGATTGAAAAAAATACCGACTTTTCCAAAAGTTTTGCAGTTACATTTTTACACACAGAGATTATAATGATAGTAAGTGCTAAAATTATAAAAAGGTGAGTATTGAAATGGAACTGATACTGATAAGCGAATCAAAGCTTAAGATAATGCTGACAGCAGACGATATGGAGAGTTATGATATATCTAACGAGCAGATGTCTTATGAAGTAAAGACGACACGCGATGGTTTTGAGAAGATACTTGACGTAGCGAAGGAAAAGACGGGATTTGACAGTGCATCGAGCAAACTGTTGATACAGGTGTATCCGTCGAGGAACGGCGGATGCGAGGTGTATGTGATACGAGACGGCGAGGTGAAGAGTTGTCAGTCTGCGAAGGAAAAGAGCGGTCCGCCAAAGAAGAAAAAGGAAGTATGCGTGTATTTGTTCGACGGAATAGACGGAATGTTGAAGGTATGCGATATGCTGCTTAAATGCGGATATAAGAACGAGAGCTCGGTGTATTATGAACAGCTTAGCGGCAAGACGAGGTATTATCTTGTGTTGCAGGAAGAGGTACCGTATTCATCGCAGAACAGAAAGAGAAAGAGTTTAAGTAAGAGCGACCTTGCGAACGAGTATGGGAAAAGGCTTGGCGGCAGGGAGATTTTGATGTACATAGAGGAACATGCCGACAGATTGATAGAGAGGAATGCGGTAAAGACAGTCAGTGGGCTTGTATAGAGAAGAGGGACAAAAAAAGGATGACTGAAAAAGAGAAAGAAATCAAGTGGGAAGAGCTTGAAAAACGGTGTTTAGAATGTACGAAGTGTCCTTTGAGCGAAACGAGGACAAACGTTGTATTCGGAACGGGAAACAGGAAGGCGAAGATACTGTTTGTCGGGGAGGCGCCGGGAGAAAAAGAGGATTTAAGCGGAAAGCCGTTTGTAGGAGCGGCAGGTAAGATGCTTGATAAATACTTATACGCTGTTGATATAGACAGAGAGGACGTATTTATAGCGAATATGCTTAAGTGCCGACCGCCGAAGAACAGAGATCCTAAAGAGGAAGAGCAGGATCTGTGTATAGAATATTTACGAGAGCAAGTGAGGCTGATACAGCCGAAGCTGATAGTATGTCTGGGGCGGATAGCGGCAAAGAGACTGATAAAGTCAGATTTTGCCATAACTAAAGAGCACGGAATATTTTACGAAAGAAACGGATTTACGATATGTGCGGTATATCATCCGTCGGCGTTATTACACGATCCGAGGAAGAAGGAAGATATGCTGATAGATATGCAAAAGATAAAACAAAGGATAGACGATATAGAGGGATAGGAAAATGGAATTTGACATTAATATAGTATTAAATATAGCGTTAAGTATGTTTTTTGTTATGATGGTAGGGTACTACTTGCGCAAGAAGGACATAATAGATGCAAGATTTTCGAAGAATTTATCAAAGCTTGTATTGCACGTAACTCAACCGATATTGATAGTAGCTTCGATGATAAAGATGAAATCATCTTTGGAGAATACGAAGTTTTTAGTTAAGATATTTCTTATAAGCTTAATGGTACATATTTTAGCGGCGATTGTAGGTTGGCTGAGTATGCGTATTATGAAAGATAACGATGTAAGAAAGTTATCTGAGCATAGCATAATATTTTTGAACATAATGTTTTTCGGACTTCCGATAGTAGAGAAGTTGTATGGCAGTGAAGCGGTGGCATGGGCGTGCTTTTTCTCGATAAACTTCCACGTATTTGCGTGGACGTACGGACTTGTGATACTCGGAAGGGGTAGGGACGACATAAAGTTAAGCCCGAAGAAGATGCTGTTAAACTATGGAACAGTACCGTGTACTATAGGAATTTTGTTGTATTTGGTTAATTTCAGTACGCATATTACGAACTTGAAATTGGACGGAGTGATAACTGCATTAAATTACATAGGCGGATTATGCACACCGATATCTTTACTTGTACTTGGTGGCGTATTGGCGACACAGCCGATAAAGAAGCTGTTTGGCGATTGGAGAATATACTATGTGTGTTTTGTTAAGTTGATACTGTTCCCGATAGGAATATTTGTATTGGCAAAATACGTAGTAGGTTTAAATGCAGAATTAAGTATGTTTACGCTGATAATGGCGGGACTGCCGACAGCGAGTATAACGAATATGTTTGCGGAGTTATACGACATACGGCCGGGATATGCGGCAACGAGTGTTGGTATGACAACGGCGATTGCGGTTGTGACGTTACCGCTTGTGGTTTACGTAGCTCAGTTTATATAGGCAAATAAAAACAGAATAGATGCAAAAAACGGTGCAAGAGGGGTATACCTTTGGCACCGTTTTATATATATATTATATAAATAATGTCTGTGAATACTTACAGAAAAAACTTGACTTTTTGGGTGGTTGGTTGTATAATAATCATAATAGTATACAATAGGAGAAGTGTAGTTATGAAAAAATTTCTATCATTCATTTCAATAGCGATAGTGATGACGCTTATAGCATCTGCTATGCTTTTGATTCCTACTGCTGCTGAGACGGAAGTTGTGAACAGCAAGAACGTAGTTTTCGTATCTGACATAGTAAAAGATAACGAGACTGCGAAGAGTGAAAAGTGGGACGGGTCATCGCCCGACAAACCTCTTTATCCTACTCCCGTACAGGCACACGAGGTTTCAGAAAAAGAAACTGAGGATGGCACAAAATACGGTAAGTATTATTTGGATACAGCATTGTATCAGGCGGCTGAAAAGCTTGTAGATACAGGCGGTACGATAGTAATCTGCGGACCTGTTGTGATTGACGACGACGATGCATATGGTTCGTCAAAATGGACAAAGGATTTTGTTTTCCCGGAAACAGACAAGAGAATTACGATAACAAGCGTATATAATGGAGTGGACTATAGAACAAACGGTAGCGGAGCATATTTCGGTATAGGCGGCGCTGCTTGTATTTTGTTATCGTCACCTGTAACAATGGAAAATATAAAGATTAAGTGCTTGACATGGGGCAGACTTATCTGTGCCCAGGGTAATGATCTTGTAATGGGAGATGGTATTACAAACGATACCGAGTCAAGTGGATATTTATATCCTTCAGTTGTCGGCGGAATGAGATTTGGTAATCTTGATAAAGATTCAAGTGTAACGATAAAGAGTGGTTTTTACTTTTACGTTATGGGAAGTAGCTGGGGACTTAACGGAACAACGACCGATGCTTCCGGCAACACTGTATTTGCTAACCCCTCATACCAGACAGGTGATGTAAATCTCAATTTGTTGGGTGGTACATACAGAGGTGACGTTTGTGGAATATCTGCGCATTTGAAAGATATTTATTGTGACAATAAATCTGTTAGTGCTACTCTTACACAAAACAGCGTTGTCGTAAACGGTGATGTAAACATAACCATAGGTACAAAGGCGTACTTTGGTGGTTCGGTTTATGCATACAGCTCGGGTGCTTTCGGCGAAGAAGGACACACTGTAAACGTAAAAGTTTTGGGCGGTGCATTTTTCCAGAACCAAAGAGTAAAAGAGAAATATAATTTTGCAACCGTTCCTGCAGACGGAGGAATTGCTCCTTCGAGTGTTATTCTTGATTTATCTGTAGCAAATATGACGTCAAGAACGAGCGGATATACAAAAGATCAGCTTTTGAACGATATGATAGTAAACAAGGGTAACATGACTGTTATGTATCCTTCGTCATGGCTCACATCTGTTACTGCTACAACAAAACCCAGTAATCCTTCTGTAATAAAGGGTGATGTAGTAACTGCAGAAGGCGCGGTGTTGACTGCAAGTTTTACGAACAAGTATGATACATCAAAGACGTATAACAGTACTATTACATATAGTAAGGATAATGCAGCTTTCTCGGTTGTTTGTGACACATCAAAAGCAGGAAACGTAACTACTACATATAAATACGGTACAACAACTTATCATACAGAAACAACAAATGTTGTTGAAGCTCCCGAAGTTTCGATTCTCGGGGCAAGACTTAAGATTACACCTAGTTCTAATGTAAACAATACTCAAGAACAGACTTTGAGATTTGTTGCGAACTACACGAATACTTTGGCAAGCGGAATGACCGTAACTGACAAGGGTATACTTGTAGTAAAAGCGTATATGCTTACTTCTCCCGATAAGCTTAATTTTGAAAATACATACGGTATGGCTGTATGCAAACCCGCATCCGGATCAGAATATGCAGCGGGAACTCTCAAAAACTTTGAGTGCGATTATACAAGTATTAACCAAAAAGAATTTAATACAGACTACTATGCAAGAGCGTACGTTAAGTTTACGTACGGTGGCAAAGAGTATGTAAAATATTCTGATGTAATAACAAGAAATCCTTATACTGTTGCTTTGCAGGCGACACAGGATAGTTCCGGTGAAACCGCTAATGCAAAGACGTATTTGGAGACAAATCTTATAAACGTATTTGATAACTATTCTCCTACTACTCAGTACACAACCGATACTCAGCTTCAGTCTCTTCGTGATACAGTTATTGCGTATATGAGACTTCAGGCTAACATTGAATGGACGCCTGCTGTTACCTTTGCTTTGTATAATGATGGTGATGTAACTGTAAACGCTGACGGTTCATGGTCTATTGAGGGAAGCGACAGAGCTGAATACGGTGTTGGTAGAAAAGCTATATACGAAGCGGGAAAAACGTACAAGGGCATACCTTATGCAAGTAGTGGTTGGAATGACAGAAGAACTTCAAACTATGAACATTTCACCTCTCTTCTTGTGAATGGTAATACATTCCCTCAGACATTTGGTGATTATGGTACTTATAACACGTTGAATGTGTTTAGTAGCCCGAAATGTACTTCGTCTTGGCACAGTTGGTCGCATGATACTATATCTGACTGCGTAAGTGCTTATAACAGTAAGACGGCTGGTTATTTTGCAGCTCAGACTGCTCAGAATAGAGAGAATGCCTACCAGAACTACAGAATGTTCCCTGGTTCACACTGTTCGCAGGCTGTGTATACATCGTGGAATAATATACTCGATAATAAAGCTACTGTTAGCAGATTGTCATATACATCTAACATGGTACCCGGACACAATAGTGGTGTAATCCCTGTTGGAAGTTATGTGTTTAACGAAACGACCTTGAGAAGTGACTCGATGCAGATAGCACAGCAGTTCAATACTAAAGAGGTTATGTATGCATCTTATGACCTGCTCAAACCCGGTGATGCAATTATCCATTATGGTTATGATGAAAATGGAAGCGGTTCCGGACACACAAGACTTGTAATAAGTGTTGATACTGCCAACAAGAAGGTTAAGACTCTTGAATGTGCAAACTGGAACGCGCCGTATGTAGGTGTTTATTCTAATGACGGAACAGCAACTACTTATTCCGATATCAGAACTAACTGGTTGGAACTTGATTATAGCTACGATTACCTTATTGAGACAGGATATCTTCCTATCACAATAGAACAGCTCAGAACAGGTTTGAGCGATGTTCAGAGAGTTGTATTGACAGATACAGATCTCGGTGAATGTCTCGCTGCAGGAACTCTTGAAGGTTGGGTTAAGTCAAATAAGTCGATTGACTCTGTAAGACCTATTATAAAGGATATGAACGGCAACGTGATATACGATCATGTATCATTCCTTTTGGACGAAGCAAGACATGTTGACAGCTTTGATTTAGGAAAACTTGATTTGAGCTTTGCATTGACAAGTGGAACGCAGTATAAGTTTAGCCTCGAAGTAAATACTGCAACCTCGACAGAAAATGTTGCGATAGTAACAGATTACGTGTTTACAGCTAAATAATAAAGAATGACAAAAACACCCGAAGAAACAAATGGTTTCCTCGGGTGTTTTTTTGTTTTAAAAACAAAGTCTCGCCCTACGGGTAGCGAAGGAGTGTGAGGGACCGAGCGTGACCGAGTTGCAGAGAGAAAGGTGTCGCACGGAGCTTGACGGAGAGGGAGTGATGTTTTAAAGTAGTATCGTTGTAAAGAAAACGTTAATGCTTTTTTGTAATGTTGCTGAAACGTGGAGCATAATATTTATATATATAAATATGAAAAAACCTTGAGTTTACAAAAAGTTTACAAATATTTTTGATAAAAAATGATCTAAAAAGTGTTATTTTGTGACAAAAAATTAACAAAAAAGCGTGTGAAAAATCACATAAAACAGTATAAAAAGCTTGTTTTTAGGGTGTGAAAAACACCTTAATGCTCAGCGTTATTTGACAAAAAACACCCTTGACAATTGGCTGGGATAAGTATATAATAATTCTGTATTTAATATAAGTAAAAAAATACAAAAAAATAAATATTTTCATGGAGGAAAACTATGAGAAAGTCAACCAAATTACTCTGGGGTGCGCTTTTGGTTGCAGTTATGTTGCTGACTGCATCTATGGGTGTATTTGCAGAGGGCGCAGAACCCGTAACCATGACTTATACGTCAGGTGATGCTGTTGCTTTTCTTAACACTGCAATTCAAACTGCAGAAGAACAGAATACAACAGTAAACGTAGTACTTCAGGCCAACATGACTATCAATTCTACATCGGTAGTAGGTGTAGCAGGAAGAGCGCACAAAGGCCAAGTAAACATTTATTCCGAGGTAGCAGACGGAGCAAAGCCTACACTTGGAATAACATTAAAAACAACAGCAACATTGAAGATGTACGGAAACTTCAACTTTGACGATATGGTATTTGACGTATCGGCCACAGGATCATGGTCGAGCGGCGGATGCTACTTGTTTGTTGAAGGTATGGGTACGGTAGGACACGACCAGACAAATGGAGACGGTGATTTTGGTAACGTTGTTACAACGCATAACCCCCAGCTTGCAGGACACGTTACGGTATATACCGGAAGTTACAGATCAATGGGCGGAAACTTCTATGCATCCGGAGTAACTGTAGATACACCTTACGTTAAGTTGGCAGGTAATGCTGATACTCAGATGTTGTACGGCGGTATACATAATAATAACAACCATGCAACAACAAAGATTACGGGTAAGACCGATATCTTCGTTTTGGATAGTGCAAGCGTTACTACTACTAACAGAGGTTTGATAGGTGGTGACCTTCAGCCCGGTAACGGACTTACACCTAACGGTGCGAACGTAACGATCAATACAACAGGCGAAATTAAAGCATTGTGGTTTGGTTCATATTTTGCAGGCAAAGGCCAGGCGAAATATGCTGTAGATAAGAATTTCACATACAATATTCAGAACGTAACAATTCCCGCAGGTGCAACTGTTGGTGCAGGTAACAACCTCAACGGAACACAGTCCAACTTTACAGCAACAATCAATATATCCGGTGGTACGTTCAGTGAAATAATGTACTTCTCATACAACGGATCCCAAATAACACCTGCAAGCTCAGCAGCAATGAGCGGTAATATGACTATCAACGTTTCCGGTGGTACTTTCAATAAAGAGGTATACTTTGGTGGAAACCTTACAAATACAACATACCCCGGTTATGACCAGATAAACAAGACCATTACCATAAGCGGTGGTACCTTCAAAGGTGCTGTTTACTGCGGTTCAAATATGACAACCGGTAAAGCAGCATATCACAATACTATAACAACAGTTACAATTACAAACGGTACTTTCTCAAGTGCATTCTACGGCGGTTCGTTTATCAAGGCTACAGCTGAGGTATACCATGCTGGTTCAACAACGCTTAACTACCAAGGTGGTTCGTTTGTCGGAAGTATTTATAACGGCTCAAAATTTGATGGAGCTACATCAGCTGCTGCATATCATAGTGCAACAGCAACTATCACTGTATCGGGAAGCACGTTCTCATGCAAGAACTTCTACGGTGGTTCCGGAATTTACGGAACAGGTAAACCTTATCACAGTGGTAACACAACAATCACAGTTAACGGTGCAACAATTGGCGGTAACTTGATTGGTGGTTCATATGTACAGCCTACAACAAATGAAGGCACACACAGCGGTAGAGTTGATATTACGGTAAACGAAGGTTCAACACTTAGCGGTATGACATTCGCAGGCTCATACATGGCATCAGCTCCTGCAAGACATACAGGTGATACAACACTCACAATTCAGGGTGGAACATCAGTAATAACAACAAAGAGCCATATTTCAGGCGGTTCGTATATTACAGTTGCAACAGCACATGGCCAGATCCACTCAGGAGCTTCAACTGTTACGTTTAGAGATTGTGTAACAGCAGATCCCGCAACCGGCTATACAGTAACAAAGAACCTTAACATGACAGCTGGAGACGTATTTGGCGGCTCGCAGATAGATAACAACTCAACTCACGCAGGAAACACAAAGGTAGAATTTATCAACTGCTATTACTCGGGTGCAAGAGCTGTATATGCCGGTTCAAGAATGGACGGTATAAGCGCAGTACACTCAGGAACAACCGAGTTGAAAATTGACGGAAGCGAATGGGGCTACTACAAAGCACTTATGCACGGTGGTTCATTCATAAACGGAAGCAAAGCAAGTACAAATACAGCATTGACAAGACAGACAGGATTTTCTAAGGTAAGCATCATCGGCCCTGCAGAAAAAAGCGCTGACGATGTAACCAAGCAGTTGATAATTGCAGGAAATGCAACAGACCTTGCAATATACGGTGCTCATAGATATGGTCAAAAGGCAATGCTTCCTCAGACGAACGATTCTGAAGTTGTAATTGAAGGCTATATTGACGAAGACGCTGACGCAGAAACAAGAGTATACGGTGGTTCATATTACAGAGATGCATCAATGAGATTTGATTATGCAAACTTTGCTAATAATGAATTAACATACAGAGTGCCCACAACAAGAGTAATACTCAAGGGTGAAAGTGAAATCTCTGTAGCAGGTGGTTTCTGCTCATTGTTGAACACAGGTTCATCAACAAATATAACAACTATTAAACAGCATTCAGCAGTAGTTCTTAAGGACGGAGGAAAACTCCCCGCTAACTCATACGTTAACTCATATACAAACCATACAAACGGTTATGTAACTCAGGAAGGTGTATCACTTCTTGAAGTATACAGCACGTCAGGATATGTTGACGGCGATGCAGTACAGCTTTCATATATGGGAAGATGTCCTGCAACAAGAGGTATCAAGTTCATTGGTGACTTTGAAGACACCAATGATGATGGCAAGTTCACATTGTATTCCAACATTTAC